>NZ_CP181244.1:959126-1278835 GCF_047837985.1 Neisseria sp. CCUG12390
TATGTCAGTAGATAAATTAGAAGTCCCTACTGAACATGTAGAAACTATGAAAGCCACTTGTCGTGAACAGGCTCAAAAATTAAAAGAGCAAGCAACGGTTGTTCGTAAAGAAGGAAAGTTTGAATTAGCAGATAAGCTTGAAAAACAATCTGAAAATTATCGCAAGTTAGAGCACAAAATTACTGATTCGGGTTTAACTACCGAGGAAGCGATTCGATACCGGCAAAATCCACGTTGGGAAACAGCTAAGGACATTGCAGGAGTCAGCCATAAAGCGGGTTTAGAGGGAGCAAAATTTGGTGCTGCCATCGGAGGTAGTATTTCGGCTGTCAGCAATGCGATCGCAGTGTGGGCGGGCGATAAAGAATTAGGTGATGCAATCATGGATACTGCGGCAGGTACTTTGAAATCGGCAGGTATTGGCTATAGTACAGCATTTGCAGGTTCAGTTGTCAAAAGCTATATGCAGCAGTCAGGTAGCATCATTGTTAGAAATTTATCAAAAACAGGTCTGCCTGCTGCAGTAGTGTCTGTATGTTTATCTACAACTAAGTCTGTTGCAGGTTATGTGAAAGGAGAAATTAATGAAACAGAATTAGCGCAAGAAATGGGACTGGTTGCAACAGGTATGTTGTCGACGAGCACTTTTACCATGATAGGGCAAATTGCAATTCCCATTCCTGTATTGGGCGGAATGATTGGCGGAATAGTGGGATATGCAATTACTAATTCCCTATATCAAGGCTTTTTTGATGCATTAAAAGAAGCAAAGCTGTCTGCTGAAAGAAGACAAACAATAGAAATGCAGTGTGCGGCAGCTGTAGTTTTGGCAAAGCAATATGAATTAGGCTTTAAAGAATTGTTTGCTACTAAAGTGGCGAAGTTGGACAAGGAAACTACAGCACTTTTTACATTATTGGAAAAAGAGGATATTTCTGCAGATGAGTTTTGTGAGGGAATGAACCGATTTGCCGAGATATTGGGCAAGAAAATCAGTATCAATAATTTAGCGGAACTTGATTCTGCTATGCTTTCAGATAATATTTTAATTATTTAGGAGATTTTTATTATGTTTTTGAATCAGCTTTCTACTTCTTTAAAAAAAGCCTGTTTTTTAGAGTTGGCTATGCTAGTTATGATGGCTTCCGATGAAAATAATGCTTCGGAGAAAATGGTTGCTAGAAATTCTGATGTTATATTGAATAAATTTTTGTCCAGTATCAATATTGCAGAAGAGGCCATGCTGACGGAGTATCAAAATGAACTGTTTGCAAATAAGGGGCGTTCTGATGGAGTGGGGAAATTTTTAGAAGAATCTTTAAGTCCGAATTGTATTTCCTTTGATGAGAAATTAGCTGCTGGTCGGGCTGATTGGAGAGGAATACTTTTTTCCTCTGTTGATTTTGTAAAGCATGAATTTCATAAAGGTCATTTTCCTGCTTTTTGGTATTCTCTCAAGCAATCTATTAATGAGGTTTTAAATAAATATTCAGATAATACTTTGGTTAAACAAGATGTTATGCAGTATTTGGTTGAGGGCGGAGAAGATATTTTGACACTGACTCCCGAAAAAATTCAAGCCAGTATGGCTTCCCTACCAAAAATAAAGCAAGAAATTTTGAACACGACTGTTTATGCCATTGTTGAGCCTAAAAAAGCATTGGGTTTAAAGCTTTCAGAGCGTGAAAAGAAAATCTTTATTTGTGAGTTGGTTGGTGCTGGATATAGTAGTGGTAACTTTGAAGCTGAAGAAGAGCAACTGATTGAAACTGTTTGTACAGTATTATCTATCGATCATGAATATATTGAAGAATTTGCAGATGTGATGCAAAAGTTGTTTAAAGCTAATAAAGAATTGGCTGATCTGGTTAATGAGTAAGGAGTGAAAAATGGCAATTCCATTGATTATTGGAGTAGGTTTAGCTGCAGCCGGTCTGTATAAGGGTGGTAAAGCGATTATTGACAATAATGATGCAAATACATTAAATGAAAATGCACGTGAAATAGTTGAACGTGCACAAAAGAAATTGGACAGTGCGCGTGTGCAATGTGAGGCTGCTTTACAAGACTTAGGCCATAAGAAAGTAGATACTTTGGCTACCAATGTAAAAGATTTCTTGACCACGTTTGAGCAGATTAAAAATGTTGATTTTGAGCATGATGGTGATTTGGGTAATTTGAATTTGAAAGAATTCAGTACTGATGTTTTACTAAGTATGCAGAAACAGGTTTCTTTTGTAATAAGCTCAGGTTTGGGGGCGGGTACAGGCTTAGCCGGAGGTGCGTTAACTGCATTTGGCGCATACAGCGGTACAATGGCATTTGCAGCAGCAGGTACAGGTACAGCAATCAGCTCTTTAAGTGGCGCAGCAGCAACCAATGCAACTTTAGCATGGTTGGGTGGTGGTACGCTTGCGTCAGGTGGTATGGGTGTAGCAGGCGGTATGATGGCTTTGGGTGCATTAACTGCGGGTCCTGCATTATTGATTGCTGGTTGGTATATGGGGTCAAAAGCAGAAGGTAAATTAAATGATGCACACAGTAATTTAACTGAAGCAAGAAGATTTCAAACCGATATAGAAGCTGCAATTGCATTAACTGAAGGTATCCGTTCAGTGGCAAAACGTGCCAGCAATATTCTTTCTTTGTTACGTAAACATTCGCGACGCAATTTGAAACGCTTGCAAAAAATCATTGATGATCACGGTACGGATTACTCAATGTATGAACAAGATGCCAAATTGATTGTATTAAAGAACGTGAAATTGATGCAGCTGATTAAAGCTGTTTTGGATACACCGATTTTAGATGAGCAAGGTAATTTAATGGGTGATGCTGACAGCAATTTATTGGTATTACACGATCAAATTCAAGAGGCCTTTCCACAAGATCTTAAAGCATAAACTGACATTGAAACAGGCTGCCTGAGAATTTTCAGGTGGCCTTTATCCATATTGTATTTTTATGTTGCACCATTTTTCTTCTTTTTCCTGTAATGCATGTGGCGAATGCTGTCGTCGTGTCAATCAAAGTGAACAAACCGCTTTTTTAGATAGGGGCGATGGCATTTGTCAGTATTTTGATGAGCAAAGTAAATTATGTACGATTTACGAAACTCGTCCTTTGATTTGTCGTGTAGAAGATTTTTATGTGAAATATTTAAGTGAAAAAATAGCTTGGCAGGATTTCATTAAAATCAATGAATCTATTTGCCGTGAATTGCAACGTAATGCTTCTGAATGACGAAATTACTCAAAGGAGCAGTTTATGGAATTAAATGAAGTAGCCCAACACTACCACCAACACCGAGATACCTACCCCGAATCTCTCCGTCTGCGTCTGCACCGTGCTTTAAGCTGGTTGAAACGTGCGGAGGCGGCGGAGGATTTGGATACGCGCTTTATTACGCTTTGGATTGCGTTTAATGCGGCTTATGCGCGTGAAATCGACGGGCGTGCGATGTCGGGTGACCGCGGTGATTTCCGTGAATTTCTGCAAACGGTGTGCCGGTTGGATAAGGATAAGTCGGTTTACCGTTTGGTGTGGCAGACGTTTTCGGGCAGTATTCGGGTGTTGTTGGACAACCGTTTTGCGTTTCAGCCGTTTTGGGATTTTCACAACGGTAAAATCAGCGAATCTGCATGGCAGGAAAGTTTTCAACAGGCGAAGAAAAAAGTTCAGACGGCCTTGGTTGCCCAGGATACGGATATGGTGCTGCTGGTGGTGTTCGATCGCCTGTACACGCTGCGTAACCAGTTGGTACACGGCGGAGCGACATTTGAAAGCCGCGCCAACCGCGAGCAGTTGCGCGATGCCTGTGCGGTTTTGTCGGGCTTGATTCCGCTGGTTTTGATGATCATGCAGCAAAATGCGCAGCATGATTGGGGCAAGCCGTTTTATCCTTATATCAAGGAGTAAACGATGCCGCTTCCTCCTAAATATCCTTTACGCTGGAGATGCGGGCAATGCGGTTGGAAAGCGGATTATTTGATTCGTTCCGACAAGATTCCGTCGTGCGGGCAATGTCCGAAATGCCGCAGCCGGCCTGTGTTGAAGCAGGAAAAGGGTGTGTTTGAATCTTTATTCGGCAAATGGTTGAAATAGGTTTTGAAGTGGGTTGAGGCCGTCTGAAAATTTTCAGACGGCCTTTTTATTGGTTTGAAATAAAAAGATTAAATCCGAATCACAAAAAATCTTCCTGTTATTTTTTATTAAAATAATTCATGATTAATCTGAAAATTTTGAAATTGACTCATGATTGTGAAAAAAATAAGATGGCGTAAACAGAAACGCAGCACCATTGCCAAAGAGGTAGAAGACATGAGCTACGCAAAAGAAATTAATGCGCTGAACAACAGTTTGTGCGATTTGAAAGGCGACATCAATGTGTCGTTCGAATTTTTTCCGCCTAAAAACGAGCAGATGGAAACGATGCTGTGGGATTCGATTTACCGTTTGAAAACGCTGCATCCGAAATTTGTGTCGGTGACTTACGGTGCCAATTCGGGTGAGCGTGACCGCACGCACGGGATTGTGAAAAACATCAAGCAGCAGACGGGTTTGGAGGCTGCGCCGCATCTGACGGGTATCGATGCCTCTCCTGAGGAATTGAAACGGATTGCGCAAGATTATTGGGACAGCGGTATCCGCCGCATCGTGGCTCTGCGCGGCGACGAGCCGGCGGGTTATGCGAAAAAGCCGTTTTATGCGGAGGATTTGGTGAAGGTGCTGCGTTCGGTGGCCGATTTCGATATTTCGGTGGCGGCCTATCCGGAAGTGCATCCTGAGGCAAAATCGGCGCAGGCGGATTTGATTAATCTGAAACGAAAAATCGATGCGGGCGCGAATCATGTGATTACCCAGTTTTTCTTTGATGTGGAAAGCTATCTGCGTTTCCGCGACCGCTGCGTGACCGTGGGGATTGACGCGGAAATCGTGCCGGGGATTTTGCCGGTAACGAATTTCAAACAGCTGGGCAAGATGGCGCAAGTAACCAATGTGAAGATTCCGAACTGGCTGGCGCGTATGTATGACGGTTTGGACGACGATCAGGGTACGCGCAATCTGGTGGCGGCGAGCATTGCCATCGATATGGTGAAAGTGTTGTCGCGCGAGGGGGTGAAGGATTTCCACTTTTATACGCTTAACCGCAGCGAATTGACTTATGCGATTTGCCACACTTTGGGCGTGCGCCCGTTGTCGCAAACCGCTTGATTATTGCATACAGCGGTAGGTTGGGTTGTACACCCAGCAAAATCTTAAAATTTCAGCGTTGGGTTTTTAACCCGACCTGCAAGGCTTCAACATTTTTCAGACGGCCTTAACCCGATTTTTTAACTTTGAATAGACGAAACAGGAGAGAGCACATGGCGACATTACATTTTTCAGGTTTTCCGCGCGTCGGCGCATTCCGCGAATTGAAGTTTGCGCAGGAAAAATACTGGCGCAAAGAAGTGAGCGAACAGGAGTTGCTCGAAGTGGCGAAAACCTTGCGTGAAAAAAACTGGAAACACCAAGCCGAAGCCGATGCGGATTTTGTGGCGGTGGCCGATTTCACGTTTTACGACCATATCTTGGATTTGCAGGTAGCCACCGGTTCGATTCCGGCGCGTTTCGGTTTTGACAGCCAAAACCTGACGTTGGAACAATATTTCCAACTGGCGCGCGGCAACAAAGACCAGTTTGCCATCGAAATGACCAAATGGTTCGACACCAACTATCATTATTTGGTACCCGAATTCCACGCCGATACCGAATTCAAAGCCAATGCCGCGCATTACGTTCAGCAGCTGAAAGAAGCGCAGGCTTTGGGTTACAAAGCCAAACCGACCATTGTCGGCCCGCTGACCTTCCTTTGGATTGGCAAAGAAAAAGGCGCAACCGAATTCGACCGCTTGAGCCTGCTGCCTAAATTGCTGCCGGTTTATGTGGAAATCCTGACCGAGCTGGCGGCTGCCGGTGCCGAATGGATTCAGATCGACGAACCTGCGCTGACGGTTGACCTGCCGCAAGCATGGCTGGACGCTTTTCAGACGGCCTATGCTGTTTTGGGTCAAGTGAACGCCAAAATCCTGTTGAGCACTTATTTCGGTTCGGTGGCCGAACATGCAGGCCGTCTGAAAGCCTTGCCGGTTGACGGTTTGCACATTGATTTGGTGCGTGCGCCCGAGCAGCTGGACGCGTTTGCCGATTACGACAAAGTGTTGTCTGCCGGCGTGATTGACGGCCGCAACATCTGGCGCGCGAATCTGAACAAGGTGTTGGATACCATTGAGCCGCTGAAAGCCAAATTGGGCGAGCGTTTGTGGATTTCCAGCTCTTGTTCGCTGCTGCACACGCCATATGATTTATCGGTGGAAGAAAAACTGAAAGCCGACAAACCTGCCTTGTTCTCATGGTTGGCCTTCACTTTGCAGAAAACCCAAGAATTGCGCGTATTGAAAACCGCGTTGAACCAAGGCCGCGAAGCGGTTGCCGCCGAATTGGCCGACAGTCAGGCCGCTGCTGATTCACGCGCCAACAGCAGCGAAATCCACCGCGCCGAAGTCGCCAAACGTTTGGCCGACCTGCCCGAAGGTGCCGATCAGCGCAAATCGCCGTTTGCCGAGCGCATCAAAGCGCAGCAGGCTTGGCTGAATCTGCCGTTGCTGCCGACCACCAACATCGGTTCGTTCCCGCAAACCACCGAAATCCGCCAAGCGCGTGCCGCGTTCAAAAAAGGCGAACTCTCAGCCGCCGACTACGAAGCCGCGATGAAAAAAGAAATCGCGCTGGTGGTGGAAGAGCAGGAAAAACTCAACCTTGACGTGTTGGTACACGGCGAAGCCGAGCGTAACGACATGGTGGAATATTTCGGCGAATTGCTGAGCGGCTTTGCCTTCACGCAATACGGCTGGGTGCAAAGCTACGGCAGCCGCTGCGTGAAGCCCCCTGTGATTTACGGCGATGTCAGCCGCCCGAACGCCATGACCGTCGCTTGGTCAACCTATGCCCAAACCCTGACCAAACGCCCGATGAAAGGCATGCTCACCGGCCCGGTAACGATTCTGCAATGGTCATTCGTGCGCAACGACATTCCGCGCAGCACCGTGTGCAGACAAATCGCCTTGGCCTTAAATGATGAAGTATTGGATTTGGAAAAAGCCGGCATCAAGATTATCCAAATCGACGAACCGGCCATCCGCGAGGGCCTGCCGCTCAAACGCGCCGATTGGGACGCATACTTGGCCTGGGCCGGCGAAGCCTTCCGCCTGTCGTCAAGCGGTTGCGAAGACAGCACCCAAATCCACACCCATATGTGTTATTCAGAATTCAACGACATTCTGCCCGCGATCGCCGGTATGGACGCCGACGTGATTACCATTGAGACTTCGCGTTCCGACATGGAATTGCTGACCGCGTTCGGCGAATTCAAATATCCGAACGACATCGGCCCGGGCGTGTACGACATCCACAGCCCGCGCGTACCGACCGAAGCCGAAGTGGAGCATTTATTGCGCAAGGCCATCGAAGTCGTCCCTGTCGAACGCCTGTGGGTCAACCCCGATTGCGGTTTGAAAACACGGGGTTGGAAAGAAACCGTCGAGCAGCTGCAGGTAATGATGAACGTGACCGAGAAACTGCGCAAAGAATTGGCTTGATTGTTGATTAAGCAGTAGAAGGCCGTCTGAAAAATATTTTTCAGACGGCCTTTTTTGTTGTTTCTATCTGTTGTAAGCCTTACCGAAAGCCAAAATAACTTTGCGAACAATTTTCCGTTGCGGTGCAGGCAGGTTAAGAAAAATTTCAAATAATTCACGCTCTTGATAGCCTATGCTTTCTTCCCACTTGGCTTTCTTGGCTTCAATTTCGTCTTTTATTTCTAAGCTATACCAATTCATCGGGTTTGATTTCCAGCCATTTTGCAAGCGTAATGATTTTGTTGTGACGAGGTACGGCCTTGATGCGCACTCCTGCCTGAAGGTTTTCTGTTAACTCTTTATCAGGTGACAGGTACGGAGAAAGGTTGGCAAGGTAAACCGTTTTGGCTGCCGAATATGAAATTGCCGCATAAGGGCGAGATATATTGGGGCAGTATCGACTCTTAAAGCAAGGCCGTCTGAAATTTTCAGACGGCCTTTAAATCCGTGATCTTGTGGTTTATTGATGCGGTTGCGATTTATGTAGAAACGCTGTTTGAGGTGATTCACGAATAAATTATTTGGAGGAATGTTTGAGCGCAATTGTATCTGAAAAAACGGATTCGCATCCCAAGTGTCGTACTTGCAATGCGAATCCGTGGCGTTCAAAAATTAGAACTTGGTTTTAAGACCAACGTTAAAACGGGTTTCATGGCCTTTGTTGCCAAACAGGTGCAGGTGGCGCAGGTCGCTGTACAGATGGCTGTCGGAGCCTACTTTCACCTGCATACCCATGCCTGCTTCAATACCGCTGCGTTTGAATTTTTCATCCACCGTTAAAGCATTACCGCTTGCGTGGTTAAAGGTGGCTTTATTGGTGCTGTTAAATTCGTGTTGCAGATTGGCAAGGGCATAGAAGTCCATATCTTTATTGGCGGCTGTAATATGTTTGTTCACGCGAGTTCCCAAACGTAACCGCAGACTGTCGGGGTTATGTACTTTGACATTGGCAAAATTGTCATGTGTTTTGCTGTAGCGGGTATAAAGATAGGACAATTGTGCTTGAGGCTCGATTTTCCAGCTTTCCGACAGTGCGAAGGCTTTACCTGCTTCAACCGATAAGCCGACTTGAGTGCCCTTGAACTTGGAAGAGCGGTTTTCGGTGTCGGTCAGGGTATTGCTGATGCGGTTTACTTGGGCAACCGTATCTACATACCAATCTTGTTTTCCTACGGCAGTATGATAAATGCCGATACCGCCGGTATGTGACTTAACTTTACCTGTAGCCGTACTTAAACCGACATTTCGACGGTCATTGTCATAAGCGTCGGCATCGCCGCGCAGGTATTGCAGACTAAGCCCGAAACGGCTGCGGTTATCGCCTCCGCTGCGCCATAAGTCTTTACCGATTTGCATACCCCATAGATTTTGTTTGTATTCAAACTGATTGCTGCCTTTTAGCGTATCGCGGCTTCCTATCAAGCGTGCCCAAGTTTCTTGTGTATCGGACGCACCGGATTTTAGTGTGCCGTTACGTTGATGCATGGTGGATAACAGTTCAAAACTACCTGAGGTATTGGCCGCAGCTGCAACCAAATAGTTGGCTATGCCTGAACGATAAGTGTTGCGAAGATACCAGTCGCCGTCGGTCGGAGTAGCCAAGCCGTTTTTCACTAGGCGGTATTCATAAGAATCTACGGTCAGAGGTTGAGACATGGTAAAAACGGCATCAGACGAACCATCGACATCAATCACTTTGATGCCTTCTTTAGTTTTGGCACCGTTGCCCCCCATATTGCTGACCTTGACAACAGCGTTACCGGATGTGTTACCTGTTACCGCCAGACGGTCTGTCGAGCTGTCATCTCCACCTAATGTGGTTTGCAGCGATAAAGAGCTGCCTGTCAGTGCTTCAAGATTGCCGGATAATGTCAAAGTATCTTGACTGTCTGATCCTGGGGAAATATTTGAGCCAGATTGGGCTGTAACTGTACCGCCTACCGTTCCTTTACCGCTCAATACCGTATCTGATGCAATATTCAGAGAACGGCCGCCCAGTATACCGTTCACACGGAGCTCGCCGCCGTTCACACTATTGACACCGGTAAAACCGTTGCTGTCGCCGCTTAACAGCATACGACCGCTACCGGCCTTAATATACCCGCCGTTACCGGTAAAGCTGCCGGCGAATTCAGTGTTTTCTACTGTGCCGGCGGTTAATACGGTTTCACCTGTTTGAACGGTACTACCACTGATGCCGTTCAGATTTTGTATCGTACTGGCCGAACCGGTTACGCCAGATACGTCAAAAACAGATGAGCTTTTTGTTAAATCCACACCGCGGCTGGAAGCAATACTGCCTGTCTTACTTAATGCCAAAGTAGTGCCGTCGATAATGGTTTTACCGCTATAGCTATTAGGTGCTTCAAATGTTACCGAACCTCCACCGACATCATCTTTAACAGTGAAGTCACCGCTGTCGGAACTGTCGAAATTGGAAAAAATACCCGTAAAGCGGGAGATATTGCCGGCCGTATTAATTTTACCGCCGAGCTTGTTGATGGTGAAATTGGACGCATACATACCGGCTTTGTCGGTATTCAATGTACCGCCTTCAAATACCGGATTGACCGTGATACCTAATTGATAACCTTCGTAATAGGGCTTTCTTAAGTCAATATTGGATTTTGCAGAGGGGGTACTTGGTTTGGAAGAAGGTGGAGCAACTACATCATCCAATTTCTCACCCATCAGATAGTAATACACCAAATTGGCACTTTTACCGCGGTTGAGTGTACCGATATCAAAGCCCATGCCGATGGTGTAGTCGCCATCGCCGTCCATTTTGCCGGAGAGATAGAAATCAGGATCAGTCGACCAGCCGCTGGATACGCCGGTGTTATGCGTATAAGCAGAGGTGCTGTAAATACCTACGGGCAAACCGGTTTGCTTACCTAGTGAATGTACCCAATCGCTGGCTGCAAATTTGCTGGTTCCGCGCCCATTCGTGGTATGGTATGAATGGTAAGTATTTACATCAGGATCAGGGTCGAGTGCCGTGGCAAATTTCACACCGGTCAAATCTTGGCTGGCGGTCAGCGTCGTTTCCACACGGATGCCTTGTTCGGTTTTATCAACACTATAATCATTTTTGACCGTGTAATAATCTAAATGCTTACCAGACCAAGTGGCAGATGATACTGTACCGGTACTGGTATCGGTAGGGCCGGAAACTGTACTGATAGCCTGGCTGCCAGTATTGTTATTAGTTTGTAGCCCGGTTTCATTGGTTTTGACGCTGAAGATTTGAAACGGTGTGCCTGGAGTCAGATAATCATCGATACCGAAATTTCGGGTACCGTTTTTGTCATATTGCATACCGGGAGGATTAGCGCCATTAGACCCCAATGTTCCTTGATCACTGACAGCCGTCCGGACATAATCCCCTTCGATGGTTATGGTATCGGCACTGCTTATGGCAGGGAGTGTTGATAGTGCCAAGCATAAAGCTATTTTTTTGATTGAGCTTCCTGATTTTGTCCGGCTTTTGGCTATCTCCGCAACAGCGACATATGTCCCTTTCGTTGAGTCATATATTGTTTTGTAAGTATGGTTCATTTTGTACACTCCTTTTCGCAGTCAAGGTAAAATCATTTGATAGGGGGTATTGATAATTGCTAGCTGTAATATTTCTCAGTGAATTAAACATAAAGATTATTAAAAAATTATGTAAATTTGAGTGACATTTAAGTATCTACTCTATTTAAAATGTTATTGACATTTTTTCTCTTTGTAAAGAACATAAACGTAAAAAATAATTTAGTTAAAATAAATATAAATTCTATTTATAAAAAATGATAAATAAATAAAATATAAATTTATATGATAAAAATTAGTTATAATATTAAGAATAATATAAATAAAAATATTTAACAGATAATTATATTAAAATTATAATTGTTATGTCATATGATAAATATAAATTAATTGTATGCATTCCTTTACTTATAAAAACGTAATTTAATGATGACATTGGTTTTTATATAAAATGTATATTTTGACGGTTAAGAAGATGGTGATATTTGCAAACCAATAAAAAAGATAAGGCCGTCTGAAAAATATTTTTTCAGACGGCCTTTTTTCAGTTCTAATAAAAATCTTATTTATTTTATTTGCGAAAATAGGAAAGGTTCAATTTAGGCGAATGAGGAAGGTTCACGCAACCTGCGTTTGATGTTCGTCGCCGTTGCGTTCGCGGATTGCGCCCAAGCGGTAAACCGTTTCGCCTTGTTCGGTCAAGAATTTCTGCACCGCGTCGGCGGTTTCGGCAGACACAATCACCACCATGCCGATGCCGCAGTTGAACGTGCGGTACACTTCTTGCTGCTCGACATTACCCGCCTGTTGCAGCCATTGGAACAGTTTCGGCATTTCCCAAGATTTCGCATCGATTTGTGCAACGGTGTTTTCCGGCAAAACGCGCGGTACGTTTTCGGTGATGCCGCCGCCGGTAATGTGCGCCATGCCTTTGATTTCAAACTGTTTCAGTGCGGCCAAAATCGGTTTTACATACAGGCGGGTGGGGGCGATAACGGCTTCGCGCAGGGTTTTGCCGTTGTCGAATTCGGCATCTAAATCGGGATTGTCGCGTGCGATGATTTTGCGCACCAATGAATAGCCGTTGGAATGTGCGCCGTTGGAAGCCAAGCCCAGCACCACGTCGCCGGCCACAATGCTGCGGCCGTTAATCACTTGGTCTTTTTCCACTACGCCCACGGCAAAGCCCGCCAAATCATATTCGCCTTCGGGGTACATGCCCGGCATTTCCGCCGTTTCTCCGCCGATTAAGGCACAGCCCGACTCTTCGCAGCCCTGCGCGATGCCTTTAATCACGTCGGTGGCGCGGGCGACATCTAGTTTGCCGCAGGCGAAATAGTCCAGGAAAAACAAAGGTTCCGCGCCCTGAACCAGAATATCGTTCACGCTCATGGCCACCAAGTCGATGCCGACGGTATCGTGTTTGTCCCAATCGAACGCCAGTTTCAGCTTGGTGCCCACGCCGTCGGTGCCGGAAACCAATACGGGGTTTCGGTATTTTTTGCTGATTTCGACCAATGCGCCGAAGCCGCCCAAATCCCCCAACACTTCGGGACGCATGGTGCGTTTGGCAAAGGGTTTGATGTTTTCGACCAGTCGGTCGCCTGCGTCGATGTCGACACCTGCGTCGCGGTAGCTTAATGAAGTGCTCATGCGGGATTCCTTGTGTGGGTGGGACGGTAAGAATAGCGCAGTATTTTACCTTATTTTGCGTAACTTGGCGTGTGTGCGGCGTGAAAAATTTGTGTGTCCGATAAACAGGTTTCAGGCCGTCTGAAACTTGTCGTTTCTTTATTCTGCCTTCAGATGGCCTCTGCTATACTTTAGGCCGTCTGAAAATTTTTGAACGGGTCAAAACCGATGTATCAAAAGAAAAAGCGCGGTTACAAGCCGTGGATTGTGATGGCGGCCGTGTTGTGTTTTATGGTGTGGCTGTTTTATGCGCTGGGCAATATCCTTACGCCGTTTATTGTAGCGGCGGTGTTGGCCTATGTGCTCAATCCGCTTGTGGAATGGCTGCAGCGCAAACGTTTCAAACGCGGTATCGCCTCAATGATGGTGATGATTCTGGCTCTGCTGGTTTTGTTTGCCCTGCTGCTGATTATTGTGCCGATGCTGATTGCCCAGGTGGGTAATCTGATTGACCGGCTGCCGCAGATTGTGGACTTCCTGCAAAACGTGCTGCTGCCTTGGTTGAACCGGGTAGGCGGAGATTTTATCGACATCGATAATGAATCGATTGTGGCGTGGTTGCAGTCGCACATGGGTGAATTGAGCAATACGCTGAAAACCGTGATGTCGACTGTGATGAAGCAAAGCGGCAATGTGGTGGCCGGTTTGACGAACCTGATGCTGCTGCCGTTTTTGCTGTATTACTTCCTGCTCGACTGGAAACGCTGGTCTTACGGCATCAATGCGTTGGTTCCCCGCCGTTTTATTGATGGTTATACCCGTATTACCAGTAATATGGACCGTGTGCTGGGCGAGTTTTTACGCGGACAGTTGATGGTCATGCTGATTATGGGCTTGATTTACGGCATCGGCCTGATGCTGGTGGGCTTGGATTCGGGCTTCGCCATCGGTATGATTGCCGGCATTTTGGTGTTCGTACCTTATTTGGGCGCGTTTACCGGCCTGTTGCTGGCCACCATTGCCGCCGTGTTGCAGTTCCCTTCGTGGACGGGTGTTCTGATGGTGTGGGGCGTTTTCGGTATCGGCCAGTTTTTGGAGAGCTTTTTCATTACCCCGAAAATCGTCGGCGACCGCATCGGCCTGTCGCCTTTCTGGGTCATCTTCGCCTTGATGGCGTTCGGCCAGCTGATGGGTTTTGTCGGCATGTTAATCGGTTTGCCGCTGGCTGCCGTAACTTTGGTGCTGGTACGCGAAGGGGTGGCGGCTTACTTCGACAGCCGTTTCTACAAACATAAATGATGCACCGGAGCAGGCCGTCTGAAATGCAAACAACCGTTTTCAGACGGCCTTTTATTGCATTTTCAAACGATACCCGTTAAGCTGGAGCGGCTTAAAATCAAGAGGAGGACATCATGCTGGCAGTTATCGGCGGAAGCGGCTTTACCAAGCTGCCCCAATTGAGCATCACCGACCGGCGGATTGTGCGCACGCCTTACGGTTTGACCAGCAGCCCGTTGCTGTTCGGTAAGTTGGGCAGCCAGGACATCGTGTTTTTGGCGCGCCACGGTTTCGGTCACACCATCGCGCCGCACGAAATCAACTACCGCGCCAATATCTGGGCGCTGCATTCCATCGGTGCGGAAGACATTATTTCCGTGTCGTCCGTCATCAGCATCAACGAAGCCTTGGAAAGCGGCAGTTTGGTGATGCCGCATGATTTGATTGATTACACCCATGCGCGCGGCGCGACTTTTTTCGAAGGGCAGGAGAAACCGGTGGTGCATACCGATTTCAGTTCGCCCTATACCCAAAGCCTGCAGGCGAAACTGATTGCCCACGCGCAAGCCCACGATACGCCGGTTTACCGCAAAGCCGTATACGGCTGCCTGCAAGGCCCGCGCTGGCCGACGCGTGCCGAAATCAACCGCTACCGCCGGGACGGTGTGGATGTGTTGGGCATGACCGGTATGCCCGAAGCGATTCTGGCGCGTGAGTTGGAGATGAACTACGTGCATTTTTGCGGCATCATCGGCATGAGCTGCATCGGTGAGGGCGCAAGCCAGGACGGTTGCGTGATTGATTCGCATCAGTCCATCGAAAAAATCCGCCGCCTGCTGGTGGATTTGTAAAGTATTTTCAGGCCGTCTGAAAATTTTCAGACGGCCTGTCTTAAAAAGAAAGTGTAACATGACTGATTCAGCTTTAGCCGCCGTAACCATCGGTTTGGTTTCTACCAGCGACCGCGCCAGCAGCGGCGTGTATGCCGACGAAGGCATCCCCGCGTTGAAAAACTGGCTGCAAAGTGCCATGAAAAATCCCATCCGCTTTGTCGAGGCGCTGATTCCCGACGAGCAGGGCGAAATCGAAAATACCCTGAAAAAAATGGCCGATGAAGAGCAGTGCGACATCGTGTTCACCACCGGCGGCACCGGCCCGTCTCCGCGCGATGTGACGCCCGAAGCCACGCTCAAGGTGGTGGACAAAGAAATGCCGGGCTTCGGCGAGCAAATGCGCCAAATCAGCCTGTATTACGTGCCGACCGCCATTTTGTCGCGCCAAACCGCCGGTATCCGCGGCAAAACCTTAATCGTCAATCTTCCCGGCAGGCCGAAAGCCATTGCCGAAACGCTCGGCGGCGTGCGCGGCGGAAACGGAGAGATTAAAGTACACGGCTTATTCAGCGCGGTTCCGTATTGCGTCGATTTAATCGGCGGTGCGTTTATCGAAACCGACGAATCCGTCAGCAAAGCATTCCGACCGAAACAGAAATGAAACGGCAATGGCCGTCTGAAATATTTTTTCAGACGGCCATTGATTTATGTCAAACAATATGACGGCAAACCCGGCATGAAAAACGCTTTAAAATCCGCCGGTGTCCAAACCCGGACATCATGAAACCCAAGCGCATCACATCAAAACGGACATCATTGCGAAAGGCCGTCTGAAAACCGCTGCAAAACAGGAAAATGCCCCTGATAAAACACTCTAGGCACGGACAATGAGTTGAAGTATGATGCTTTTACAAAGCCATAAAAACCGGAAATTTTCCTGATAACTCAAGTCTTTTGATATTCTTACCAAAATCAATCGGAGTAGCCATCATGCTGACCCAAGCCCAACAGGTCGATTTGACCCTGCAACACCTCAAAGAACACGTTTTGGCGGATTACACCCCGCAAAAACGCGGCAGCATCAAAAATTCGGCAGACTGGAAGCAATTCAGCGAACGCCTGCAAGTCCATTTCCCGAAACTGATGTATGAATTGGATAATGTTTACGGCAGCAACGAAGCCGTTTTGCCCATGCTGGAGCAATTGATTACACAATCTTGGCAAAGCTATTCTCAACGCAGCAAACCGCTGAAGCAGACCGATGCCGCACGCGAAGCCGATCCCGATTGGATTCTGTCGAACAAGCAGGTCGGCGGCGTGTGTTACGTCGATTTGTTCGCCGGCGATTTGCAGGGTTTGAAAGCGAAAATCCCGTATTTCAAAGAACTCGGGCTGACTTATCTGCACCTGATGCCGCTGTTCAAATGTCCCGAAGGCAAGAGCGACGGCGGCTATGCCGTGAGCAGCTACCGCGATGTGAACCCGGCTTTGGGTACGATTGACGATTTGCGCGAAGTGATTGCCGCTCTGCACGAAGAGGGCATTTCCGTGGTGGTGGATTTCATTTTCAACCACACTTCCAACGAGCATCATTGGGCGGTGGAATGCGCAGCCGGCAATCCGCTGTTCGACAATTTCTACTATATTTTCCCCGACCGCTGGATGCCCGACCAATACGACCGTACCTTGCGTGAAATTTTCCCCGACCAGCATCCGGGCGGCTTCTCGCAACTTTCAGACGGCCGCTGGGTGTGGACAACCTTCAATTCCTTCCAATGGGATTTGAACTACAGCAATCCGTGGGTCTTTAACGCCATGGCCGGGGAAATGATGTTCCTGGCCAATTTGGGCGTGGACATCCTGCGCATGGACGCGGTGGCCTTTATTTGGAAACAGATGGGTACGACCTGCGAAAGCCTGCCGCAGGCGCACGCGCTGATCCGCGCGTTCAATGCCGTGATGCGCATCGCCGCGCCGGGCGTGTTCTTCAAATCCGAAGCCATCGTCCACCCTGACGAAGTGGTGCAGTATATCGGCCAAAACGAGTGCCAAATCGGTTACAACCCGTTGCAGATGGCTTTATTGTGGAACACCTTGGCCACGCGCGAAGTCAACCTGCTGCACCATGCGCTGACCTACCGCCACAACCTGCCCGAACATACCGCCTGGGTGAACTACGTGCGCAGCCATGACGACATCGGCTGGACCTTTGCCGACGAAGACGCCGGCCAATTCGGCATTTACGGCTACGACCACCGCCAGTTCCTCAACCGTTTCTTCGTCAACCATTACGACGGCAGCTTCGCCCGAGGCGAACCGTTCCAATACAACCCGACCACCGGCGACTGCCGCGTCAGCGGTACCGCGGCGGCTTTGGTCGGCTTGGCGCAAAACGACCCGTTCGCCGTCGACCGCCTGAAACTGCTGTATAGCATCGTGATGAGTACCGGCGGTCTGCCGCTGATTTACCTGGGCGACGAAGTCGGCACCTTGAACGACACGGATTGGGCGAACGACGAAAACAAACGCGACGACAGTCGCTGGGCGCACCGTCCGCGTTACAACGAAGAACTCTACAACCAACGCCACGACGCTTCGACCACCGCCGGCCAAATCTACCAAGGCCTGCGGCATATGATCGACATCCGTCAAAACAATCCGCGTTTCGACGGCGGCCGTCTGGTGACTTTCTACACCCACAACAAACACGTCATCGGCTACATCCGCAACAATGCGCTTTTGGCCTTTGCCAACTTCAGCGAATTCCCGCAAACCGTCGGTGCCCACGCCTTGCAGGCGATGCCGCATCAGGCGAAAGATTTAATCAGCGGCGAAACCGTCAAGCTGAATCAGGATGTGGAATTGCGTCCGTACCAAGTCATGTGGCTTGAAATCGCCTGATTTTTGAGTCCGAAAGGCCGTCTGAAAACTTTTTTCAGACGGCCTTTTTGTACGGTTTTCAGGTAAAATGCCGCCTTTGCCATCAGCCACCATTTCCCGAGTCTGCCATGATCGAATTAAAAAACCTTACCTTACAGCGCGGTCTGAAAGTGTTGCTGGATAAAGCCTGTGTCACCGTCAACCCCAATCAGCGCGTGGGCTTAATTGGGAAAAACGGCACGGGCAAATCCAGTCTGTTTGCGCTCTTAAAAGGCGAAATCGCGCCGGACGGCGGCGATGTGCTGATTCCGCGCACATGGAAGCTGGCGGCTGTGGCGCAGGAAACGCCGGCATTGGAAACGTCGGCAATCGATTATGTGTTGCAGGGCGATGCCGAACTGCAAATGTTTCAGACGGCCTTAAGCCAAGCCGAAGCGCAAAACGACGGTATGAAGCAGGCGGAGTATCATGCCAAATTGGAAGAAATCGATGCCTACACCGCGCCCGCGCGTGCGGCCAAATTGTTGAGCGGTTTGGGCTTTTCCCAAGAAGAACATGCCAAGCCGGTCAAAGCCTTTTCCGGCGGCTGGCGGATGCGGCTGAATCTGGCGCAGGCTTTGATGTGCCGCGCCGACTTGCTTTTGCTTGACGAGCCGACTAACCATTTGGATTTGGAAACCGTGTTGTGGCTGGAAAACCATCTCGCCAATCTGCCGTGTACGCAAATCATCATTTCGCACGACCGTGATTTTCTCAATGCCACCACCACGCAAACGGTTGAGTTGGCGAATCAGAAATTGACCCAATACGGCGGCAATTACGATTTCTACCAAAACGAGCGCGCCCGGCGTTTGGCGCAGCAGCAGGCCGCTTATGTGAAGCAGCAGACGCAGATCAAGCATCTGCAGTCGTTTATCGACCGCTTCAAAGCCAAGGCCACCAAAGCCACGCAGGCGCAAAGCCGCATGAAAGCTTTGGCAAAACTCGAGCGCATCGCCCCCGCGCATCTGGACAGCGAATTTGCGTTTGCATTCGAAAGTCCGGCGCATCTGCCCAATCCATTGTTGAAACTGGACAAAGCGGATTTGGGCTATGGCGGTAATGTGGTGCTGCACGATTTGAACCTGTCGCTGGAAAGCGGGGCGCGCTATGGCCTGCTGGGGGTGAACGGCAGCGGTAAATCCACGTTTATCAAGGCATTGGCGGGCGAACTGGATCTGCTTTCCGGCCAGATTGTGCGTTCGGACAAGCTCAATATCGGCTATTTTGCGCAACACCAGCTCGACACCTTGCGTGACGACCAAAGCCCGGTTTGGCATATCCAGCAGCTTTCGCCCGAAGTGCGCGAACAGGAAATCCGCAATTTTCTGGGCGGTTTCAACTTTGTCGGCGACATGGCTTTGCAGAAAATCGAGCCGTTTTCCGGCGGAGAAAAAGCGCGGTTGGCTTTGGCGATGATTGTGTGGCAGAAGCCGAACCTGCTTTTGCTTGACGAGCCGACCAACCATTTGGATTTGGACATGCGCCATGCTTTGACTTTGGCTTTGCAGAGTTTCCAAGGCGCATTGATTGTCGTGTCGCACGACCGAAGTTTGCTCGAAGCGACCACCGACGGTTTCTTATTAATCGACAAAGGCCGTCTGAAACCGTTTGACGGCGATTTGAACGATTACCGCCAATGGCGTTTGGCGCAGGAAAATGCCGCTGCCGCCCCTGCGGCATCCGTCCAGTCGCAAAACCGCAAAGACACCAAGCGCATCGAAGCGCAAATCCGTCAGGAAAAGGCCAAGCGCGGCAAACCGGTTCAGCAGAAAATCGATAAGGCGGAAAAGGAAATCGCCAAGCTGACCGAAATTCAGACGGCCTGTGAAGCATTTTTGGCACAAGAATCCGCGTATTCCGATGAAAACAAAACCAAATTGCAGGAAACACTCACGCAATTGGCTGAAACTAAAGTAAAATTAAACGAATTGGAAGAAAACTGGCTGCTCTGGCAGGAAGAGTTGGAAGAAATTCTGGCGCAGATTGATGCCGAGTTTGCCTGAACCGTTTGACAATATAATAAAAAGGCCGTCTGAAAAGTTGTTGCGCATATTTCCAAATGCGAAAAATGCGATACCGGCTTATCCGGCGGCTTTCAGCACATTGTCCCACTCACTTGAAACCAGCCGCCATGCCGTCTTAAAAAGACGGGACGGCGTATCAGAACAAACATGAAATACTTCGTTTTAAACACATTTGCCGCGGTTTTGACTGTCTCAGCCCTGACCGCAGAAGCCGGAAAAATCTATACTTGCGAAATCAACGGTACGGTCGTATATACCTCGCGGCCGTCGGGTGCCTGCAACGCGCCCGAACTGCCGCCGATAGGCCGCTACAGCAGCGCCCGTTACGATGCGCCCGAATTGGCCGCCGAGCCGCAGTCGCAACGCAAGGAAACCAAAACGGCAGTCAAACGCAGTCCTGCCAAAGCGAAAGCCAAAGCCAAAGCACCTGTTGCGCCCATCCGCCCGACGGCATCTGCCGCCGCACCTGCGCCCGCCCCGAAACCTGCCGCCGCCAACAGCCGACGGGCCATTTTGGAAACCGAATTGAGCAACGAGCGCAAGGCTTTGTCGGAAGCGCAAAAATCTCTCGCGCAGGCGCGTGCGGTCAAAGGCGGCACCATCGACCGCCAGCAAATCAAAAATCTGGAAGGCTCGGTGCTCGACCGCCAGCAAAACATCCAAGCCTTGCAGCGCGAATTGGGACGGATGTAAGGTCTCGACAGCCGCCATTTGAATGGGCTTGGGTCTTGCAAAATTTCTTTCTCCGCTTCTTTCCCGCAGGGAAAAGGGCTGCCGCCGGAATGTTCCGATGATGCCGTGTTTATCCGCCCAAAAGTGAAAACGGCACTTTGAAAAGGTTTGGTATAAAAGGCCGTCTGAAAGCAATGCACTTTCAGACGGCCTTTTTTCTTGCCTGATTTTTCGGGCATCAGTTTGGTTTGTCGCCGCCGCCGTCTTTGCCGTTGCCGGACATCTGCACCGGATAGACCAATTGCAGCGGATTGGTTTTGACTTGCGCCCACACGTTTTTCATGAGGTTCGGAATGCTGCCGATTTCCGTTCCGCGTGAACGTAGGGCGACATACAAAGCCAGGACAAAGCTGACGATCAGGTTCACGCTGCCGATGGCCAACACGCCGATCATGCCGTAGATAAAGGCTGTGGGGCCGATGTCGCCGCTGACTGCCGCATAGCCCAAGTTGGCGGAAGAGAAAGCCACGTGGCGGATGTCGAGCGGCAGGTTGAAAAGATGGCCGAAGAATCCGGTCATGCCCAAAAGCATACCGAAGATAAAATTTCCCATCAGCGAACCGTAATGATTGTGCATGTATCCGGCAAAACGCGTGCGCAAGGCCGTCGGCATGATTCTGCGCAGAAAAGGATTGACGGTGAGGCGGTTGCGCAAATCAAGATAATCTGAGCGGTTGTCGAAAAAGCCGGCGATGATGCCGGAGCAAAACAGCCACACGCCGGCAATCGCGGCGTACCAAAGCGTCGGCTGGGTAAAAATATCGATGGATTTCAGTTGGTAAGCCACGTTGTCGGGGGAGAGCAAAGGCTGTTGCTTACTGCTCATAAACACCGCCGAAATCACGCCTGCCAGTAAAACCGCCACCACCACGTTGCCGAACACCGCCACGCTTTGCGAACGGCACACGTCAATCAAGAGCTTGGCGAGTTTGTTGTCCACCGCGCGGCCGCGCTCGTTCAAATCGACTTTTTCGGCGAAACGGGCGGCCGTCATTGCCGGCTGCTTGGTCGCGACGGTGAAGTGCAGCATGTGGATAATCATGAAACCGATGCCGTAATTCAGGCCGGATAGGACGGATGTTAAAAATTCGCCGTGGCCCAATGAACCGATATGGATTTTGTTCAATGCCATCAAAGCAATCAGCACGCCGCCGCCGGCTGCGGAATAAAACATACCGACATATTCCTTACGGTCGCGGGTAATGTAGTGTTCGCCGTGGTTGCTGGTGTTTTCCGTGATGCTGCGCGCGAGCATGCGGATGCTGCTGCGGCGCAGTTCGCGCGTGCTGTATTGGCCGACGGCGGCATTGGTCAGGTAATTCATCAAGACGATGGTCAGCCGCATACGCTGGTGCGGCTGGGTTTGGATGTCGGTTAACAGTTTCAGACGGCCTAGGGTCTGCTGCAGGCGTTCCAACAAATGCGCCACTTTTATCGACGAACCCGAGCCTGCGCCGGTACCGCGCCGTGCCAGATAGTCCATCTGCGTGCGGCATTGGTCGAACATCACTTCCAAGTGTGCGGTGTCGTAAGGTGTGGTTTCGTGGCGGTAATGCTCGATCAGCTTGGCCATTTCGCGCTGGAGGGCGACAAACGACGAATCGGAATGCAGCAGTCGCGGCGCGATGCGCACCAGTTCAGGTTCGATGGCTTCGGACGCAATCCACAGCGAGAGCATTTCCATCGAGCGCAAGAGCGAATCGGTCAGTTTGCGTCGGACGGCTTGCAGCAAAACCGGGTCGGCATGTTCTTCCACCACTTCGTATAAAGCCAGCCATTGGCGCAGGCTGAGGGTTTGCAGCCACTTTTCATCGTTCCGGGTGTGGAACAGATAAAGGAAAACTTCCAGTAAGTTATTGAAATCTTTATAGGAAGGGCTGAAGCGTTCGTACAGGCGGCTGCTGATTTCACGGATAAAGCTGTCGCGCGAGAACAGGCCGAGTTTGATGAGGGCGGGGTAAACGTGTACTTTTTCCAGCCAGCTGTAAAACCGCTGGCTGAATTTTCGGGCTAAGTCGGGATTTTGTTTGAGCGTGGTAATGAGCGAATCCAGCCGCAATGAAGCATATTTTTTGCCGCCGCTGCGTAAAAATCGGATAAGGGCATTGAGCACCGAGACGAACTCTTTGTCTTCGAGTGCTTCGTTGAGCTGTACGCTCAGGTTTTGTGTGGTGAATTTTTTCATTGGGATATTATTCCACAAAAAATATTGACCCGCCCGATTATGTGTTCATCATTGCGTGGGCAGACAGCGGTTCGTGATCGGGCGGAGGCGGATTAAAACACGATGCTGATTATAACCGCATTTTGTTGCCCGACAGATATTGCGCCGGATTTGGTTTCAGACGGCCTCGGACTATTTTGAAAGGGTGTAGCCGACAACAGCAGGGAAATGGGACGGATAGCAGCTGAAAAGGTGTGAGGCCGTCTGAAAATATTCAGACGGCCCGGGCAGAAGAGATTAAAGGCTTTGGCTGTCCAACCAGCGTTCCGCATCCAAAGCTGCCTGGCAGCCCGAAGCCGCGCTAGTGATGGCTTGGCGGTAGGTATGGTCTTTCACGTCGCCGGCCGCCCAAACGCCTTCGATGTTGGTCGCGCCGACGTTGTCGCCGCTGCCGCCTTTGGTTTTCAGGTAGCCGGTGGCATCCATATCCAATTGGCCTTTGAAAATGTCGGTGTTCGGCTTGTGGCCGATGGCGATGAACACGCCTTTGACGGCGATGTCTTCGGTTGTGCCGTCGTTGTGTTTCAAACGCGCACCGGTGACACCCGTATCGTCACCCAACACTTCGTCCAAGTTGGCATTGAGTTTCAGAATGATTTTGCCTTCTTCCACGCGTTTCATCAGCTTGTCGATCATGATTTTTTCGGCGCGGAACGTATCGCGGCGGTGAATCAGGGTAACGGTTTGGGCGATGTTGGCCAAGTAAAGAGCCTCTTCGACTGCGGTATTGCCGCCGCCGACCACGGCCACGTCTTGATTGCGGTAGAAGAAACCGTCGCAGGTGGCGCAGGCGGAAACGCCTTTTCCGGCAAAAGTCTCTTCGCTCGGCAGGCCCAAGTATTTGGCGGATGCGCCGGTGGCGACAATCAGCGCGTCGCAAGTGTATTCGCCCATGTCGCCTTTGAGTGTGAACGGACGGTTCTGCAAATCGACGGTGTGGATTTGGTCGAAAATCATTTCCGTGCCGAAGCGTTCGGCATGGGCTTGGAAACGTGCCATCAGCTCGGGGCCTTGAACGCCTTGGGCATCGGCCGGCCAGTTGTCCACTTCGGTCGTCGTCATCAGCTGGCCGCCTTGCTCGACACCGGTAATGATCACCGGATTCAGATTGGCGCGCGCGGCATAAACGGCGGCGGTGTAACCGGCGGGGCCGGAACCCAAGATAATCAGTTTGTGATGGTTGCTCATGATGTTTCCTCAATCAATAAATTTTCAGACGGCCTATTGTACTGAAAAGGCGGTCGGTTTGGAATAAATGGTTTGGGCGGTATGAACCGCTTTAAAATATATACATTCAATCCAATTTCAAGTGTCGATATATTTTAAAAATAAACAAGGCCGTCTGAATATTCAGACGGCCTGTTGCCTGTTTGATTAACGGCGGCGGCCGAAACCTCGGCGGGCAGGTGCGGCGCGGCGGGTATTGGACGGCGCGGCTTGCGTCTGGCGGTAGTTGGGCGTGGCGGCGGCACGGTTTTGCGCCGGTACGGAACGCGTGTTCAGTTGCTGGCTGGTACGTGTGTTCGGACGCGCGCTTTGGTAATAACTGTTGCGCGCACGTTGGGCGACGGGGCTGTTTTGGTTGCTGGCTTTGGTGAACTTGTTGGCCAAAGCGTTGCCGATAAACGCACCGGCGGCTGCACCAATCAGGCTTTGCAGCAGCCAGCTGCCGGTGGATTGGTCGTAAATATATTGTTGGCCGTCGGTGCCGGTAACCGGCTGGCCGTTGCCGTTGTTGGCCAAGGCTTCGGCAGGAATGGTTTCTTTGACGGCGTTTTCGGCCAGTTGGTAAACGGTGTTGTCTTCTTGTGAGGCGGCTTGGTTGGTCTGTTGGCTCAGCTGCTGCTGCAATGCTTCGATTTGTTTTTGCTGCTCTTCCAATTTGGCTTGGGTTTCGTCTTTGCAGGCGGCTAAGGCGAAAGTCGATAATACGGCTAAGGCAATAAGTTTTTTCATCGTCGGTTCCATGATAAAGATGGTTTGTTTGATGTCTGAGCCGATTCGTTCGGCAAAACCCGTCAGGCGGATTATGAGCCGTAATATAAGGTAAATTCGGGATTTATCAAGTTTTGCTGCGGATTTTTACAAAGGCAGACGGGGCAGTTTGGCGGCAAAAGCCAAAGTATTGGCGATGATGCTGCCTTTGCTTTCCATCTCGTGTTCGGTTTCGATGATGAGC
This sequence comes from Neisseria sp. CCUG12390, assembly GCF_047837985.1. Classification (GTDB taxonomy): domain Bacteria; phylum Pseudomonadota; class Gammaproteobacteria; order Burkholderiales; family Neisseriaceae; genus Neisseria. Next base: position 984,167 of record NZ_CP181244.1, read on the forward strand.
AGGTTGGCCGGACGGTTGGGGTGGAGCGACATCTGCATATCGGCCGGGGCAAAAGGCAGCTTGTGTTTCCGGGCGAATGCCTGTGCACGTTGGTTGGCGGTTTTGAGCATGGGGGTCAGCGTGATGTCGAGGTGGAAGCGGCGCACGCCCAAAACCAAAATGCGGGCGGCGAAGAAATCGGCTTCTTCGGTGAAGACGGCAGGACTGGCTTGGTCGAACCGATGGCGTTCGGCAGCGATTAAGGTGGAGACTGTGCGGATAGCCGGCAGCATGGCTTCGCTGATTAAGTTTTCCGAAGCGTCAGGTAATGTGCCGTCGCACAAGTCGGTGCGGTGGGCATTGCCGTCGACAATCATGCGGCAGCGGTGTAAAGGGGTGGTTTCGAAAGCGGTGTGTACGGCGGGTTTCATGAGGTTGCTCCTTAAGGAAAGTCGGGAAATTTTCTTTTCAGGGCGGCAACTGTCGGGTCTGAATCCGGGATACAAAAAAAGCCGCCCGATTTGTGGCGGCATGTTTCGCGTTTGCTTATTACTCTGCTTCAGACAAGCGCAAAAAAGTACCGCACGTTTGTGTGGTACCAATAATAATAAGCAACTGAGCGGATTCGGTTTTGCATGATGGAAAGGTCTGAATCAATAAATAAATGACTGGGCACAGTTTAAAACAAAAAGTCGAGTAATTTCAATATCCAATTCACAAATGCGATTAACATTTGTATAAGTTGTTGTAATCCTTCCAATTTATTTTGCCTTGTCGGTTGTCCTTCTGCCATTATACTGGATTTTTTGCGGGAAACCCCACCAAGGCCGTCTGAAAAAAAGGCCGTCTGAAACTTTTTAGCGAAACTCACTGCGCTCGTTTTAGCGAAACTCACTACGTTCGTTTTAGCGAAACTCACTGCGTTCGTTTTCAGACGGCCCAAGCTACTTCAAGGCGGAGGAAAATCAGTACACGTCGCGCTGGTAGCGTTTGTCTTCGCGTAACCCGTTGAGATAGTCTTCGGCATCGTCGCGGCTCAATCCGCCTTGTCCGGCAATGACGGTCAGCAGGGCTTCTTCCACGTCGCGCGCCATGCGGGTTGCGTCGCCGCATACATATACATGCGCGCCTTCCTGCAGCCATGCCCACACTTCGGCGGCGTTTTCGACGATTTTGTGTTGCACATACACTTTTTCTTTTCCTTGGCGGCTCCATGCCAAATCCGCACGGGTCAGCAGACCGTCTTTGCGGAACTGCTGCCATTCGATTTGATACAGGAAATCGTCGGAGAAACGCTGGTTGCCGAAAAAGAGCCAGTTTTTGCCGTTGTCGCCGTTGGCTTCGCGCTGCTGCATAAACGCGCGGAACGGGGCGACGCCGGTGCCTGCGCCGATCATGATAATCGGGGTGTCGCCGTTTTCAGGCAGACGGAAATGCGGATTGGGTTCGACGAATACGTTCACTTCGCCGCCTTCTTCCAAACGTTCGCCGACAAAGCCCGAAGCCGCACCGGTGTAGGTTTGGCCGTGGTGGTCGAAACGCACTACGCCGACGGTAAGGTGCACTTCTTCGCCGACTTCGTCCTGCGCCGAAGCGATGGAATACAGGCGCGGCGTTTGCGGGCGGAACAGGCCGAGCAGGGTCTGCGCGTTCAAAGCTTGCGGGTAGGTTGCCAATACGCCCGCCGGCGGCGTGATGGCCAGATAGGCATCGAGTTTGTCGCGGTCGGAGACAATTTCGCGCAATTCGGCATGGTCGGTCAGTTCGGCATACTGCTGCAAAAAGGCCGGCGTGTTTTGCGTGATGTCGGCGTATTCGGTCAAGGCCGTCTGAATGTCGGTTTCTTTGCCGTCGGCGAGTTTAACCGTTTCGGAGCCGCTCAATCGGGCAAGGTTGAGGATTTCCTGCACGGTATCCGGCGCGTTCAGCGGCCAAACGCCCAATGCGTCGCCGGCTTGGTACCGGATACCCGAGCCGCTCAAATCGATTTCGATGTGTTCCACGTCTTTTTCGGCTGCGCGCGCGGTGATTTTTTGGCGCACGGACAAAGTGGCGGTATAAGGCTGTTCTTTGGTGTAAACCGCGCCGCCGACGGCTGTCGGGTTTGAAGGTGTTGCCGCGGCAGATGCGGCGGTGCGGGCAGACAATTCGGCCACTTTGGGAACGACTGCATCGATCCAAGCATCCGCAGCTGCTTGGAAATCCAAGTCGCACATGCCCAAATCAACCAAACGGCTGCCGCCCAAGTCGGCGAATTTGCCGTCAAAATCTTTACCGGCTTGGCAGAAATTCGGATAGGAAGAGTCGCCCAAGCCTAAAACGGCAAAAGTCAGTTTGCCCAAATCAGGCGATTTTTTGCCGAACACGAATTTATATAGAGGCACGGCTTCCTCGGGTGGCTCGCCTTCGCCTTGGGTGGACGTGACCAGCAGCAGGATGTCTTCTTCGGGCAGCGATTTGCTTTTGAAATCGGCTGCACCGACAAGGCGTGCCTCTACGCCTGCGGCGGTCAGTTTCTGATGCAGGGTTTCGGCCACGCGGCGCGCATTGCCGGTTTGGGAGGCGGATAATACGGTGACGCGGCGGGTCAGGGCAGGTGCGGCGGATTCGGCAGCAAATGCAGCCGGCACCGCGGCACCGCTTGCCACGCCTTGGCTTTGCGCCCAACAATAGCCCGACAACCAAGCCAGCTGGGTAGGGGATAAGGCGGATAATTGTGCCGAAATTTCGGCGGGTAACGGATTGGCTTGGTTCATGGAGATTCCTTTGTCGAAGCAGCTTGGGTGCGGGACGGAGTATCCGTCAGCAACGGCTGTCGTCGTTTATTCTGGTTTGGCGGCTGAACAGGCTCGGCGTGAAAAGTCGGTATGGCAAGGCAAACCGGAAAGTGCGTGGTCTTGACCAAAGCCGTGTCAGCAATAAAGTAGCGTTACTTTAGCGAGGCCGTCTGAAAAAGGGAAAGAATGGTTGGTTTTAATTTAATGCGTTTTCGTTATAAGTTTTCAGACGGCATAAGGACGGCAGGCCGTCTGAAAAGTAACTTTGCGGAATTTGCACGATTCGGGTCGGGGCAAGGTTATTGCGGGCAGTATAGTGAACTAAAATACTGCAAATACAAGGCGGTAGAACCAAGGCGGTACGAGCCTCAGCCGACGAAGCAGATTGGTTCGCTATTATCATAAAGTAAGGTTTTAACAGGATTCCGTTAAAGCGAAAGGCCGTCTGAAAGATTCAGACGGCCTTTGTTGCGGTTGCGTTTTCAGACGGCCTTTGGAAAGACAAGGCCGTCTGAAAACCATCAATTACCGTAAACCGGATATTTGTTGCACAACGCAGTTACCTGTTCGCGCACTTTGGCCAAGTTGGCTTCGTCTTCAGGATTGGCCAAGACATCGGCTACCAAGTTGGCCAAAACGCGGGCGTCGGCTTCGTTGAAACCGCGTGTGGTCATGGCGGCGGAGCCGATGCGGATGCCTGAAGTAACGAACGGTTTTTCAGGGTCGTTCGGAATGGCGTTTTTGTTGACGGTAATGTGCGCGTTGCCCAGGGCGGCTTCGGCGGCTTTTCCGGTGATTTTCATCGGTTGCAGGTCAACCAGGAAAACGTGGCTTTCGGTACGGCCGGAAACGATGCGCAAACCGCGTTTCACCAATTCTTCGGCCATCGCTGCGGCGTTGATTTTCACCTGTTTGGCGTATTGTTTGAACTCGGGTTCGAGTGCTTCTTTGAAGGCTACGGCTTTGGCGGCGATGACGTGCATCAGCGGGCCGCCTTGCAGGCTCGGGAAAATGGCCGAGTTCAGGGTTTTTTCGTGGGTGTTGTCGCGGCACAGAATCACGCCGCCGCGGGGGCCGCGCAGGGTTTTGTGGGTGGTGGTGGTCACAAAGTCGGCAAAGGGAACGGGGTTCGGATATTCGCCGCCTGCCACCAAGCCTGCGTAGTGCGCCATGTCCACGAACAGATATGCGCCCACTTTGTCGGCGATTTCGCGGAAGCGCGCCCAATCGATTTCCAGCGCGTAGGCGGATGCGCCGGCCACAATCATTTTCGGCTTGTATTCCAGAGCCAAGCGTTCCACTTCGGCGTAATCCAACACTTCGTTTTCGTCCAGGCCGTAGGTAACGGCGTTGTACAGTTTGCCGGAGATGTTCACGCTTGCGCCGTGGGTCAGGTGGCCGCCGTGTGCCAGACTCATGCCCAAAATGGTGTCGCCCGGCTGCAAAACGGAAGCGTAAACGGCTTGGTTGGCCTGCGAGCCGGAGTGCGGCTGCACGTTGGCGTATTCCGCGCCGAACAGTTTTTTCACGCGGTCGATGGCGAGCTGTTCGGCCACATCGACGTGTTCGCAGCCGCCGTAGTAGCGTTTGGCGGGATAGCCTTCGGCGTATTTGTTGGTCAGTTGCGAGCCTTGGGCTTCCATCACGGCGCAGCTGACGTAGTTTTCGGAGGCAATCAGCTCAACGTGGTCTTGTTGTCGCTGTACTTCCAAATCCATGGCGGCGGCCAATTCAGGGTCGAATTTTGCGAGGGTCACGCTTTTTGAAAACATGGGTTTATCCTTATGTGGTGGAATGGTGGGAGAAGATGAATGTTGCAGACAAATAAGTTGGACAATGTATCAAATTGGCCGGAATTGTCAACAATTTTAATGCATTATTCGGAAATTATCACAGAATCGGCAAACAACGGATACAGGCCGGCCTGCCGCGGACGGGCGGCCGGGCGAAGCGGGGCGGTGACGGCTTATCTTTCAGTGGTTTGTCAGATTTATCAGGCCGTCTGAAACTCAGCGGTCAAAGAGGTCTTCCTGCTTTAAATAAAAGTCGATTTTGCCGATGAGCTGTTCCAAATCGTATTCGGCCTGCGCCGCCCGCAGATTTTTCGCCAAATCTTCCAACGCCAGCATGTGCAGGCGTTTTTCTTCCAGACGGCGGGTTTCTTCGCCGAATACTTTGACGTTGTCGGGCAACTCAAAAGCCACATCATTTCCGCCAACGGCATAGAAGGCTTCGTCGTAAACGACAAATCCGCCGTCCGTTTCCGGCGTCCGGTCGTAATCGGCATCGTTGACCGGCATCCAGTAGGCGCGGTCGGCAAGCAGCACGAACCGGCCTTCTGTGCCGAAAACAGCCCGGACTTTAGTCATGCCGGCCGCCGCCCAACCAGCCCTGCTCGAAGATGAGCGGTTCGTTTTTCGGCTCGGTACTGCTGTAATAGCGGGCGAACTTTTCGCGGTAAGGCAGTTTTTCGCGCGCTTCGCCGAATTCGGTCATGGTGTGTTCGTAGGCGGCGAGGCCGTCTGAAAGCGTTTGGTCGTCGGGGTAGCGGTTTTCGGCATAAATGGTATTTTGCGGCAGGCGCGGTTTGACGCGCATTTCGATGTCCGGCGTGCCGATGCACAGGCCGAACAATGGGAAAGTGTTTTTCGGCAGATTCAATAATTCGATGATGTGCGCGGCAATCATGCGGATGCCGCCGATGTAGCAGGTGCCGTAACCCAGGCTTTCGGCGGCGATAACGGCATTTTGCGCGGCCAGCGAGGCATCGGTGACGGCGGTAATCAGGCTGTCGGAATGGCCGGCGGCTGAAAAAGTGCCGTCACAGGCTTGCGAACACAGTGCACTGCGGTGCAAATCAGCGATAAAAATCAGGAAAGTGCTGCACGAGGCCACTTGCGGATTGGCCGGCTGCAATACGGCGATTCGGCTGCGCAAGCCGGGGTCGGTAATGTTGATGATGGTGTAGTGTTGCCCGTTCATCCAAGAAGCCGCTTGGCGCGCGCAATCGACGATGGTCTGCACGTCTTCCTGCGGCATGGCGATACTGTCTTTGAAATGGCGGAATGCACGGTGGTTTTTCATGGTTTCGATGGCGTTATTCATGGCTTTATCCTTGCGGTCGGGTGTTTCGGATGATTGTAAGGCGGTGTTTTTCCCGCGTCCAGGGGCGGAAAATCCTCTTGGAAAAGATGTGCGGATGATGTTTGATTTAAAGCAGATTCCGATGGGAAAAAAGCTGGCTAAAAATACGGCCTTTGCTATAATGGAGTCAAGAAACCGACACGATGTCTGAATGTGTTATTTTTACTTTAATCCGACAAGAGAGGAAAACTGTTATGTTCCCAGAATACCGCGAATTGATTTCTAAATTAAAACAAGAAGACGCACACTTCGCCCGTCTGTTTGACGAGCACAACGAATTGGACGATAAAATCACCGGTTTGGTCAATAATCCTGTGACCGCCGGTTCGGACGAGATTGAGGAACTGAAAAAACAGAAACTGGCTTTGAAAGACCGATTGTACGAAATCCTGCTGAAAGCCGATAAAGCTTAAGATTCGGATAAAAAGGCCGTCTGAAATTTCAGACGGCCTTTGACATGGAATCTTTGTTTGGGAAAAGGTGCGGTTTGAGATTTATGTTTGAAACCGCATCGGACAAGGCGACAGCGACCGCCGTGTACACCCGGTCATCAGGAGCCGGCAACGCTGTATGGTTTTTATTTCAAACGGCCATAAAACCATAAAGGTTCTGCATGGTTTCAGGATGTTTAAAGCCTCTGCCTGCCTGTTCATGAACACGCAACAGCCGTTAAAAAGGCCGTCTGAAATTTCAGACGGCCTTTGCCGCTCCTTCTCCTTATTGTCCGTTTCAGGCTAAGCCTGTGCCGCCCAGAAATCGCGCGGTGCGTCGAGTACGGGTTTCACGATGCCCGTGCGCACGGCGAAGTCGCCGAATCCTTCGTTGTTCAGACGGCCTGATGCCCATGCGCTGACCCAGCCGTCGATGATTTCGAGAATTTCGGGTTCAGTGATGTTTTCTTTAAACAGGCGCGGGATACGCGTGCCTTCGCGGTTGCCGCCGGTGTAGAGGTTGTAGCGGCCTACCGCTTTGCCGACCAAACCGATTTCGGCGAGCATGGCGCGGCCGCAGCCGTTGGGGCAGCCGGTGATGCGCAAAACAATGTGTTCTTGCGATAAGTTATGGCGGGCAAGAATCTCGTCGATTTTGTCGGAGAAGCCGGGCAGGAAGCGTTCGGCTTCGGCCATGGCCAGCGGGCAGGTGGGCAGGGAGACGCAGGCCATGCTGTTTTCGCGCTGCGGGGTAACGCTGTCGCTGATGAGGCCGTGTTCGCGGGCGATTTTTTCGATGGCGTCTTTTTCAGACGGCCTGACATTGGCCACAATCAGGTTTTGGTTGGCGGTGAGACGGAAGTCGCCTGTGTGGATTTTGGCGATTTCGCGCATGCCGGTTTTCAGCGGGCGGCCGGGGTAGTCGAGCAGGCGGCCGTTTTCGATGAACAGGGTCAGATGCCAGTTGCCTTCTTCGCCCTGTACCCAGCCGATGCGGTCGCCGCGCGAGGTGAATTCGTAGGGGCGCAGCGGCTCAAATTTCGCGCCCATGCGGTTTTCCACTTCTTCGATAAAGGTCTGCACGCCGACGCGCTCAAGCGTGTAGCGGGTTTTGGCGTTTTTGCGGTCGCTGCGGTTGCCCCAGTCGCGCTGCACGGAAACCACGGCGGCGGCGCAGTCCAATACTTTGTCCAAGCCGATGAAGCCGAATTCGCGGGCGGTGTTGGGGTAGGTTTTGGTGTTGCCGTGTTCCATCGACAGGCCGCCGCCGACCAAAACATTGAAGCCGGTAAGTTTGCCGTTTTCGCCGATGGCGACGAAGTTCAAATCGTTGGCGTGCAGATCGACATCGTTGTGCGGCGGGATGACGACGGTGGTTTTGAACTTGCGCGGCAGGTAGTTTTTACCGAGCACGGGTTCGGTGGCGTCGCCGCTTTTCACGGCATCGGCCAGCGGCGCGCTGACCAAGTCTTCGGTGGAGTGCAGTTTTTCGCCGTCGAGCCAGATTTCGGCGTAGGCGCGGGTTTTCGGCAGCAGGTGTTCGCTGATTTTTTTCGCCCATTCGTAGGCTTCTTTGTGCAGGCCGCTTTCGACGGGATTGCTGGTGCACAATACGTTGCGGTTTACGTCGCCAGCGGTGGCGATGGAGTCCAAGCCCAATTCGTTGAGCCATTGGTGCATCGGTTTGATGTTGTCTTTCAACACGCCGTGGAACTGGAAGGTTTGGCGGTTGGTCAGGCGGATGGAGCCGTAAAGCGTGCTTTCGCCGGCGAATTTGTCGATGCCCAGCCATTGTTCGGGCTTGATGATGCCGCCGGGCAGACGGCAGCGCAGCATCACGTTTTTCAGCGGCTCGAGTTTCTGTTCGACGCGTTCGGCGCGGATGTCGCGGTCGTCCTGCTCGTACATGCCGTGGAAGCGGATGAGCTGAAAGTTGTCGCCGTTGAAGCCGCCGGTGAGGCCGTCTGAAAGGTCGTCGGCGATGGTGCCGCGCAAGTGTTCGCTCTGGCCTTTCAAGCGTTCGTTGTCGGCTAAGGGGGCATCGGGTAATTTGGCGCGGGGGTCGGTGGCGGTCATGGTGGCTCCTGTACTTATTGTAGTCTGTCCGCTACTTTACCGAGGCCGTCTGAAAATGGGAAAGAATGGTTGGTTGTATGGAAAGATGATTTTGTTATATTGCGGTAAATTTTGCCGCATGGCTTGAGGCCGTCTGAAAACAATCTGGACTGCTCGGCTTCACGGCACCGGTTTCGAGGGTTTTCATGGGTTTCAGACGGCCTTCGCAATAAAAAAAGCACCTGAACCCAGGTGCTTTTGATGTCCGGCCCAAGGCCGTCTGAAATCAGGATTTCTTGTTCGTCAGCGCGGCTTTGACGAAAGCATTGAACAGCGGATGGCCTTGGCGCGGGTTGGACGTGAATTCGGGGTGGAACTGGCAGGCGAAGAACCACGGGTGGTTCGGCAGTTCGACGGTTTCCACCAGACGTTCGCGGCCTGAGGACACGCCGCCGATGACCAAGCCCGATTTTTCCAGCGCGGGTACGAAGTTGTTGTTGACTTCGTAGCGGTGGCGGTGGCGTTCGCGGATTTCCGTGTTGCCGTAGATTTTGGCGGCCAGGCTGCCGGCTTTGAGTTCGACGGCCTGCGCGCCCAAACGCATCGTGCCACCCAAATCGGCGTTTTCGTCGCGGGTTTCGACGCTGCCGTCGGCGGTCTGCCATTCGTCGATCAGGGCGACCACGGGGTAGGGCGTTTTCAGGTCAAACTCGGTGGAGTTCGCGCCCGCCAAGCCCGCCACGTCGCGGGCGTATTCGATGAGCGCAATCTGCATACCCAGACAGATGCCTAAATAAGGCACGTTGTTTTCACGCGCATAGCGCACGGCGGCGATTTTGCCTTCCACGCCGCGCACGCCGAAGCCGCCCGGCACGAGTACGGCATCCATTTCTTTCAAGGCCGACACGTCGCCGCCGTTTTTCTCGATTTCTTCGCTGTCGAAATAGGTAATCTGCACGTCGGTTTCGGTGTGGATGCCCGCGTGTTTCAGGGCTTCAATCAGCGATTTGTACGATTCGGTCAAATCCACATATTTGCCGACCATGCCGATTTTGACGGTGTGTTTCGGGTTTTTGATGGCGTGGACGATTTTTTTCCACTCGGTCAAATCGGCCTGCTGCACGTTAAGCTGGAGCTGTTCGCAGATGATGGTGTCGATGCCCTGGTTGTGCAGCATCTCGGGGCATTCGTAGATGCTCTCGACATCGTAGCTGCCGACAATCGCGCGCTCTTCCACGTTGCAAAACAGGGCGATTTTGCGGCGTTCGTCTTCCGGCATGATGCGGTCCATGCGGCAGATCAGAATGTCGGGTTGCAGGCCGATGCCCAGCATTTCCTTCACGGTGTGCTGGGTCGGTTTGGTTTTGATTTCGCCTGCCGCCGCGATGTAGGGAACATAAGTCAGGTGGGCGAACAGGGTGTTCGCGCGGCCGAGCTGGCTGCGCATTTGGCGGATGGCTTCGAGAAACGGCAGCGATTCAATGTCGCCCACCGTGCCGCCGATTTCCACAATCGCCACGTCGTAACCCGCCGCGCCTTCGTGGATGCGGCGTTTGATTTCGTCGGTGATGTGCGGAATCACCTGCACCGTGCCGCCCAAGTAGTCGCCGCGACGCTCTTTGGCAATCACGTTTTCATAAACTTGGCCTGCGCTGAAACTGTTGCGGCGGGTCAGCGTGGATTTGATGAAACGCTCGTAGTGGCCCAAGTCCAAATCGGTTTCCGCACCATCGTCGGTCACGAACACTTCGCCGTGCTGGAACGGACTCATCGTGCCCGGGTCGACGTTGATATACGGGTCGAGCTTGAGCATGGTGACGTTCAGCCCGCGCGATTCGAGAATGGTGGCAATAGAAGCGGCGGCGATACCTTTTCCGAGTGAAGAGACAACGCCGCCGGTTACGAAAATAAATTTAGTCATGATGAAAAACCCATGTTGGAATACGTGATTTTACCTTGAAGCGGTAGGGCTGGCAAACGGGAACAGGGGGAAATGAAACAGGCCGTCTGAAAAATACACATTGTTTTCAGACGGCCTGACGAACCTATCGGCGAAGCAGTTTAACCTTCTTTCTTCAAGGCTTCGTCGCGCAATTCGCGGCGCAGGATTTTACCGACGTTGGATTTCGGCAGTTCGTCGCGGAATTCGATGTCTTTCGGCACTTTATAGGCAGTCAGCTCGGTGCGGCAGAAATCGATTAATTCTTCCCGGGTGAGCGAACCGTCTTTTTTCACCACGAAAACTTTCAAGGCCTCGCCGGTTTTCTCGTTCGGCACGCCGATGCAGGCGACCTCCAAAACCTTGTCGTGATGGGCGATGACTTCTTCGATTTCGTTCGGATAAACATTGAAGCCGGAGATGACAATCAGGTCTTTTTTGCGGTCAACCAGTTTGAACCAGCCTTTTTCGTCCATCACGGCAATGTCGCCGGTTTCGATGAAACCTTTGCCGTCGATGGCTTTGGCGGTTTCCTCGGGGCGGTTCCAATAGCCTTTCATCACTTGCGGCCCGCGTACCCACATTTCCCCGGGTTGGCCTTGCGGTACGGGACTGCCGTTGCCGTCGCGCAATTCGATTTCGGTTGACGGCACAGGCAGGCCGATGCTGCCGGTATAGGCTTCGATGTTCAGGGGATTGGCGCACACGCCCGGGCTGCATTCGGTCAGACCGTAAGCCTCGACAATCGGCGTGCCGGTAATGTTTTTCCATTTCTCGGCAACCGCGCGTTGGGTGGCCATGCCGCCGCCCAAAGTCAGCTTCAGGCCGGAAAAGTCGATTTCGGAAAATTCGGGGCGGTTGACCAAACCGTTGAACAGGGTATTGACGCCGACAAACACGCTGATGCGCTCTTTTTTCATGTCGCCGATAAAGCCCTTCATGTCGCGCGGGTTGGCAATCAGAATGATTTTGGAGCCGGCATTGGAGAAAATCATCAGGTTCACGGTAAGCGCAAAAATATGGTAAAGCGGCAATGCGGCGATGACGACTTCTTCGCCTTCGCGCAGCAGGTTTTTAATCCATTCGGAAGCCTGCATCATGTTGGCGCAGATATTGCCGTGGCTGAGCATGGCGCCTTTGGCCACGCCGGTGGTGCCGCCGGTGTATTGCAGGAGCGCGGTATTGTCGCGGGTTAATTCGACGGGGCGGAACGCGTGCGCCGCACCCTGCTTCAAGGCCGTCTGAAAAGTAACGGTGCCGGCGATGCGGTATTCGGGTACCATTTTTTTGACTTTGCGTAAGACAAAGTTCATCAGGCCGCCTTTAATCGTGCCGAACATTTCGCCGACGGATGCGACAATCACGTTTTTGATGTCGGTGCGCGGCAAAACCAATTCCAGCGTGTTGGCAAAGTTTTCCAGCACGATGATGGTCGTCGCGCCGCTGTCTTTCAGCTGGTGTTCCAGTTCGCGCGGGGTATAGAGCGGATTGGTGTTCACCACCACCAAGCCTGCCTGCAGAATGCCGAACAAGGTTATCGGATATTGCAGCAGGTTGGGCATCATGATGGCGACGCGCTCGCCGCGTTGCAGCTTCAATACGTTTTGCAGGTAAGAGGCGAAATCGGTGGCGAGCTTGGCGGTTTCATTGTAGCTGAGCGATTTGCCCATGTTTTGAAACGCCGGCTTATCGCCGAATTTGGCTACGCTTTGTTGGAAAACATCGATGATGGATTGATAGCGGGTGATGTCGATTTCGTGCGCAACGCCCGCTTCATAACTTTGTAACCAAGGCTTTTCCATGGGTAATCAGTCTCTTGTGGTGGTAATGGAACGGAATGAAACCATCGATATGGTTTGGATGGTGGGATTATAGCAGCCTAAGCAGATTGGATACAAAAGGCCGTCTGAAAAACTTTTTCCGACGGCCTTTTGTCTGCGGATTCCGTTCAAATGCCTTCGGGCTGAGGCACTTTGTGCTGTACGGCATAAACCGCTGCCTGAACGCGGCTGCTTAAGTTGAGTTTGCGCAAAATATTCTGCACATGAACTTTAATCGTCGATTCGGCCAAGTCCAAATGGCGGGCGATGACTTTGTTGCTGTGTCCGGCGGCGAGATAGCCCAGGATTTCCAATTCGCGCGGGGTAAGGGCGGACAGGGCGGCATCGGTGCGTGGTGCGGCGGGGGAAATCAAAGATTGGACCAGGCGCGAGGTCATTTCCGGGGAGAAGACGTTGTCGCCGTCGACCGCCTTGCGGATGCTGTCGAGCAGGAAGTCGGCGTTGATGTTTTTCAGCAGGAAACCGCGTGCGCCGATGCGCATGCATTCGGTCAAATCGTCGCTGTCTTCGGAAACGGTCAGCATAATCACGGTTTGGTTGGGGTTCGCACTCAAAATCTGCGCCAAGGCTTCGCGGCCGTTCATCACCGGCATATCCAAGTCAAGCAGGACAATATCGGGTTGCTGCTGCTCGACCAGCTTGACCCCCGACAGGCCGTCTGAAGCCTCGCCGATGACTTCGAAATCGCTTTGGCGTGAAAGCAGGGCTTTGATGCCGCTGCGGAACAGGGTGTGGTCGTCAATCAAGATAATCTGAATAGTCATGAGGTGGTTCTCTTATGTTGCGGCAACACCAAGGTTACCGTGGTTCCTTTTCCGGGTTGCGATTCGACGTTCAACACCGCATCGATGCGGCGGGCGCGTTCCTGCATGATGCCCAGCCCGACGTGCTCCCCCGACAGGCTGTCGATGGCCTGCGTGTCGAAGCCGATGCCGTCGTCGCTGATTTTCAAGGTGAAATCCTGGCGGTTAATCAGGCTGACTTCGACCTTATCCGCCTGCGCGTGTTTGCGGATGTTCGACAGGCTCTCCTGAAGGATAAAGATAATCTGAAGCTGCTCGTCGTGGTTGAGCCAACTGCCTTCCTCCACCCAAGTCGTGTTCACTTCGATCTGCGTCTGCTGCTCGAATCTGCTCAGGAGCGTCGATACGGCTTCGGGGAAGTCTTTGTTGCTGATTTTGGTGCGGAAATTCAGCAGCAGTTCGCGCACATCATCGTAGCATTCCTGCACGCCGTCTTTGATGAAACGGATGTTTTCTTCGACTTGCTCTTTCTGTGCGGCATTGTACGCGCTTTCGAGCATTTGTACCTGTAAATTTAAAAAAGTCAGCGTCTGGGCGATGCTGTCGTGCAAGCCTTGGGCGATTAAGTTGCGCTCCTGTAAAACGGCCAGCAGGCGGCGTTCCTGCGCAAAACGGCTGTTGGCAACCGAAACCCCCAATTGGCTGCTTAAGGTTTGCAGCAGTTCGTGATCGCTCCGGCTCAAGGTGTGGCCGTCTGAAAAATACAGCGTGAACAGCCCCAGCTCTTCTTCTTTATAGGTAATCGGGAAAACCGCCATCTGCTCGAAACGGGCGTGTTCCGGCAGCGGAATCAGACGGCCTTTGCTTTCGCTGTCGAGATAATGCAGCGGCAGATTCTGAATCGAATCGGAAAAGCTGCCGTCCAAATCGGCATAAGGCTCGGTTTGGGAATCTTCAGGCAAACCCAAGCTTGCCACCAGGTCGGAGCGTTTGTGTTCGGCATCAAACAGATGCACGCTGCCGGCAACGGCGGAAACCGCGGGCAGGGTGCGCCCTAAAAATTCCGTTACGGCGGTTTTGGGCTGGAGGATTTGGTGCAGGTCGCGGGTGGTTTGGTAGAGCAGTGCCAAATCGCGGTTTTGGCGTTCGAGGTCTTCGGTTTGGCGGGCAACCTGGCCTTCCAAATCCGTGTAGAGGATTTTCAGGCTGGTGCTCATTTGGTTGAAGCCTTTGTTGACTTGGGCAAACTCGCGGATATAGTCGGTGTTGATTTCCGTGCCGAATTCGCCACGGCCGATGGCGCGCACGCCCGCACTCAATGCTTCCAGCGGACGGATAATCCATGCGTAGTGCAAACTGATCATGAAACCGGCCGCAACGAAAATCATCAGAATCAAGGCCATCTGAAAACGGCGCAGCCATTGCGTGTTTTCCTCGTTGGCAGTTTCCAAAGCCTGCACAAACAAATCCAGATTACCGGCAAAGCGGTATAAATCCTGATTGTCGGGCAGCCGTTGGGCTTCTAAGGCAGGGCGTATTTTCTGTTGCCAATCCGCCAGCAGGCTCGATTGGATCATGCTGGAATTCACCGCGTTGGCAGAACGGGAAGGCAGCAGCGGCTTGATCACACCGCTCCGCCCCACCTCCAGCAAGGTTTGTTCAAAAGCCTGAATCTCCCGACGCACCTGAACGGCGGATTCTTTCTCATGCACCATATGGGTCAGGCGGTAAGTCTGCATACGCAGGCTGCCCGCATGGTTGATGGCCGTGCCCGCGCCTTCGAGCCGCCACGACAGAATCAGGGTGAAAACGACCGAAAACAGGGCGGAGCTGACCCATAAAACCGTCAGGAATTTGAGCCGCGCAGAAAGGCTGGGGCCGTCTGAAAATTGGGTTAGTCTGTTCATGATGATGGCAATAAAATGACGCCTTAAAATAGCATTGTTTGGCTTAAATCACAATCGTGCAAAGAAATGCCCTTATCCGCTAGAATTTAACGCGGATTCGTGTAAAATCCAGCCATGATAAAATTCAATTCATATGAACATTTTGCAGGCCAGACGGCAACGGTTTTTCAGACGGCCTCGATAACCATGCTTGAAGTTTTCCCATGATTACCATTTTATATTTCGGTGTTTTGAAACAAAAATTAAACACCGCCCAAGAACAAATCGAGTGGCAGGGCGGCAACGGCCGCGATTTGCTGGCCTTGCTGCACGCGCGCGGCGACGGTTGGGCGGAAGCCTTGGCCGCCGGCAACATTTTCCGTTTGGTGGTGGATAAAAAAATCAGCACATGGGAAACCGAGATTCCCGATGGTGCCGAAGTCGGCCTGCTGCCGCCGGTAACGGGGGGCTGACATGCAGATCGATATCCGCATCCAAACGCAGGATTTCCGGTTGCAGCAGGAATATGACCTGTTGCGCACGCAAGGCCGCAACACCGGTGCGGTGGCTGCCTTTGTCGGGCTGGTGCGCGACCGCGATACGGCCACGCCTTTAGCGAGCCTGTTTCTCGAGCATTTTCCGGAAGTGACCGAAAACGAAATCGCCCGTATCGTTCAGACGGCCTCCGAACGCTGGCCGCTGACCGCCTGCACCGTTATCCACCGCGTGGGCGAGCTGCGTGCCGACGAGCAAATCGTGCTGGTGCTGGCGGCATCCGAACACCGCAAAGCGGCTTTTGCCGCCGCCGAATCCATTATGGATTATCTGAAAACCGAAGCGCCGTTTTGGAAAAAAGAAACGTTTTCAGACGGCCTCGAGCGTTGGGTCGAAGCCAAACAGAGCGACCAAGCGGCCGCACAGCAATGGAACACACCATGAAAACTTACGCACTCATTCTCGCAGGCGGACAAGGCAGCCGCATGGGCGGCGTCGACAAAGGTTTGGTCGAATGGCAGGGCAAGCCCTTGATTGACCATGTCATCGGGCGGATCGGGCCGCAGGTCGGACACATCGCCATCAGCGCCAACCGCAATCTGGAAGAATACGCCCGCCGCAGCCCGCATGTTTTTCCCGATGCACGCCAATGGCACCACTTAGGCCCTTTGGCGGCATTGTGCACGGCGGCCAACGATTTGCAGCTGGCCAAAGCGGATTGGCTCTTGATTGTGTCTTGCGATATGCCGAAGCTGCCGCAGGATTTGGTGGAACGCTTTTTGGCCGTGGCCAAGCGCACGCCTTTGTGCAATGCGTTTTATGTAGAGACTCCGCAGCAGCAGCAATACGGCATCATGTTTATCCGGCCGCAGATTCTGCAAAGTGCCGTGCCGTATCTTTATGCCGGAATGCGCACCATACGCGGCTGGCTCCAGCAGCAGCGCGCCCGCGCAGTGAATTTCGATTCGGATAAATATTTTGTGAATTACAACACGCCTGAAGATTTGAAAGAAGCATGATGATTGATTTTGAAGTTGCACGCGCGGCCTTGCTCGACAGCCACGAATGCCGTCTGAAAACCGTGACGCTGCCTTTAACCGAAGCGGCCAACCGCATTTTGGCGCACAGCCTGAGCGCAAAATATCCGAGTCCGATGTTCGACAACAGCGCGATGGACGGCTATGCGGTGTGCGATTCCGAGGGTGGCTTGTACGAATTTGCCGTCACCGACAGGATTCAGGCGGGGCAGGCGGCAGGCATGCCGCTGGCTCAGGGCGAAGCCGTGCGCATTTTTACCGGCGCGCCGCTGCCGCCGAATACCACCGCCGTGGTCATGCAGGAGCAAACCGAAACCGACGGCAGCCGTCTGCGGGTCAATGCCGATATTCAGGCCGGACAGAATATGCGCATGAAGGCCGAAGAAATCGAAGTCGGTCAGGAACTATTGGCGCGTGGTACGAAATTGAACATGGCGGCTTTGGGGTTGGCCGCTTCGCAAGGTTATGCGGAGGTTGCCGTTTACGAGCCGTTGAAAGTACGGGTGTTTTCGACGGGCAACGAATTGGTCGAACCCGGAAAACCGCTTTCAGACGGCCAAATCTACGATGCCAACCGCTACCAGTTATGGGCCTGGCTGCAAGGTTTGGGCTTTCAGGTCAGCGACGGCGGCATTTTGCCGGATGATTTGGCGCAAACCGAAGCGGCATTGTCCGCCGCAGCCGAACAATTCGACGTCGTCGTCACCAGCGGCGGTGCGTCGGTGGGCGAGGCGGATTATCTGAAGCAGGCGGTTGAAAACATCGGTTCGCTGACCATGCACACATTGGCCGTCAAGCCGGGCAAACCGTTTGCGTGGGGGCATATCGGCGAGTGCAAAATTTTCATTTTGCCGGGCAATCCCGTGGCGACATTTGTAACGGCGAATATGCTTTTGCTGTCGGTGTTGAATAAATTGTCAGGCCGGCAGGCGCGTCATTGGCACCTGCCTGAAGTGACCGCAAAAGCAGCGTTCCAAACCCGAAAAGCCATCAAACGCCGCGAATTTTTACGCGTGGTTTTGGAAGTTGATGAAACAGGCGGAACGGTGGCGAAGCTGCTGCCGAACCAAGGCAGCGCGATGTTGGCGACCTGTACCGCTGCCGATGGGCTATGCGAAGTGCCTGCCGGACAGACGATTAGTGAAGGCGATAGTGTCAGTGTTTATTTGTTGGCAAATTAAATGGCAATAAAAACAAGGCCGTCTGAATTTCAGACGGCCTTGTTTGCTGTTTTAACGCATCACTTGATGATGCTGACTTTTTGAATTACCACCGGCTTCACAGGTACGTTTTGATAAAAGCCGCGGGTAGCGGTTTGCACTTTGCTGATTTTGTTCACGACATCCATGCCGGCGGTTACTTTGCCGAAAACCGCGTAGCCGTAGCCTTGCGGCGTCGCGCTGGTGAAGTTTAAGAAATCATTGTCGGCGGTGTTGATGAAGAACTGGCTGGTGGCCGAATTCGGGTTGGCGGTACGCGCCATCGCGATGGTGCCGACGGTATTTTTCAGGCCGTTGCCCGCTTCGTTAACAATCGCTTTATCGGTGGCTTTTTGCACCATATCCGCTGTAAAACCGCCGCCCTGAATCATGAAATTGTCGATGACGCGGTGGAAAATCGTGTTGTTGTAAAAGCCTTTTTTGGCATAGCTGACGAAATTGGCGACGGTTTTCGGGGCTTTGGTTTCGTCCAGAGACAATTCGATTTTACCCATGTTTGTTTCGATGACGGCACGGGTGTCGGCTTGGGCGGCAAAGGCGGCGGTCAGCATGAGCGCGCCTAAGGTGAATTTAGTTAAAGTGTTCATGTGTGTTTCCTGTTTTTGATGAATGTATGCAGGTTGGGTTTGACCGCGTTATTATCGTCTTTCTGTGTGTGAAAATCGTACAAGAAAACGTAAAAGGCCGTCTGAAAGTATATCTTTCTTTCAGACGGCCTTTTAAATGATTAACGTATTATTGTTTCACGGCTTCGATTTGGATGTCCAATTTCACGTTTTTGGTCATGCCGCTGTCAACCAGATAATTCATGCCCCATTTTGTACGGTCGATGGTGGTAGAAAAGTCGCCGCCGCAGACTTCGGCTTTGGCCATCGGGCTGTTGTAACAGTTGAATTTTTCGGCTTTCAGTTTGACGGGGTGGGTTTTGCCCAACAGGGTCAGGTTGCCGTCAACCGATTTCAGCTTTTTGCCCATGTAGTTGAATTTGGTTGAGACAAAACGCATTTCCGGGAATTTTTCGGCATTGAACAAATCGGCTGATTTCAAGTGTGCGGTAAAGCGGTCGGAGCCGGTTTGCAGGGTGCTGATCGGAATGGCGATGTCGATTTTGCCTTGGCGTTTGGCTTGCTCGAAATCAACCGTACCGTTCAAACCGTAGAAGCCGCCCACGTTGGTGCTGGTGTTGAAATGGTCGATGGCGAAACGGGCGTTGGCATGGGTTTCGTCAACCTTGTAAGTGGCGGCAGAAGCAGAAGCGGCAACGGCGGCAGTCAAAACGGCAAAAATCATTTTTTTCATATCAATATCCTTTGTAAGGGCAAATGGGAAGGAAATTCGGAACGAGAAAAGCTATCTTAACATACGCAGCGCAAATAAACGTTTCCTGACGGTTAATTCTCTGTTTGTCTGATGTTGATAATGAAGGGCGGTATTGTTATGTAACAATAAAAATGCGTGGAACCACTCCACGCATTTTTTCAGACGGCCTTACAATGCGGCCAACACGGCATCGCCCATTTCCGAGCAGGAAACCAGCTTCGTGCCTTCTTCGAAAATATCGCCGGTGCGCAAGCCCTGTTTCAACACGGTTTGCACGGCTTGTTCGATTTGCTGCGCGCGCGCTTCGTCGTTCAGGCTGTAGCGTACCAACATGGCCAACGACAAAATGGTTGCCAACGGGTTGGCCTTGTTTTGGCCGGCGATGTCGGGTGCGGAGCCGTGGGAAGGCTCGTACAGGCCTTTGTTGTTTTCGTTCAGCGAAGCAGACGGCAGCATACCGATGGAACCGGTCAGCATGGACGCTTCGTCGCTCAAAATATCGCCGAAAATATTGCCGGTGGCGATGACGTCGAACTGTTTCGGTGCGCGCACCAACTGCATGGCGGCGTTGTCGACATACATATGGCTCAATTCGACATCGGGATATTCTTTGCCGACTTCTTCAAAAACTTCGCGCCATAATTCGGTAGTCTCCAAGACGTTGGCCTTACCCACCGAGCAGACTTTTTTATTGCGTTTCTGCGCGGCTTGGAAGGCGACATGCGCGATGCGGCGGATTTCGCTTTCGCTGTAGCGCATGGTGTTGAAACCTTCGCGCTCACCGTTTTCCAGCGTGCGGATGCCGCGCGGTTCGCCGAAATAAATGTCGCCCGTCAGCTCGCGCACAATCAGAATGTCCAAACCGGCGACGATTTCCGGTTTCAAGGTCGAAGCATTGGCTAGTTCGGGATACAGAATCGCAGGGCGGAGATTGGCAAATAAATTCAGGTCTTTGCGAATCGCCAGCAAACCGCGTTCGGGGCGCAGCGGACGGTCGAGATTATCGTATTGCGGGCCGCCTACCGAACCCAACAATACCGCATCGGCCTTACGGCACAGGTTTTGCGTGAACTCGGGGTAAGGCTGGCCGTATTGATCGTAGGCTTCGCCGCCCAAAGGTGCGTATTCGTAAGCGGCATCGAGGCCGTCTGAAATCAGTTTGTCGAGTACGCGGACGGCTTGGCCGATGATTTCAGGGCCGATGCCGTCGCCTCGCAGAATGGCGATTTGTTTGGTCATATTTAATCCTTAACACGGAAAAAGTTTCAGACGGCCTTGATTATAGCGGAAAACGCAGCAGGCCGTCTGAAAGTCGTTTGAAAAGGTCTCAACCTAATGTTCTGATTCAGCTCGGCAATATAGTGAAATAAAAAGGACAGGTAAGTGACCTGTCCTTTTTATGATTGCCGCTAAGGATTATTCTTTATCTTGTTTCTCGTCATTCTTTTTCGGCACGGGCTTTTTCGCGGCCAAACCTAACGATTTTTGCCATTCGGCCGGATTTTTCACCAAATCCAAGGCTTTACGCAATTGGTCGTCTTTGGCCGGATTCGGTGTGCGGCGGGCAATGATGTCTTCTTCTTTTTCCTTGTCGGTTTTTGCCTTGGTGTTCGTTTGCAAGGCTTCTTCCACCGTCTCGGGAGCATTGCTGCCGTTAACGTCTGCTCCGCCCAAAGGATTGCCGATGTGGCCGACTAAGTCGGCTTCTCGGCTTTCAAAGGCGCGGTCTTTGTCTTTCACTTCGACGTCCGGCACGATGCCTTGCGCCTGAATCGAACGGTCGTTCGGCGTGTAATACAGGGCGGTGGTCAGTTTGACTGCGCTGCCGTTGGACAGCGGAATCACGGTCTGTACCGAACCTTTGCCGAAACTCTGCGTCCCCACCACCACGGCGCGTTTGTGGTCTTGCAGCGCGCCGGCCACGATTTCGGAAGCCGAGGCCGAACCTGAATTAATCAACACCGTCATCGGGATGGATTTCAACTCGGCCGGCAGCCCTTCGAGCGGGTCTTTGCCGCTGGACAGAATATAATCTTCGGGTGTGGCTTTCAATACCATGCCGGCTTTGCCGTCACGGCCTTTGGTGCTGACCACATTCACGTCGGCAGGCAGGAAGGCGGCCGATACGCCGACGGCTCCGTTCAACAGGCCGCCCGGGTCGTCACGCAAATCCAAAATCAGGCCTTTCAGCGGCGCACCGTTTTGCTTCGTTAATGCCTTGGCTGCTTCAGTGAGCGCAGCGGTGGTACGTTCTTGGAACTGGGTGATGCGGATGTAGCCGTAGCCCGGTTCGAGCAGGTGGTGGCGCACGCTTTTGACTTTGATGACGGCGCGGGTCAGGTTGACGACAATCGGCTGGTCGGCATCTTTGCGCGACAGGGTCAGGGTGATTTTTGTTCCCGGTTTGCCACGCATCTTTTTCACCGCTTCGCTGACGGTAAGGCCGCGGGTAGAGGTATTGTCGATTTTGACGATGAAGTCGCCGCTTTTCACGCCTGCGCGCTCGGCCGGGGTGTCTTCAATCGGTGCCACCACTTTGATGAAACCGTCTTCCTGGCCGATTTCCATGCCCAAGCCGCCGAATTCGCCGCTGGTGTTTTCCTTCAAATCGGCATAGCCTTTTTTATCCATGTATTCGGAATGCGGATCAAGGCCGGCCACCATGCCTTTCATGGCTTCTTCAAAAAGCTCGGCATCGGATTTGTCTTGGTAATAATTGGCTTTGATTTGGCCGTAGACTTCGGCCATGGTGCGGATGGATTTGACCGGCAGGGATTCGTCTTTGGCGTCTTTTTCGGCGGCAATGCTTTGGACGCTGAGGCTCAGTACCACGCCGCTGAATGCGCCCAAGGTGTAAAGGGCAACTTTTTTCAAAGTGGATTTCGACATTATTCTTAACTTTCTCTTTTCGTGCTTTTAGTGCTGGTGCGGAGGCCGTCTGAAATTTTTCAGACGGCCTGAACCGTCATCGTGGAACTTTAGGCGATTTGTTCTGATGATACAACCGTTTTAGGGTAAAAAAATGCTAGCGACTGTTTGCCTGCGCGGAAATTGCGGAATTATCCCGATTATGGAATCGATTCAATATTCAGACGGCCTGAATCCTTTATTTGGCTGAAGCGGATATGGAGGCCGTCTGAAGGATTAATTGATCCAAGAGAGCGGATTCATGTTTTGGCCGTTATAACGGATTTCCAGATAAAGCCCTTCTTCACCGCCCGGCAAGGTGCCGCTGGTGCCGATTTTGTGGCCTTGGCCGACGGCGTAGCCTTTGGCGACGCTGATTTCGCTCAGACCCGAATACACGCTGACGTATTTGTCGCCGTGATCCACCACTACCACGTTACCGTAGCCTTCCAGTTCATTGGCGTACATCACATTGCCGGCGGCAATGCTGTTCACCGCGGCAGGCGGGGTGGTGTAGAACACGCCTTTCCACATTTCGCCGCCTTCGCGCTGGTGGCCGAACAGGCCTGAAAGCATGCCGTTGACCGGTTTGTTCAGACGGCCCTGCATACGGCTGAAGCTGTTCGGATTGCTGACGGTAACGAAGCTGCCGGATGCCGGTGCCTGCAGTTTCATGTCTTCGGCGGTGAGGTTGGACAGGGCGGCGCGCTCTTTTGCGGCTTGCTGCTCTTTTGCCTTAGCGGCCTGGCGGGCTTTTTCGGCGGCGGCCAAACGCGCTTCCGCCGCTTTTT
This sequence comes from Neisseria sp. CCUG12390, assembly GCF_047837985.1. Classification (GTDB taxonomy): domain Bacteria; phylum Pseudomonadota; class Gammaproteobacteria; order Burkholderiales; family Neisseriaceae; genus Neisseria. The sequence continues at coordinate 1,006,732 of NZ_CP181244.1, forward strand.
TACGTGCTTCGGCTTCTTTTTTGCGCTGCTCGGCTTTTTGTTTGTCCAAGTCTTTAATCAGATTGTTCAAACGCTGTTCGTTGTCTTTTTGGGTGACTGATTTCTTCGCATCCTTGGCCATTGCGGCATTTTGGCGGCGGCTTTCGACCAGCTCGGGTGTGTTCTTCGCCCCCTGCTTTTTCAGTGCGGCCTGCGCGTTGGCCTGCAAACGTTTCAGACGGCCTAATTCGCTGTTAATCTTGTTTTCCTGTGCGGCCAATTCTTTTTGCTGCTTGGCCAAATCCGCCATCACTTTTTCATTGGAGGCGTTGATATAGCGGGTATAGCGCAGGAAACGCGTTTTCTGGCCCGGTTCGGCATTTTTCAGGAACAGGGCAACGGCATTGGGTTGGCTGTTTTTATAATTGCCGGAAACGAAACGGGAAATCTGCGCACGCGTGTTGCCCACCTCGGCCTTCAGGCGGGTAAGGTCTTTGTCTAACTGCTGCAGTTTGTCCCATGCGTCGCGCTGTTGCCGGTTGACGGCGGATAAGCTGCTGCGGGTCTGTTGCAGCTTTTTCAAATCGGCATTGACGCGCACCAAGAAATTGGCCGTGCGTTTGTTTAAGGCTTGTTTGGCTTCCAAATCGTTGGTGGCGGTGCTGACGGCGGCGCGTAAGTCATCGCTGTCTTTGTTCGGGCTTTTGTCGCGGACACCGGCTTTCGCGGTTGATTTGGCGGTTTCTGCTTTGCCGGCTGCGTTTTTTACGGTTTCTTTTTTATAGTTTTGTTTGGCGGCGGTTTCGGCTTTGGCCGCTGTTTTTTTATCTTTTTTATCTTTATCGGTTTTTTGGGTGTTGTCTTTATTTTTGGCCACGGCTTTTTTTACCGGCTGTTCTTTGGTTTGAGCGGCGTCTTTTTTGTTGTCGGCTGCTTTGGCTTTGGTTTTTTTGTTATCGGTCTGTTCCCCTTTTTTGCTGGCGGCTTTGGCTTTTTCAGACGGCGTGCCGTCTGCTTTTCGTTTGGATTTGTCGGACGCGGTCTTGCCGTTGCTTTTTTTATCTTTGGCCGCGGTTTTTTTATCTGCGGCTTTGACCGCTTCTTTTACTGCGGTTGCTTTCTTAGCCGAGGTGTTTTTTTTCGCGGCGGCTGTTTTTTCTTTGGTGTCATTGGCGGCGAAAGAAGGAGCGGCGAAACATAATAATAGGGCGAGTAACAGAGGTTGGTAACGCATGGTGTATTTTCTTAAAGTAATAAACGCAACAAAAGCTGATTATACTGTTTGTCAGGCCGTCTGAAAATGTTATTCGGGCGGTGTGCCGCAAATGCTTGCAATCCGGACAAACGCTCTTATATAGTAGCCGTATCCGGCATGTGGACAATGGATTTCGTGCCTTAAACCCACTAAATCCGCATCCGGCAGATGCAGGATTTCACGAAAGCTCCCGATTTCGGAGCAAACGGTCAAGAGAAGATATGAATTTAGCAAACTATTTTTTGGTTGCCATGCCCAATATGGACGATCCCTTTTTCCACGACAGCGTGATTTACGTTTGCGAGCATGGGGAAGAGGGCGCGCTGGGTATTATTATCAACAAGCCGTCGCCGATTACGATGGATATGATTTTTGCCGCCAGCGACCGCAACATCCCATTGCGTATGCAGCACGAAAGCGTGATGATGGGCGGGCCGGTGCAGGTTGACCGCGGCTATGTGGTGCATACGCCCTTAGGCAGCTGGCAGAGTACGCTGGCGGTAACCGACCGCGTTGCGCTTACGTCTTCGCGTGACATTATCGAAAATTTGTCCGAACCCGGTGCGGTCGAGAAAGCTTTGGTCAGCATCGGTTATTCCAATTGGGGCAAAGGCCAGTTGGAGCGGGAGCTTGCCGATAATGTGTGGCTGACCGTGCCGGCCGACGAGCATATTTTGTTTGATGTGCCGTATGAACACCGCTATGCCGCCGTGTTCGACAAACTCGGCATCCGGCCTGACCGTCTGGTTGTGGGAGCGGGACATGCTTAAGGCTCCCGCGGGAACGACGCTGGCATTCGATTTCGGCGAAGTACGCATCGGCGTGGCGCAAGGCGATGCCGAACTGGGTATGGCGCACCCGCTGGCAACCGTTACCGGCAGCAGCAACGAGGCCAAGTTTGACGCCATTGCCAAGCTGGTCAAAGAATGGCAGCCGCTGCAATTGGTGGTAGGGTTGCCCACGCATACCGACGGTACGGAGCATGAGCTGACGCGTTTGAGCCGCAAGTTCGGCCGCCGTTTGCAGGGGCGGTTTCATCTGCCGGTGTACTGGGTCGATGAGCGCATGTCGTCGCTGTATGCAGAGAGTTTGTTGGCCGAAGCGCAGGTATTCGGCAGAAAGCAGAAAGCCGTGCTGGATCAGGTGGCGGCGCAGGCAGTTTTGCAGGGGTTTTTCGAAGGCGGTGCAGCGGAATATTTCAACGGCCGCGAAGCTGAAAACGATGAATGAAGGCCGTCTGAAAACTGATTGCTTTGCGCAACATTTTTTCAGACGGCCTGCGTTTGTTTTTGTTAAGGAAGCGGCGCGGTACGGCGATGTTTGCTACACTCAAGCCGTTTGTCACAACACATTAATTTAAGGATAAATCACATGGCTTTAATGGATACTCTGTTGAACGTGGCGACCCAAGCCCTGAACGACAACAACGGCAACGGCCAAAATTCCGTAGTCGATATGGCAATGGATTTGGTGCGCCAACAAGGCGGTATCGGCAATTTGGTGAACCAACTGCAGCAAGGCGGCTTAGGCGATGCCTTGGGCAGCTGGGTATCTACTTCTCAAGCCAACGCGCCGGTATCCGGCAGTGAACTGCAAAATGCTTTGGGTAGCGACATCATCGGCCAGGTTGCCCAAAAATTCGGTATGGATGGCCAGCAGGCCGGCGATTTGCTGGCACAGGTTCTGCCCAATCTGGTCGACAGCGCCACGCCGAACGGCAATCTTCAGGAAGCCGACGGTTTCGGTCTGGACGATATTGCATCATTGGTGTTGAAAAACTTCATCAAATAAGCAGTAAATTACCCGTTAAAAGCCTCGGATGGTCATCCGGGGCTTTTTTGCTGATTAATTTTTGTTTGTTATTTGTTAAAGAAAACAGGATACTCAGATCCAGATAACCTTAAAAACATTTCTTTTTAAAAAGGTATAATGATTTTCTGACTTATTATATCTTGGTTGGGTCAAAATCAATACCTGTAATATGGCGTTGACCGGCATGAGCTTTGATATGGACTACAATATCGATTGTTTGTTTCAACAAGGTTTTAATAACACCAAATTCTAGTCCGCTTCCTTCAGGAGATGCTTTAATCATTAAAGCCAATTGATCCCAAGTTTGTTCAGTACTGCCAGCATGGCAGCTTGTTATGGAACCCGGGTGGCCCGAGGCACAGTTTCGGATAAAGTAGAAAGATTCATCTCCGCGCAATTCGGCCAAAATAATACGGTCAGGTTTCATACGCAAACAAGATTCCATACAGCTTTTTGCAGATACATTCGCACTACCTTGTCCGCCTTTTGAATAAAGAAGGTGTACCACGTTTTCATGAGGAATGAAAAGCTCGCGAGCATCTTCGATACTGATTAACCGTTCATTTAATGGGATGTGTGTGACCAGTGCTTTCATAAAAGTTGTTTTACCGCTACCGGTTGCCCCTGAAACGACGATGTTTTTCTTATATTCGACAGCCCTTTTAAAAAATAACTCGTAGTTTTTACTATTTTTGAGGTTCAGCAATTCTTTGTCATGGTCCGATAGTTCACCATTTAAATCAACGATTTGACTGAAAAATCCATCTGAACTATATTGATGGAGGCTTTTAGTATGTTTGGAAGGAAGGCGGATGGTAATTGAAACTTTACCCGTATCGCATGCAGGAGGAATAACGAATTGGGCGCGTTGACCAGTCGGGAAAGTCAGAGAAACCATAGGTTCGGTCTCGGTAATCCGTTGTCCTGTATTACTTTCATTGACAACAGCCGTACAAAACTGACGTGCCCGCTCGAAAGTCAATGTTTCTACGGCAACCTTTTGCCATCCCTGCGTTGTCTCTAGAAATACCTCTCCCGGACGGTTGATACAGATTTCCGTTACATCAGGATTATTCAGAAAAGACGAAATACCTAAAATTTCATATTGGTAATTTAAAAAATCTGCTGAAATTGTTGAATTTAATTCTTCCATGGTGATCAAAAGTCTAAAAAAATGAAAAAAGATAATATCATATTCACGGAATAAACGTCATGACAGAATCTTCGAAATGCCGTCTGAAAGTTCCGGGCGGAGTTAAAACTTTCAGACGGCCTTAGGGTATGTTTCAACCGTAACTGCGGCCGCCGTATGACTGAGCCCGATATTCGGCTTCCCGCGCCCGCTGTTCCTCGGCCAAAGCAAAATCCCGTTCGGTCTGTTTTGCCTGCAACACATTGTCTTCCAAGGATAAAGCCAATGCCTGATTGGTTTGGATGGAAGTATCTTTAAACATACCCTGCGGCGATTCGTAGCCGATATTGATTTGGCCGTCTCCCTGAACATGAATGAACTTGACTTCGGGCAGTCCCGCCGCATAAGCCTTGGTTGCCATAGAGAGGGAAATGGCATCGTAATCCGAACGGCTGCGCGTTACCCCTTCCTCCCTGTCAAATTCGGTCAGCAGCGTCCTGCATTGTCCGCACATATCCCGAACCTGTTTGGGCATATCGGCAAAAGACAATGCAGGAGTCTGGGCATACTGCTGTATTTCCAAGTCAAAGGGTTGGGCTTGTGCGAGCGGCGGCAGGTTTTTCCGGGCGGGTTCGCCCGCCGGACGGTCGCGTTTGAGCATATCGATCGTATTGTTGATATTCCGAACCGGATCCGACGCATTTAAAAGAATATTGAGACCGATACGTTCCTGATTGACATCGCTGCGGTAGGCATCAATCAGAATGGCATTGTTCTGTGCGAGTTTGCGCGCATTAGGGTCGGACAAAATCGAACGGCTGCCGGTAAAGTTATCGATGGAATGCGCCGAACCGACGGAAGTCGCGGCCGCACCGTAAACAGTAGAAGGAAGCAGCACATTGGCTGCACGGCTGTTGGTATAGCCCGCTTTGGAAAGGCGGTTGATTTCGTCGGGAGTCGCCAACACCACCACCGAACCGTAATGGCCGCTGGCCGCGGCGACGGGGTCGGAAGCCTTGACATAATTGACGACCCTGCCGCCGCCTTCGGGAATTCGGGGCAGGCTGGCGGCACCGTAGGCATTGAAAGTAACGCCCTGATGATTGAAATAATGCGCACTGATTTGGGCGAGCGTACCGCCGAGGGAATGGCCGGTGTGGGTCAGGGTGGGCATCGGTTTGCTCGGGTCTTTGTCGTGCATAACCTTAATTTTATCCATTGCCTGTTTCGTCAGATCAACAGCAGCCTGCGCCTGTCCTGTTGGTGGGTAGGGAGTGCCATTACTTAATCTCCTCAATGGTTGCGGTCATTGTGAATAAGTTTTTTTGGTTTTCAGGGCTGAAGTCGTTAGGCGATTCATTTCCGAAATCAACATAGTCATTTTGTGGGTGCGTCGGATAAGGATAGAGTGCTTTCCAATAATATTTGGTCATGGTTTTTTGCTCAATCAGATTATCCACAAAGTCGTTAATACTAAACTCGGTTTCTTCAGGTAATCCCGTTGTTTTGAAGCCCGTGCCGAAACCGTCAGGTTTCCAGCGGCAGACCCCTTCGCCGAAATAGTCTTCGTCCAGCATGGCATCACGGTAAACCACCGTTTCGTATTCGTTTTCACTGATTTTATGAATAGGAAATTTCAAACTTTTTCGCGGATGTGCTTTTGCACCGATGATTTCCGAAGTAATCAGATACTCGCAGTTGTCGGCCAGATAGCCGACACTCATATCGCTCATCAGCTTCAACGGCCCGGGCGCGTCGTTGATTTTAATACGGATACGGTAGGCTTCTTTGGGGTTGGGGTTTTGGCGGAAACGCTGTTCCGTTCTTTCCTGAATGCTCATGTTTGGTTCCTCCGAATGGCCGCAGGCGGTCAGTCCGGTAAAGGAAAGCGCAGCGGCAGTAAGTAAAATGGTTAACTGTTTCATAAAGCGGTTCCTTTACGAATGTATAATCAGGCCGTCTGAAAATTTCAGACGGCCTGATTATAAATCCGATTGTCCGGGTTGGGGATAAGCATGGGATTGACGGTTGCGGAACGGGCTTTAAGGTTGGGACAGACAGTACCTTGATAGCCTGAAGAACGGTCATTGGCGACGGCCAAGACTTTGTATTTATTCAAACCAATATCAATTTCTTTATTGCTTGGCATACGGTTTTCGTAAGCGTCTTTTGCCAAGTCTGCGTATTGCTGATGGGTGGGAAATGCCATTATTTGACCTCCTCAATGGTTGCGGTAATGGTAAACAGATTTTTTTTCTGCTCATCGTTGAAAACGGATAACGAATCAGAGCCGGAATAGGAATAACCGATTGCCAATTCCGGCATGCTTTCAATACCGTCATTTTGTAAAGCAATCGAACCGTCTTCGTTTCGATAGTAAGGATATCTTGCTTTCCAATAATATTTGGTCATGGTTTTTTGCTCAATCAGCTCATCTACCATTCCACCGAAGCCGAAGCTGGTTTCTTCGGCTTTGCCGGTTGCCTTGAATCCCGTACCGAATCCGACAACTCGCCAACGACAGACCCCATCGCCGAAATAGTCTTCGTCCAGCATGGCATCTCGGTAAACCACCGTTTCGTACTCGTTTTCGCCGATTTGACGGATTGGCATCATCAAATCTTTTTCAGGGGGGATTTTTGCGCCGATGATTTCCGAAGTAATCAGGTATTCGCAGTTGTCGGCCAGATAGCCTACGTCCATATCCTGTTCCAGTACCAACGGCCCGGGTGCGTCGTTGATTTTAATGCGGATACGGTAGGCTTCTTTGGGATTGGGGTTTTGGCGGAAACGCTGTTCCGTTCTTTCCTGAATGCTCATGTTCTGTTCCTCCGAAGAATGGCCGCAGGCACTCATTCCGACAAGGGAAAGCGCGGCAGCGGTCAGTAAAATGGTGAGATGTTTCATAAAGCGGTATTCCTTTACGAATGTATAATCAGGCCGTCTGAAAGTTTCAGACGGCCTGATTATAAATCCGATTGCGCGGGTTGGGGACAGATGCGGGATTGGCGGTTGCGGAACGGGTTTTAAGGTCTCGGTAAACTGTACCCTGATAACCCGAAAAACGGTCGTTGGCGACGGCAAGGACTTGGTATTCGTTGCCGCCGATAGGTATCCCTTTCTCTCCGTATTTGGTAACCTGACGGTTTTCATACGCGTCTTTAGCCAAGTCTGCGTATTGTTGGTGAGTTGGATAAGCCATTATTTAACCTCCTCAATGGTTGCGGTAATGGAAAATAAATTTTTTCTCTGTTCTTCGTTGAAAACGGTTAATGAATCAGAGCCGGAATCTACTGAATCGGTATAAACCGATCCATCTTTTTTTCGATGGAAAGGATAGATGGCTTTCCAATAATAACTGGTCATGGTTTTTCTCTCAATCAGATTATCCACAAAGTCGTTGATACTGAACTCGGTTTCTTCAGGTAATCCTGTTGCTTTGAAGCCCGTGCCGAAACCTGCAGGTTTCCAGCGGCAGACCCCATCGCCGAAATAGTCTTCGTCCAGCATGGCATCTCGGTAAATCACTGTTTCGTACTCGTTTTCACCGATTTGACGGATTGGCATTTTCAGGCTTTTGTAAGGATGTGCTTTTGCGCCGATGATTTCGGAAGTAATCAGATATTCGCAGTTATCGGCTTGATAACCGACACTCATATCGCCCATCAGTTTTAACGGCCCGGGCGCATCGTTGATTTTAATGCGGATACGGTAGGCTTCTTTGGGATTGGGGTTTTGGCGGAAACGCTGTTCCGTTCTTTCCTGAATGCTCATGTTCTGTTCCTCCGAAGAATGGCCGCAGGCACTCATTCCGACAAGGGAAAGCGCGGCGGTCAGTAAAATGGTGAGATGTTTCATAAAGCGGTATTCCTTTACGAATGTATAATCAGGCCGTCTGAAAGTTTCAGACGGCCTGATTATAAATCCGATTGCGCGGGTTGGGGACAGATGCGGGATTGGCGGTTGCGGAATGGGTTTTAAGGTTTGGGGAACCTGTATTTTCAAGCGGGTTCGTAGCAAAGTCAGCCGAAAGTAAATGTATTGCGAATCTTGTATGGCTGGTTCATTCTAGGAAAAGTTTGCAGCGTTCCATCCTCAATGATTCAATAATGTGATGTTATACCGAAAGAATTTAAAAAATCATCGTAGTAAAACATCAAGATGCCTACGGAAATAATGGAAGAAAAAATACAGAACAGGATGATATGAGCCAGTTTCTTTATACGGGGTTTTTTTGAAAATTCCAGCGGGATATATGGGGCAAAGGGTAATATGATCAAAATCAATACCTGTCTGAAAATGGGTGAAAAAGCATAGTAGGTTTCGTGGCGCAGAAAACTGCAAAAAACCAGAATCTGTAATACAGCCGACAGCAATAAGCCATGTATGATGATTTGCGGCGTCAGTTGCTTTCGGGAAAATAAAATCAGCAGTCGAGTAACCGTATAAACAGCGATAATAAAAACGGGGATAAAGAGCAATAAAAGAATAAAGCCCATGTTCGGATTCTCTTTTTTAGTCAGATTTAATAGGTAAGTATCGGTTTGATGGTGGGAATATTTTAATCAGGCCGTCTGAAAATTTCAGCTTCGCCGCAAGTTTTCAGACGGCCTTTTCCCCGTTTTAATTCTCTTCCAACGTTTTCACATCTACCTTGTTTTTTAAGCGTGCCGTAAATGTTTTGTCCTGATAGTAACGGATCTTCGATACTTTAGCAGGATGTGCCATGCCTTCGTAGATGACGATTTCGCTGTCTTGGCTCATGGCTTTCAGTTCCTGCGGCAGCATTAATGCGCGGCGTTCTTCGTTCTCGGAGACGTTGCGTTCTCTTCTGCTTCTGCTGACATTCTTTTTGCGCACGGTGGTATAGCCGAGCATTTCTGAATATTCGTTGGCATCCTGCTGTTCTCTCGGTGTGTAGATGATTTGCAGGGCGTGGTTGGTGATGATGGTGCGGGCGGATTCTTTGCCGTAAACCGCGTCCAGTTGGGCGACCGACTGGATAATCGGGAAGAGGCGCAGGTTGTAGCCTGCCATATAGCTGACGGCATTGGCGATGATTTCGACTTTGCCGATGCTGGTAAATTCATCCATCAACAGCAGGCATTGGTGTTTGAGTGCCGGATTGTCCTGCGGCAGTTGCTTGGTGTTTTGGTTAATCAGTTGCGAGAAGAACAGGTTCACGATAACGCGCGATTCGGCCAGTTTGTTTGGCAGAATACCGATGTATATGGTCATTTTTTTCTTGCGCACGTCGGTAAGCAGGAAATCATCGCCTGATGTCGCTGCATCGATTGTCGGATTAATCCACGGGTTAAGCGGTTCTTTAAACGTACCCATGATGGAGCCGAAAGTTTCTTTTTCTTGGGAAATCAGGCCGGCAAAGGCGGTTTTGGCTGCTTCGCTGAGAAAATCAGCCTGTGACAATCCTTGGAAATAGTCTTTTAACTCTTGGCCGTTCCCCGAAGACAAGCGGTAAATGCTACCAAGCGTACAGGCCGGTTTATTTTTTACACGCTTCGGAAAATTTACTTTATCGTTTTCATATTTATCAAACTCATATAAAGAAAACGCCAAAAACGCATTTCTCGCCTGCGATACCCAAAACTTATCCCTACTGTCGCCATCGGGATAGAGCATTGCCGCAATCGACATCAAATCGGAAACGCGCTGGTTTTTATCCGATGAAACATAGGTAAACGGATTCCAACGGTGGGTTTTGCCGTCTTCGGCAAACGGATTGAACAGATACACTTCCTGCCCTAATGCTTCCTGGCGGTAGCCGCTGGTCAGATTGAAGTTTTCCTGTTTGATGTCCAACACCACCATCGATTCCTTATAGTGCAGCAGATTCGGAATCACGATACCGACACCCTTGCCCGAACGGGTAGGGGCGGCCAGCAATGCAAACTGCTGGCCGTTGTAGTGCAGCAGTTGGCCGTTGTATTTTCCGACCACCACGGAAGTATCCGACTGTTTGAAAAAGCCGGCTTTGGTCAATTCCGCCAAACCTGCAAACCGCGCATCGCCGTGCAGTTTTTTGGCAGGACGTTTCCATAAAGGAATCAGACAGAGCAGAGCGAAAACCAAAGGCAGAACAAAGCCGATAATGCCCGAAGTCTTAATCTGCAAGGAATACGCTGCAACCCGTGGGATATGCAGCGTATTGAAGTATTGGAACCATGTCGTTATTCCCAAAGGTGTTTTATTCAGTCCCAGCCACTTCAGCAGTATGAAGCCGGAAAACCAACTGCCGATAATAAATGTAAGCAACAACAAAAAAACCGACAAAACGGCTTTATTACGCAAAGTCATATTGATTGATGTCCTATCAAATTGGTAAAAAATGTGTGAAATATCTTTGATGCCGTCTGAAAACGGAATTTCTGTGGTGAAAAACTTTCAGACGGCCTTAAGGTATGTTTCAACCGTAACTGCGGCCGCCGTAGGAGTGAGCCCGATATTCGGCTTCCCGCGCCCGCTGTTCCTCGGCCAAAGCAAAATCCCGTTCGGTCTGTTTTGCCTGCAACACATTGTCTTCCAAAGATAAAGCCAATGCCTGATTGGTGTGGATGGAAGTATCTTTATACATGCCCTGCGGCGATTCGTAGCCGATGTTTATTCGACCGTCTCCCTGGACATGGATGAACTTGACTTCGGGCAATCCCGCCGCATGAGCCTTGGTTGCCATAGAAAGGGAAATGGCGTCGTAATCCGAGCTGCTTCGTGTTACTCCTTCCTCCTTGTCAAATTCGACCAGCAGCGTCCTGCACTGGTTGCACATATCCCGAACCTGTTTGGGCATATCGGCCATAGTCAATAAGGGAGCTTGGGCGGTTTGCAGCCGTTGCGCCGGTTCGCCAGCACTATGGAAAGGCCTGTCTGTATCCACATTCCGGGCATATTGAACCGGATTTTGCCACTCATACGGATTAGGCTGACGGCTGTTTTCGGCAATGTGCCTGTCTGCCCAATCCAACAGCTTTTCAAATTTCTCGGGCGACTGGCGGACGGATTCTTTGACATGATTGTTAAAACGTTCGATCACGGCCATATTTTCCTGCGCCAGCCGGCGGGCATCCGACCTGGGCGACAATACCGACAAACCGCCGGCATGGGTAAAGTTGCTCATGGCATGGGAAGTGTACAGGTCGAATGCACTGAGCGGTTTGTTCCAGCGTTCGGGCATACCGAATGCGTTGGCATAGAAACTATCGTCTTTGGTGTCGTGTGTGGCAAAGCCGCCTTTACGCAGGTTGGAGACTTCCCTCGGCGTGGTATAGAGAATGCTTCTGCCCAAATGGTTGGAAGCCGAAGCGACGTAATCGCCGCCCATGCGGTGGTTGATGATGTTGTCCAATGCGGTCGGGTTGAGCGGCTGCGCTTCTTTCAACCCTGCCGTACCGAAGGCGTTGAAGGTTTCGGTGTAGTGGCCGTAACGGTGGCCGCACAGTTGGGCGAGCGAACCGCCTAGGGAATGGCCGGTTTGGTAGATGGTAGCATTGGGAGCTTGGCTTTTTTTCCATCTTTCTGCTGCTTCCGTTAATGCTTTTGCGTCATTGTATTGCGGATTGGTATGGTCTCTGACCATGCGCATATCGGCTTCACGGTCTTGGCGTGTACCGAATTCCGTACCGCGGTGGACAACGATGATTTCGTTAGTGTCCATGCGGCGGTAAACCGCACCGAAGTAGCCGTTTTGTGGGTTATCTTTGATTTCTTCTATTTTATATTTGATCCCATTCAACGTAATTTCTCTATTAGATGGATTGTCAAAAATCAATTCGACTTTACCATCTTTACCTTTTTTACCATACACATGGTCGGACAATAAGGCAAAATCCTGACTGTTCAATTTTCTCATTTCTGCACCTTTCTAATCGTCAATTCAACTGAAAATTTGTCTTGTGATGATAAAACCAAACCGCTATCAGGAAAAATTCCATAATCAGACCAACCTTTTTCAAAATTTAAATCGGTTGCTATGGGAAAGTTCTTCTTTTGATATTCATGTTCAATGATTATTTCAGGATTTTCAGCATTCAATTGTTTCAAATCTTCCGAATCAATCCTAGCAATCAAAGCCGTTTCCCGCTTATCTTTCCCTGTCGGTTTCCAGCCAATCCCAGCACTTAAAAACTGCCATTTGCACACGCCGTCGCCGTAATAGTCTTCGTCCAGCGGCGTATCGGTGTAAAAATCGGCAACATAGGTGTTGTCGTCCACTTTGATAATGTCCAGCATTTTGGAGTATTGCGGATTGGCCGTCGCTCCTACCCAGCGGTCGGTTACATAGTAACAGTTGGTCGCTTGGTAAAGCTCCCGTCCCTCCACTACTTGGAACTTCAAGGGGGCGTCTTTAATTTTGGCAACCAACTGATAATGCTCCTTGCGGTTAGGGTTGATTCTGATGTTTTCGGGCGGTGCGTCGCCTTTGGGCATTTCGTAAGTCGGATAGCCTGACGCTTCCGATGTATTGTATTCGTGCATATTTCGCTCCTTAGTACAGGCGGTTAGGGATAAGGCGGCGCAAAGGCCGAGCAGGATAAAAGGCTTCATATGATTCCTTTCTTAGAAACAGTCAAACCGATGCCGTCTGAAAAATCAAAAGGACATGGGTTTGGCTGTTTCTTTCCCTACCGTACACATGGTCGGACAACAGGGCGAAATCCTGACTGTTTAATTTTCTCATTTCTGTACCTTTCTAATCGTCAATTCAACTGAAAATAATGTATTTGGAGTGTAATCTTCAGGCTTTTCATGCCAGCTTTCAATTCCTGTATCCGATAAGCCGCTGGATAGACTATCAAGTTTTAATCGAGTAGCTACAGGATAATCTGTTTTAATATAGTGATTGATTGTTTTGATTTCAGGATTCTCTGAAGACAATTTAGTGAGTATTTCTGGCTCAATATCCACAATCAGAGCTGTCTCATGTTTGTCTTTTCCAGTCGGCAGCAGCACAAATCCTCCGCTCAGAAACTGCCATTTGCACACACCTTCTCCGTAATAATCCTCATCTAGCGGCGTATCGGTGTAAAAATCGGCGGCATAGGTTGTGTCGTCGATTTTAATGACATTCAGTATTTGACGGTATTGTGGATTGGCCGTTGCGCCCACCCAGCGGTTGGTTACATAGTAACAGTTGGTGGCTTGGTAAAGCTCATTGCCCCTGACGATTTGAAACGTTAGTGGTGCGTCTTTGATTTTAATAACTGCTTGATAATGCTCCCTGCGGTTAGGGTTGATTTTGACATTCTCGGGCGGTGCGTCGCCTTTGGGCAATTCATAAGTCGGATAACCCGATGCTTCCGATGCGTTCTGTTCGTACATATTTCGCTCCTTGTGGCAGGCAGTTAGGGATAAGGCGGCGCAAAGGCCGAGCAGGATAAAAGGTTTCATATGATTCCTTTCTGTAAAACAGTCAAACTGATGCCGTCTGAAAAATCAAAAAACATCAGTTTGGCTGTTTGATTCCTTCCCGTACACATGGCCGGACAACAGGGCAAAATCCTGACTGTTCAATTTTCTCATTTCTGAACCTTTCTAATGGTTAATTCAACTGAAAATTTATCTTGCTCTGGAATAATAATACCGTGTCGATTGGAATGGCGGACAGAACTTCCATCATCAGACCAACCATTCTCCCAATTCAAGTCCGTTGCTATAGGGAAACCTTTTTTTTCATACTCATGTTTAATAATGATTTCGGGGTTTTCCGAAGTCAGCTTTTCCAAATCTTCCGGCCAAATATCAGCCATCAAAGCCGTTTCCCGTTTATCTTTCCCTGTCGGCTTCCAGCCTATCCCGGCACTCAGAAACTGCCATTTGCACACCCCGTCGCCATAGTAATCTTCATCCAGCGGCGTATCTATATAAAAATCGGTAACGTAGGTGTTGTCGTCCACTTTGATGATGTCCAACATTTTGGAGTATTGCGGATTAGCCGTCGCCCCTACCCAGCGGTCGGTTACATAGTAGCAGTTGGTGGCCTGGTAAAGCTCCCGTCCTTCCACCACTTGGAATTTCAAGGGTGCATCTTTGATTCGGGCAATCAACTGATAATGTTCCTTACGGTCAGGATTGATTCTGATGTTTTCGGGCGGCGCGTCGCCTTTGGGCGTTTCGTAAGTCGGATAACCCGATGCTTCTGCGGTATGCTGTTCGTACATATTTCGCTCCTTGGTACAGGCGGTTAGGGATAAGGCGGCGCAAAGGCCGAGCAGGGTAAAAGGTTTCATACGATTCCTTTCTTGGAAGTAGTTAAACTGATGCCGTCTGAAAAAAACTTTTCAGACGGCATCGGGTCAAAAAATTACTGCATTACAGTGCTGAAATCAATATCTTGAGCTGTATAGATATTAATCAGACTACCTTGGTTGATCGTGACGGTATTCGGACGTGCATTATTACGTTCAAGCTGACTGATAGCCAATTGCTTCAATGTATCTGCCGTTTCGCTTTCGTAGGGGTTGGATATGGTTGAAGAAGAAGTTGTTACGGTCTCTCCTTGTGGTCCATATTCGGCAGCGGCATATTTAAAGGTATCTGAAATCATGCTGATCAGTAATGCGGATGCTAAGCGTGAAGGCCAATGTGATTTGAATTTTCCTTCGTGGCCGGCAGCACCCAAGTTGTCCACGCCAGGGGATTTAAGGGTAACATCTACACCGTCTGGTGTGATAATCCTGTCCCAAATAACACCCATCCGACCGCTGGTCGGATTGCTGGGGCCGTATTGACCCATTACTTTCGAACCTTTCGGCAACAGCAGATATTTACCGCTGGCTGAATAGACTGGCTCTGTGATCATGCATGAGGTAAAACCGGGAATTTCGGAAATAATCTTTGTTTCTAATACGCAGCGTAAATAAGTACCTTGTACAAGTAATTTATCTTTGTTGTGCATATATCGAACTGCATTTGATGTAGGTACGGCAGTATTTTGGGCTTGAGCACCACCTTCGCCATCCTGTACAAAAGTTGAGTCATCAGTAACCACATTTTCCGCAGGCAGTTGGACAGGTACATTCTGAAGAGGCATAGATGGCTGGCTGATCTCTACAGGCATCGGTTGCGGGCTCGTCTCTAAATTTATAGAGTTAGGCTGCGCTGCTGTCTGCATAGGAGGCAATTGGAGATTTTGCGACGGATCTTGTGCTGCTGGATCGGGTGCGGCAGAAACAGGTATCGCCGATTGTGATTCAACAGGTTCAGGTTGCGGCAAATCAGGAACGGTAACGACCTCTGCTCTGGCTGGAGGAGGAGCTTCTTCAGTTCCGCTAAGCTGATGATATGCAAATGCTCCCAAGCCGGTTAAGCCAAAACCTGCAAGGATAATAAAGGCTAAAGCTTTTTTATTGAGACCTCTGTCTATTGGTGCTGTAAGCTGTGGTGCGCTTTCTTCAAGTTGGGCTAATTGTTCTTGCTCTTTGGTGTATTGTTTGGCATAGAGATTATTTGAATCAGTATTCTCGTGATTGAATTGCTGATCCGGCTCATTGCCATTGTGATTGAAATTTTCTGCCATCATTAATTCCTTTTGAGGCCAACGACATTATCGCCGTGGCGTAAAACCAAAATTGGATAAGTTCCGTGTACGATGATTATGTTGTTTTCCACATTGCTGTTAAGTACAAATTCTGGTCCGTTTTCACTTTTCCTTCCGTAAACAGTAGGAAAATCGCCACTAAATTTTCCTTTATTTAGATAGACATAAGTAAATTTACTGTCATCGTAAACTTTTAAAGGCACTAGCCATTCTGACTTTTTATCGGCAGCAACATCGTAATTTGTGTTATAGCTCTTGGTCGGATCATATCTGAGACTATAGCCTCCCGATGAGCTTGCTTGAAGATTAAAATTAGTATAATCAGGATAGCGGAATTTAACTTGGTAGTTTACTCCTCGTTCTGTAGCATCCGATAAACTTGCCCAGTTTCCCTTAAGAACTTTTAATTCAAAGATATATTGGTGTGCTTGAGTCCGTACAATCAGATTCGTATCGATTGCATTATCTTTGGGCTTGATATAGAAAACATTTTCGCGTCTTGCTAAATCCCAGCCACCACTCAAGCCGGAACCGAAATCTTTAATATTTTCTCTGGGGTCAAGCTCAATTTGAGTGACAACGCCCATAGCTGTTTGTACTGGGTAAGTTTTGTTCGGCTCGTAAAAATATTCTTGGATGGT
The DNA here is from genome assembly GCF_047837985.1 of Neisseria sp. CCUG12390. Lineage (GTDB taxonomy): Bacteria > Pseudomonadota > Gammaproteobacteria > Burkholderiales > Neisseriaceae > Neisseria. Next base: position 1,023,102 of record NZ_CP181244.1, read on the forward strand.
TGCGGCACCTGTATGGCTGCATAAAATGCTTATGCCTACCAAGACCATTAATTTTTTTCTATTGGTTTTATGAAAAATCATTTTTCCTCTCCTACTACGGGTATGGGGGCAGATTGAGAAATATTATTTACTTCTGTTTGGGGGTTTGTAGGTTGAGATTCCGGTGTGGTTGTGGAATTGGAGTTTGCGTTTTCCTGAACGACCGGAGCAGTTTGCTGAACCAGGCTTTCAGCTGACAACTCTTGTTCGGAGGCAACTGTTGCGTCTGGATCCACTCTATAAGACAACACTTGGAAACCCAAAGGATTTTTGAGTCTATATTTTTCATCCATCTTTAAATTATTATTGTAAGTATAGGTAAGGGTAGCAACGTTACTATCGATGAAGCTGGATATGCCGGTTCCCTTATTTAATAAGAATCGCTGGAAACGGACTGTAGCACTGGCATTGCGGCCATCAGCTTTACCGCTGTTATCTAGGACAATACTTAAAATTTTAACGCGGATTGATCGAGACGAACCATACAGATTAAAAGGACTGTTTGGATTGCTTTTGTTCATCAGATTCCGATAACTGTCTGAAACATTGGGGACTGACATGGAGTATACAGTTGCCCAATCATTATCATAAATAATTTGGCTATCAAATGATTCGCGAGCGATAATAAAGTGAGATACATTGCTTTTGTTGACAGCTTCGTTTGCGGTAATATTGTTGTTATTCCAATTACCTACCAGTTTTGCTACGGTAGCCTGACCCGTATAGACATCAGCCATGACTAGATAAGGTTCTTTTTGCTTTAAGGGGAGCATATAAAACAATCCGCCTATCAAGCATAAGGAAGTTAAGGTAGAGATACCTGCTACTGTCCAAGCCCTTTTTTCATTCTTGAGACGGATGTCCATTAAGGTTTTTTCGAAATCCAAAGATTTTTTTATATTTTTTTGGATATTATCGCTATGATCATTTTTTTTACTTTTAAGCATAAGATTTTCTCTTTTCAAATCATGATTGTAAGAGTGGTTAGTTTGGTTTATTGGACTTCTTTTTTCGATTTGCAGCATCGGTTTTTACTGCAACTCCAACTTTTTTATGTGCCATGATAACTTCATTTTGAACATAAAAAACCATATCTTGTTCAGAATACAGGCTGCTTAGTTCGGCTAACGCTGCTTTTAAATCTGGATTACGAACACTTTTTGTTTTGCGAAACAGGGTAAAATCAGAAGAATGGTCGTAGACTAAAGGCATTTTCGCTTCCTCAGCCCAACGTTCCAATAAGCCTTTAACAGTAGTATCGAGTTGTGTTACTTGATATACATGCTGTTTAAATAATGGTATTTCGTTGGTCTGCTCAGGAAGTTCGTTGAGAGGCTTCCATGTTTTTGGAAAGTCAGGGGCTTTGTGTGCAGAGCATCCACCAATAATGGTAGAAATTCCTATTAAAAAAAGCATATTTTTAAATAAAATCATAGTAAAGTTGCCTTGTTACAATTAAAATTACATGCGAATATCAAAAACAAGCCACAGACTGAATCAAGAAACTAATAACTTGAGAAATATTAAGTAGTATCAGGTTTGTGGGTTGCCTTAGAAATTTATTGTTAATTATTTTAATCTGTGTTAAATTCCAGGTCAATATTATTCATTTATGCTGGAGTATACAGAAGCAAATGATTTTTGATTGTGCTGGTTTGGTTGTGCCTCCTGCGATAATGCAGCATGTGGTCAAAGTGGAATCATCTGGTAATCCTTATGCGATTGGCGTTGTTGGGGGGAAGCTCCAACGGCAGCCTCGAAATATTACAGAGGCAGTTGCTACTGCAAGGATGTTGGAGCAGAGGGGATATAATTTTTCATTGGGTCTTGCTCAAGTCAATCGTTATAATCTTAAGAAATATGGTTTAAATTCATATGAAAAAGCCTTTCAAGTCTGCCCTAATCTGAAAGCAGGTTCCTATATTTTGAAAGAGTGCTATGATCGAGCGAAGGATTGGGGAAGATCATTTAGCTGTTATTATTCTGGTAATTTTGTAACTGGTTACCGACATGGGTATGTGCAAAAGATTTTTGCCTCCATGATGGGGAAAAATAAAAATGTGGTAAAATCGCAACAATCCTTGGTGGGGGATGTAGCTGTACAGAAACCAATAGCTGTTTCTTTTCAGAAAAACAGCAACAGCATAGGTAAAGTTTCCCCAAAGCAAGAGAAAGGAACGAATACGCTATTAGCAGACGATAACAACAAAGTCGTTGTGAAAAAAAACGGGTCTCTTATCAAAGATAGTTCCAAGTTAAGTGAAATGCGTCAGGGTAATCAAGCGGATCTTCATAAAGACAATGCCGTTGTAGTGGATACTGCTTTTGTTTTTTAAATTTTAATTTTTTAAATCATATTTTATAATTTGGCAAATAAGGCCATTTTTACCTTAAAATTTTTTGTCTCAACTACTACATGAAGGAAATTTACTGTTATGAAAAGTAACAAAACAAAATTAAAGAAATCTTCTTGGTTGAATGCTGAGAATGTTGCTACTGCTGCCTTTATTGCAGCTGCAGCATTGGCACCAACTATTGGTTTGGCTGCTGATGATTTTACATCAAGCTCAGGTGGGGCATGTAAATTTATCAAGAATGTGCATACTGTATTAAATCTGATGTCTGTGGCAGTTGTTACGATTGCTATTATCTTTGCAGGTTATCAAATTGCTTTTGCGCATAAGAGGATTGCTGATGTAGCTCCGATTTTAATCGGGGGTGTATTGATTGGCGCTGCTGGTCAAATTGCAAAAATGTTAGTGGGCAATGCAGACTCATGTTCGGCAGGAACTACTTCCGCTATGCTGCAACTGATGCAGTTCTTGGCATAATTGATTTGAAGATTATGCAGAAGAATATTGTATTTAGGGGGTGTACTCGTCCGGCTACTTTTCTCGGTGTTCCCTACATTCCCTTTTTTATCGGGGCGGGTTCAGGATTATTGCTCGGTATGTATTTCAACATGTTTTTCCTGTTGACTATACCTTTCATTATTCTGATTATGCGGCAAATGGCCAAGCGGGATGATATGATTTTCCGTTTTCTCGGGTTGCGCCTTAAATTCAGGTTGAGAGCTAGGAAAAGGGAGGAGTTTCCTGATACTTGGTGTTTCTCACCGAATGAATATCGTAAAAACCCACCCCGGTGAAGTGCTTGAATAAAAATACCCGAAGCAATTAAATGTTTCGGGTATTTAAAGCAGGCAAGTATTGTAAAATAAGAGTTTAATCAACACGATTTATTAAGTTACGGCCAACATGTTCAATCCAGACTCACCTATAAGCCAATTCGTATCACTTTCTACCCATGTTTCACCTACTATCGTGAAGACTTCGGGAGGTGATTTTCTGACTACTTGGCATCTCTCCGGCTTGCCGTTTGTAGGCAGGGAGGAGTGGGAACTCGAACACAAGCATAATACGTTCAACCGCTTGCTCCAGTCGCTTCGTGCCCCTGATTACGTTAATGTTGCATTTTGGGTACATGATATCCGTCGTCGTCGCAATATTGATTTACGTCCCCGATTCCAAGAGCGTTTCAATCAAACGCTCTCCGACAGTTATTTCAACCGATTGTCTCAAGAAAAGCTCATGAATAACGAGCTTTACCTGACCATGGTTTACCGTCCGGTCGTTGACGGCAAAAAATTAGCCGACAAATCCGGCAACGTATCGCGCCTTGAGGCCGAGCAAAACCAAGCCATCGGTACGCTCAATGAGCTGGCTGCCAACCTTGAGGCCGTCTTAAAAGATTATCTGCCTTACCGTCTCGGTATGTATGAAAGTGCCAACGGAACCGTTTTTTCCGAAACCCTTGAGCTTTTCGGCTACATACTTAACCGTGTTAATGAGCCGGTTCCCGTTTTGCCTGCGCCCGTTTACAACTATCTGCCGCTCAGCCGGCATCTCTTCTCCGCTAAAACCGGAGATTTTGTGTTGCGTACACCCGAGGGAAAAAACCATTATGGAGCTATGCTCAATCTCAAAGAGTATCCCGACGGCACATTTCCCGGCGTTCTCAACGGTCTGAAATATCTCGACATGGAATATGTGGTTACCCACAGTTTCAGCCCGATGAGCCGCTACGATGCCATGAAGACCCTTGAGCGTACCCGCGGCATGATGATTTCGTCTGGCGACAAATCCTTTACCCAGATTGCCGAGCTGGATCACGCAATGGATCAACTCGCGTCGGGTAATTTCGTCTTAGGCGGCTACCATTTCAGCCTTGCTCTTTATTCCGATTCTCAGGAAGGTTTGTCGCAAAATTTGGCAGCTGCACGCGCGGAGCTTTCAAATGCAGGTTTTGTTACGACCAAAGAAGACCTGGCCGTCTGTTCCGCTTTCTATGCCCAGCTTCCGGCCAACTGGCAATACCGCACCCGTATTGCCAATTTATCGTCATTGAACTTTCTCGGTCTTTCTCCGCTGCACAACTTCGCCTCAGGCAAACGCGACCGCAATCCGTGGGGCGAATGTGTTACCGTTTTGCAGACCACCAACGGGCAACCCTACTTCTTCAACTTCCACGCTACCCACGAAGCAGAAGATTCAGAGGGGGAAAAAGCCATTGCCAATACTATGGTCATCGGTAAATCCGGTACCGGCAAAACCGCGCTCATCAACTTTCTGCTCAGCCAAGTGCAGAAGTTCGATCCCAAGCCGACCATTTTCTTCTTTGATAAAGACCGAGGTGCCGAAATTTTCGTCCGTGCCTGCGGCGGCACCTATATGGCATTGGAAAGCGGCCAGCCGACCGGCTTCAACCCTTTCCAATGCGAAAATACCGAAGCCAACGTACAGTTTCTGTCCGGTCTGATTAAAGAATTGGCCGGACGCGACCGCTATACCGCCGGCGAAGATGCCGACATTCTCCGTGCCGTCAAAGCCATGCTCGATACGCCGATGCACCTCAGAAGCATGACCAACTTCCAAAAATCGCTGCCCAACCACGGCGACGATTCGCTCTACGCCGACATCCGCAAATGGACACAGGGCAACAGCCTCGGCTGGGTATTCGACAATCCGCAGGACAAAATCGACTTTACAGGTGCTTCCATCATCGGTTTCGACTACACCGAAATCATCGACAACCCACAGGTACGTTCCCCTGTGGTGAGCTACCTTATCCACCGCATGGAATCCCTGATTGACGGCAGACGCTTCATCTATGTGATGGACGAATTCTGGAAAATCCTCGAAGGTGGCGGCGCATTGAAAGATTTTGCCAAAAACAAACAGAAAACCATCCGTAAACAAAACGGTTTGGGTATTTTCGCCACCCAATCGCCTGAAGACGCACTCAGAAGCGACATTTCTGCCGCTCTGATCGAGCAGACCGCCACCATGATTCTGCTGCCGAACCCGACAGCCGACCGTACCGACTACATCGACGGATTGAAACTGAGCGAAGCCGAGTACCAAGTCGTCAAAAACCTTGACGAACGCAGCCGCTGTTTTCTGGTAAAACAAGGGCACGCCGGAGCCGTATGCCAACTCAACCTGCGCGGTATGGACGACGAATTGGCCGTGATTTCCGCTTCTACCGACAATATCGCCGTAATGGACGACATCGTCCGTCAGGAAGCCGAAGCAGCAGGTCTCACGCTCAATCAGGTAACACCCGAAATGTGGCTGGAACGCTTCTACGCCGAACGTAAAGGTTCGGGCAAAAGCGGCAAATCCACCGTACAGAGAAATGCCCAGTAAGGCCGTCTGAAAAAGACGGATAAACATACCGCAGCCGTAGGGAGATTTCAGACGGCCTGACGGCTTACCATATAAAATAAAAAGGATATTACGACATGAAACTTATCCCTGTTTATACTTTAATCTTGTCCCTTCTGCCGCTTACGGCCTTTGCAGCCCCGGGCAGTAATCAGAGCCCTGTCGCTCCCGATCTACTTACCGGAGATACACGCTTAGCCTGTGAAGCGACTTTATGTCTTTCCTCTGGCGAGCGGCCAAGCGAATGTAATCCTTCATTGAGACGCTTCTTCTCCATCAAGCACAAAAAATGGGGCGACACCCTCAAAGCGCGTAAAGACTTTCTCAAACTCTGCCCGTCAAGCAAAGAAAACGACGGAATGCGCCGTTTGGTTGATGCCATTGCCGAAGGTGCGGGACGTTGCGACGCAAAAGAACTGAACCGCGTCATGCGCTACACCGTAAACGTGCGCGAATGCCCGCGTTACCGCATCCGCGACCGTGACAGCTGCCCGATTGTCAAAAAGACCTATATCCGCAACGGTAAACCGTCTTACTGCAGCGTATATTTCGACCACGAATGGACGGTAGTCGGCGACTCGGTCAAATATGTAGGCGACGAGAAAAAAGGCGGCCGTTGGGTTGATGTGAAGTAACGCTCAGGCCGTCTGAAAATAAGTGACTTCATTTTCAGACGGCATCAAAACAGCTATTGAAACAGAGATATTCAAAATATGTTTAAAAAATTGCATAAAACAAAACAAAGATATAAACAGACCGCCGTGGTTTTGATTACTGCATCAGCATTGGTTCAACCGGTTCATTCGAGCGGGATTCCAACCTTTGATGGTGCAGCAGCAGCCAATGCCATTCAACAATTACTCAACTGGAAAGCCCGTTTTGACAGTCTTGTCCGTGATAAGTTGTCACAAATTCCAGGAGTAAAGCAATTTCTCGATGCCAGACAAGCAGCCCAAATTGAAAACTTATTTCAAAGTCGTATCAGCCAATGTCAGCGTATGCGAAAAAGCAATGCGACGTCAGCAGATTTATGCGTCAACACAGTCAGATTAGAAAGGAAAAAATACGATCTTCTGCAACACATGAACACTGAAATCACGGCTGAGTTTAATCGTATTAACGGCAGAATTTCCAGTCAAGGCAGTTTAGCTTCATCCGCAGGTGCTGCAAATGTACTTGCAGGAGCAGGGGGGAATGCAGGCAAAGCTGAAACAGCTGAAAATGACGTTCAAGCCCAATTACAAGGATTGTTGGCAAAAATCAAACATTACGAAACACAATTAGCTAATCTTGACACCAATATCAACCAACTAAAATGGGCGCGCAAACAACTAACCAAAGACCAACTTTCAGGCAATACCGGCCTGAGTGCGAGTATCAGCAAAGGGGTAGCCACAACTGCTTTAGAACTGAAAGCAAACAAATGGCGCACAGATGCTCGCTATAAGCGTTTAGACAGCGCTAAGATTTCTAACCGCTTCTGAGGAAAATAATAAGGAAATAATATGGATTTGCTTCTTTACTCAGCAATTCAAGACTATATATACGCACGGATAGGTTATTTTACCGAAGAAGTATTATTAAACAACCTTACCCTTGCCTTGACAATCATCCTAAGTCTGCTCACACTTTGGGTCATGATACAGGGATACCTGATTGCTACAGGCAGAAGTCAGGAAGGCTTGAAAGGCTTTGTTTACAGCTTGGGTAAAAGTTACTTTATCATCGCCATTGCCTTGGGAGTGGCGGCAGGCGGCAGTTTTGGCGTGAGCACCTTAACCGAAACCCTTTCAGATGGCATTAGCCGAATCATGACGGGCAATAGTGGTTCAGGCAGCGAATGCCTGCTTAAAAACGCCCCTACCATACTCGGCTGTAAAATCGATGAAAAGCTGAAAGGTACCCAAACCATGCTGGCTACACTCAATGCCGTCGATACCGCCGATGATGATTATCTGGAAGAAAAGGTAACTCAGGCCAAATGGTTTGCCGGTATCGGCACAGCAGGACCGGCCATTGTCGCAGGTACCATGCTGATTATATTCCGCATAGCGATGGCCTTATTTATCGGTTTTGCCCCTATTTTTATCCTGTGTCTGCTGTTCAAAAAGACAGCACCGCTGTTTCAGAAATGGCTGTTCTACGGGTTGGCTACCATTTTCTCGGGCGTTATGCTGGGTGTGATGGCGGAAATCGCGATGGATTTGGTGGGTATCCTTACTTCTTCTTCAGCTGCAACCAACTTTGTCTCCATGGTGTTTACAGGCAAATCTGCGGAAGGCATTATGCAGACGGTTACGCAGCAGTTGGGATTGGGTTTAATCCTGTCAACCTTACTGATTACGGTGCCGCCGATGGCGGGCTTGTGGTTTAATGGGGTAATGGGGAATTATAGCGGTTATGGGGTATTCGACCGTTCGGGAATCGTGCCACCGGGTGTTGACGGAGGAAGAAGCCACCAGCAAACGATGGTGGAAGATAAGGTTAATCATCAATATAAGCAGATGGGACAAACTTATGAAGCCAATCAAACTGCAAATACTTTTACCAATCCATTTATTTCTAAAGGAATGACAAATTCTGTAACACAACCTGAAGCGATAAAACAAAATTCCCAGCTTGGAAATGCAGTGTCCTCAACCGTCAATGCAGCTACCCAATTTGCACGGCAAGGTATCAGTACAGACGACAACTCCAAAACACAAAAAGGAGAGAAACTGTGAAAAATTTTTTGATTTTATCCCTATTAAGTCTATTTGGTTCGGTTACCTATGCAGTTGACGTAACTAACGGACCTTTGCAGCATCATCCTGCATTATGTAACTATGGTTACAATCTTGACTGCGGACATAATAATGGAGCTACAACACCACCGAAAAAAATCATACGCCACATAACGGTTAATGTACCGTCAAAATACGGGGCTTTAGCAGCAAATGAGAAAACTGGCTCCGTTGGTGGAGCAAGTAATGCAGACTCCTTATCTGAAGCAAAAAAAGCAGCAATACGGCAATGTGGCGAAAAAGGCTGTAAAGTCATTACTTGGGCTAGAAATGGTTGTATTGCTGCTGCAGGTGGTAAATTAGGAAAGCATTGGAAGCTCAGTAAGGCGGTGGAAAAACCAGGAGAATCTGAGGCTGTTGCGATGAAAAGATGTAAATCAACAGGGGCTTCGAATTGCCAGATCATCATCTCTGAATCTTGCTCTGTTCCTGATGGAATGTATAATTAAGTTCTCTTGATAATGCCGTCTGAAAATTTTCAGACGGCATAAATAATACTGCGGATTATATACTGCATCGCCATGGCCTTATTTATCGGTTTTGCCTCCTCTTTATTTCTTCTCACGGGAGATGGAACGGATAGTTTCAGCGTCTCGGTTGACGACTATCGTCTGTAGTCCTAAATACAACCCATCAGAAAAACTAAACCCTTACCGGATTCGGTAAGGGTTTAATCAAAAGCTGGCACGCCCACGGGGATTCGAACCCCGGTTGCCGCCGTGAAAGGGCAGTGTCCTAGGCCTCTAGACGATGGGCGCGTAAGTGAAGCCGTAACTATACTGAAGCGGTTTTATACTGTCAACATAAGGAGGCGGTTATTTTCCGGCTTGGTGATTTTCAGACGGCCTTATCCAATTTAGCAGCCGAAATCTGTATAATAAAGCCGTTTTAAGGAAAGGAAAATCAGATGTGGTTCAAGCAAATCAGTTTTTATCCGTTGAATAAGGAAAAACTGCCTGAATTGGAGGCTTTGGCGGCGAAGTTGGGCGATGCGGAATTTGCTCATTGCCAAGGTTTGGATTGGTTCAGCGAGGGCTTTGCCGCACCGGTTTCTTTTTCGCCGGAGTTGGTTTTTCCGGCTGATTATACTTGGCGCGTGGCCTTGAAAAAGGAAGAAAAGGTTTTGCCTGCGGGGGTTATCCGCGATATTTTGGATGAGAAGGTATTGGAAATCCAGAATAATGAGGGACGTAATGTCGGCCGTAAAGAAAAGCAGGAGTTGAAAGACATCATCACCGATGATTTGCTGCCGCGCGCGTTTACCCGCAGCAGCCGTACGCAGGCTATTGTGGATACGCGGCATGGTTATCTGCTGGTGAATAATGCGTCTTCGGCAAAAGCGGAAAATCTGCTGACTAAGCTGCGCGAGGCTTTGGGCGGTTTGGAGGCGAATCTGCCCAATACCAAGCAGTCTCCTTCGTCATTGATGACTTCCTGGCTGCTTGATGGTCATTGCGAAGGCGGTTTTGAGCTGGACAGCGATTGCGAGCTTAAGGGTGTGGGCGATGTGGTGCCGACGGTAAAGGTGTCCAAGCAGGATTTGACTGCGGATGAAGTGGTGCAGCATGTGAAAAACGGTAAAACCGTGACGCAGTTGGGCTTGGTGTGGCGCGAGCAGATTGCGTTTATCCTGACGCAGGACTTTACGCTCAAGCGTATCCAGTATTTGGATGTGTTGCAGGAAGAGGCGGAAAATAACGGTGATGACGCCGCGAGTCTCACGTTTGCCTCGCAGATTTTGATGACCGAAGCCATTTGTACCATGTTGGAAGAGTTGGTTTCGTATTTGGGTGGTTGGCAGGAATGATTTCAGACGGCCTGCTGTATTTAGGCCGTCTGAAAAACTCAAGGAGTGGTTTATGTTGAAATATTTAGTGTTTTTGCCTTTGGGTTTGGCATTGTGGCAACCGGTCAATGCGGCGGTAATCGAGCCGTATCAGGCCAAGGGCTGCCGTTATGAAGGCGAAGTGGATAAAGCGAATAAGCCGCACGGCAAGGGCGAATGGGCTTGCCAAGACGGGCGCAGTTACCAAGGCCAATTTAAAAACGGCCGCTTCGACGGCAAAGGGATTTATACCGTCAATACCGTCAAGCCCGTATTTTTAGAGCCGTTTACCGTCAACAGCACCCGCCTGAACAAAATGGTTTTGACCGGTCAATTCAAACAAGGCCTTGCCGAAGGGAAGTTTCAGGTGACGCAAAACAATGAGCCGCTTTTTGTCATCACATTTGACAAAGGCATGATGAAAGATGTCAAACTCGCCACTCAGCCTAAGAAAAAATAAGGTTTTCAGACGGCATTCCATCAAGGCCGTCTGAAACAAACCGCTTGTTAAGGAATCGTTATGAGCATTAAATCAGACAAATGGATTCGCCGCATGAGCGAAGAACACGGCATGATTGAGCCGTTTGAACCAAACCAAATCAAGGAAATCAACGGCCAGCGCATCATTTCCTACGGAACATCCAGCTACGGCTACGACATCCGCTGCGCCAACGAATTCAAGATTTTCACCAACATCAACAGCACCATCGTCGATCCGAAAAATTTCGATCCGAAAAACTTCGTGACCGTAGAAGACGACTGCTGCATCATCCCGCCCAATTCGTTCGCGCTGGCGCGCACGGTGGAATATTTCCGCATTCCGCGCAACGTGCTGACCGTGTGTTTGGGCAAATCCACCTACGCACGTTGCGGGATTATTGTGAACGTGACGCCGTTCGAGCCGGAGTGGGAAGGCTACGTTACCCTTGAATTTTCCAACACCACGCCGCTGCCGGCGAAAATCTACGCCGGGGAAGGGGTGGCGCAGGTCTTGTTTTTCGAGAGCGACGAAGTGTGCGAAACGTCTTACAAAGACCGCAACGGCAAATACATGGGGCAAACCGGCGTAACCCTGCCGAAAACCTGATAGCAACATACCGCATTTGGCATCAAACCCAACTGCGGTATTTTTCAGACGGCCTCAAAGGAAGCGTGATGAAACCGATTCAAATCCTGTGTTTTACGGCGGCATTATTTGCCGCATTCGGTAGCTCGCCCCGATTTTCAACCTAAGCCGAGACTATCCGGCGGACGTATTATCAATATTACGAACTCAGGCAGCCGTTGGAATACAAAAAGCTGATTTTGCCCGTGGGCAGCAAGGTGTACACGGATGAACCGTGCAACATCAAATGGGAATGGACATGCCGTCTGAAAAACATGCCTGCATCGGATAAGATCAGTGAAATCCGTTTTCCCGAAGGTACGACATGGGCAGGCTTTCCCATCGGCAGTATCAGCCCGTATTACAACCGCGCTTATAAAGGTTTTGAGTTCAGCCACTATTTCGAGCAGCGTTTCAGTTGGTTTTACGCCGATCATATGCCGTCTGCGCGCTGGCTGAATGAGTATGTGCGGTATAGTCTGGAGTCGTTTGATACGGTTGACAATGAAGATTGGCGGTTCAATCCGGCCAATTTGAAATTTCCTGCTGATGCGAACCACATTAATATTAACGTAAAACAGCGTTTACGCACGGATTTGGATAAACTGCCTGTGCAAGGCTTGGCTTGTTGCGACGTCTCTACGCGAAAACACAGCGACGGAAGTAAAGCCGATCAATGGCAGTAAGCTTGGGTTTATTTTATTGAAGGCCGTCTGAAAATAGGTTGGGCTTCATTCAGTTCAAAACACACAGAGGAGAATGCCATGTCCCATCCTATTCTTACCGTCGGCTTGATTGGCTGCCTGTTTATTTTAGGAGGATGTATCCGTGTCCAGCAACCTTATGATTTCCGTCCGCAAACCGGTTTAACCCCAACAGCCCAACCTTTGCCGTTGCGTTTGGACAGCATTCAAACCGAAAGCCGTGTCAGTTTGGTCGGAGTCGGTTCTGCGACATCTTGTCTGAAACCGGATTGCCCCGACGCATCGCTGCGCCTGACCCAACCGTTGGCACAGGCTTTGCAGGATACGTTCGCGAATACCGGCCTGTTCAGCCGCAGTGCCGTTCGCGGCGTGCGTTTGAAAGCCGCATTTTTAGGTTGGGAGACTCGGGGCGGTGTGTTCAACAAAAGCAGGGTGCGGATTCGCTATGAGTTTGCCGACAGCGGGAGCGGCAAAATTCTGTGGGCTGAAGAAATCGAGAGTATGAGTTGGGAAACGGCGTTTAATCCGATTGATATGGGGCAATCGTATGACGATGCGGTGCAGCAGAGCGTGCAAAACAATATCCGAAAATTGTTAAACCGCCTGAAAAATCCAAGTGTCCGCAATAGTTTTCGGGTTGACTGAATCCGTTTGTTTTTCATTAAAACCCGTAGGTGAGCGGTTAAGCGGTTGCCAAGACCTCGCCGAGTTTTGGGCTGATCCAAAATAGAGGGGCAGCGATTTTTTGTCTGTTATTTCAGACGGTCCACCTGTTATTGCCCCGAAAATATTAAAAATGAGAGACGTATCAAAAATTGATGATTGATGAAAAATGCTGACAAAAAGGCCGTCTGAAAATGATTACTTTCAGACGGCCTTTGATGATTCAACAGCCAAACCTAATGGGTTTCACAGGTTCGGCGTTGCTCTGATTACAACGCAGCCAAAGCCGCGTTTAAAGTCGCGCTCGGACGCATGGCTTGGGAAGCCAGCTCTTCATTCGGGCTGTAGTAGCCTTTGATGTCCACCGCTTTGCCTTGGCCGGCTGCCAGTTCCGCCACGATTTTGTCTTCGTTGGCAGTCAGGGTTTCGGCCAAAGGTGCGAACTTGGCTTTCAATTCGGCATCCTGGTCTTGCGTGGCCAATGCCTGCGCCCAGTAGAGCGCAATGTAGAAGTGGCTGCCGCGGTTGTCGAGTTGGCCGGCTTTGCGTTGCGGCGATTTGCCGTTCAACAGCAGCTGCTCGGTCGCCGCGTCCAGGGTATCGGCCAGAACCTGCGCTTTTTTGTTGCCGGTTTTTTGCGCCAGATGCTCGAACGAAACGGCCAGAGCCAAAAATTCGCCCAAAGAATCCCAGCGCAGGTGGTTTTCTTCGAGGAATTGCTGAACGTGTTTCGGCGCGGAGCCGCCCGCACCGGTTTCAAACATGCCGCCGCCGTTCATCAATGGCACGATGGAGAGCATTTTCGCGCTGGTACCCAGTTCCAAAATCGGGAACAGGTCGGTCAGGTAATCGCGCAACACGTTGCCGGTTACGGAAATGGTGTCTTCGCCTTTCTTGATGCGCTCCAAGCTGAATTTGGTGGCTTCGACAGGCGACAGGATGCGGATGTCCAAACCGTCGGTGTCATGCTCTTTCAGGTAGGCTTCCACTTTGGCAATCAGGCTCGCGTCATGCGGACGGTTTTTATCCAGCCAGAACACGGCAGGCGTGTTGCTCAGGCGGGCGCGGTTGACCGCCAGTTGCACCCAGTCTTTGACCGGCGCGTCTTTGGTTTGGCACATACGCCAGATGTCGCCTGCTTCGACTTCGTGTTTCATCAGCACTTTGCCCGAAGCGTCAACCACTTCTACCGTGCCGTCGGCTTCGATTTCAAAAGTTTTATCGTGCGAACCGTATTCTTCGGCGGCTTGAGCCATCAGGCCGACGTTCGGAACCGTACCCATGGTGGTCGGATCGAATGCGCCGTGTTCGCGGCAGAAGTCGATGGTAGCCTGGTATATACCGGCGTAGCTGCTGTCGGGAATCACGGCTTTGGTGTCTTGCGCTTTGCCGTTTTTGTCCCACATTTGGCCGGAATTGCGGATCATCGCCGGCATGGACGCGTCAACGATGACGTCGCTCGGAACGTGCAGGTTGGTGATGCCTTTATCGGAATCGACCATGGCCAAATCAGGGTTGGCCGCATACACGGCGGCGATTTCGGCTTCAACCGCCGCTTTGGTTTCAGACGGCAGTTTGTCCAAGTTGGCCAGCAGGTTGCCGAAACCGTTGTTGACGTTCACGCCGGCAGCCGCCAGCTCCGCGCCGAATTTTTCAAATACAGGCGCAAAGAACGCTTTTACGGCGTGGCCGAAGATAATCGGGTCGGACACTTTCATCATGGTTGCTTTCATGTGCAATGAAAACAGCAGACCCTGTTCTTTGGCTTCTTTGACCTGTTTGTTCAAAAACGCCACCAAGGCTTTTTTGTTCATCACGGTGGCGTCGATGATTTCGCCGTCTTTCAGGCTGACCGGTTTGCGCAATTCCTTTTTGTTGCCCTGTTTGTCGGTGAAGACAATGGAAACGGAAGTGGCGGTTGGTACGGTAACGGATTGTTCGTTATGGAAAAAATCGCCGCTGCTCATGGTGGCGACGTGGGTTTTGGAATCTTTCGACCAAGCACCCATGCTGTGCGGGTTTTTCTTGGCAAAGTTTTTCACGGCTTTAGGTGCGCGGCGGTCGGAGTTGCCTTCGCGCAAAACCGGGTTGACCGCGCTGCCCTTAATACGGTCGTAACGCTCGCGGACGGCTTTTTCTTCGTCGGTTTTCGGGTCGGTCGGAAAATCGGGTACTGCAAAGCCCTGCGCCTGCAATTCTTTAATCGCGGCAGTCAGTTGCGGCACCGACGCGCTGATGTTTGGTAATTTAATGACGTTGGCTTCGGGCTTTTTCACCAATTCGCCCAGTTCGGCCAAAGCGTCGGGTACGCGCTGTTCCTCTTTCAGAAAATCAGGGAAAGTAGCCAGAATGCGGCCGGCCAATGAAATGTCTTTGGTTTCCACGTCGATGTCGGCAAACCGGGCGAATGCACGCACGATAGGCAGCAGGGATTTGGTGGCCAAAGCGGGGGCTTCATCGGTGTGGGTGTAGATAATGGTGGCTTTATTGGTCATAGAGATTCTCTTGTAGGTTAAGGTTTTTCTTTTCTGCGCCGCAAGTAATGGCCAGGACAAAACGATAGCGGTGATTACGCTGCGACACGCCGTCATTATGGCATACTTTGACAAAATTTGGGAACGCAATCATTGCGTAACCGTTTCTTTGCAAGGCATTGGAAAGGCCGTCTGAAAATATTCAGACGGCCTTTATGCGCTGCGTTCACGCACCGATAATCAGCACGCAGTTGCTGCCGCCGAATGCGAACGACGAGCTTGCCGCAATGCGTTTTTCAGACGGCCAGCGGCTGAGTTCGTCGGTCAGCGCGATGGACGGCAGGGTTTCGTCGGCCTGTCTGTCCCACCATTGAGGCGGCAGCCTGCCCGAAGGGTTGTAGTGCGGATGGGCGATTGCCCATGCGAACGCAGCTTCGATTGCGCCTGCCGCGCCGAGCGTATGGCCGGTTTGCGGTTTGGTGGACGTGCAGGGCGTATGGCTGCCGAACACTTCGGCCACGGCAAGGCTTTCCATGCTGTCGTTGTGCAGCGTGCCTGTGCCGTGCAGATTAATCCAGCCGATGTCGGCGGCGGATAAGCCTGCATGGTTCAAGGCCGTCTGAAACGCTTTGACCGCACCCAAACCGTCGGGGCGGGGCGACGACATATGATAAGCGTCGCTGCTCGAGCCGTAACCCAGAAGCTGCATACCGCCGTCGAAATCCGCATCGCGCGTCATCACGAATACGGCGGCGGCTTCACCGATGTTGATGCCGTCGCGGTTGGCGGAAAACGGATTGGCCAGGCCGTCTGAAAGCACTTCCAATGCGGCGAACCCGTTGACCGTCAGCGGCGAGAGCGTGTCCACACCGCCGCAGACGACCGCGTCGCACAGACCCGCACGCAGCAGCCGTGCCGCGCTGATTAAGGCGCGTGCGCCCGAGGTGCAGGCGGTTGAAACGACATAGTGCAGATGGTTCAAACCGTAGGCTTCGACGACGAACTGTGCCGGCGCGGCCATCAGCTGCTGGGTCTGCGTGAACGTCAGTTCTTCCCACGCCACGCCCTGCGCGGCTTTTTCGAATATCGGGATATTCTCGTCCACGCCGCTGGTGGACGTGCCGATGACCACGGCAATGCGGTCTGCGCCGTAACGCGATTTGGCCGCCTCAATCAGCGGCTCGATTTGCTCCAGCGCGTGCCAGAGCAGACGGTTGTTGCGGCTTTGCTGGTGCCGGGGCAGGCCGTCTGAAAACGGACGCAGCGGTTCTTTCACCATACCGAAAGCATGGTTTTTGCCTTTGACCCATTCGTCCGAAAAAGTGAGCGGACTTTGGCCGGGCGGCGAAAGCAGCACGTCGATATGGGTTTGCAGGCCGCTGCCCAATGCGCTGGTCAGCCCGGGGCGGCTGAGATAAACGGGAATGTTCATGATGGTGCGGTTCGGGCTTTATTCTTGAATCGGGCTGACCGTCCAACGGGTACGGTCGGGGAAGGTAATCACGAAGCCGCTTTGCCGCTGCGCCGTACACCACAAATCCTGATTGCGGTAGCGGAACAGCGCGCCTTCGCCGCCGGTGCAGAACGCATGGTTTTCAGACGGCCTCACTTGGCTTTGCGGATAAATGCCTGCCGGATTGCCGGCGGCAACCAACGGCAGAAGCGCGGCAAACAGGCGGCGCGATTGGGCATTGGGCGCGACGAAACCGTCGTTTTTCCAGCCTTTTGCCGTCAGCGTTTGGCGGGAAACAGGCGCGCCGAGCGCGTCGGTCTGCACGAAACGCAGGCCGTCTGAAAACGGTTCGACCGCCAGCATATGGGTTTGCAGGACATTTCCGTCGCTGTCGGACTGTTCGAGTTTGTACCATTGGCCGCTTGATGCGACGGCAGGAATGGTTTGCGGCTGCGGTAAAGGCATACGGCCGGTCGAACAGGCCGATAAGGCGGCAACGGCGAACAAAAGCGGAATCAAGCGCATGGGGTTCCTTATATACTGACGGTGGGTTTCAGACGGCTTCTGCCGATAACGGCAGGCTGCTTGAAAAGGTGTGTGGATGATGTTTTCGGAAGTTTCGGCAGTTCGGAAAACAGGGCGGACTGAACCGTTATTTTATCCTGAAATCCGAATCGGGATTTATTGTTTTTCAGACGGCCTGTGCAGATAGAGGCCGTCTGAAAATATTGCCGGCGGTTTACTGCAATTTAATATCGCCGACCAGTACCGCCAAGGCCTCCAGCCGTTGGGCGTGTTTTTCTACGAACGGATTTTTGGTATCCCATGCGTAGCCGGCCAAAATGGACGAAATCATGCGGCTGATTTCGGGGCTGCGGCCGGGGGCGTAAATCGCGTTTTGGAAGCTGTGGTCATACCAGCCGTTGACGTAGGTGCGGAACGTATCCACGCCCTGCATCAGCGGTTCGGCAAATTCTGTCTGCCAGTCGGCGGCTTCGCCTTTGAGCTGTTTGGCGAGCAGGTCGGCGGCGAGTTTGGCCGAGTGCAGCGCGATGGTGACGCCCGATGAGAACACGGGGTCGAGAAACTCGGCGGCATTGCCCAAGAGCGCGAAATGCTTGCCGTGCAGGGTTTTGACGTTGGCGGAGTAGCCTTGAATCGAGCGGAACGGAAATTCGTTTTCCCATACGGATTTGTCGAGGATTTCGGCCAGCATCGGGCATTCGTGCACCCATTTTTTCAACACCGTTTCGCTGTCGCCCGCGAGCTTTTCAGGTGTACCGACCACGCCGATGGAGCAGCGGTTGTCGCCGAACGGAATCGTCCAGAACCACACGTCGCGGTGTTGCGGATGGGTGGTAATCAGGATTTTGTTGCGGTCGAATTTCGGGCTGGTAATGTTGTCTTCGATGTGGGTGAAATGCGCCATGCGCGGCGGCAGGGACGAGGGCGTTTCCAAATCGAGCAGGCGCGGCAGGACACGGCCGTAGCCGCTGGCATCGAGCACGAATTTTGCGGTCAGTTCATAGCGTTCGCCCGAATCGGTTTCCACGCTTAAAACAGCTTCGCTGCCGCTGTTGTCGAACGCATTTACGCCGTGGCCGAAGCGCACTTCCACGCCTTGCCTGGCGGCTTCGTCAATCAGGATTTTGTCGAAAATGCCGCGGCGCACTTGGAAGGTTGTGCCGGGGCCGTCTGAAAATTTGTCGGTGAAATCGAAATAGGTGTAGCGGTTGCCCCAGGTAAAGGCCGCGCCGTTTTTAAACTGGAAGCTCGGCTCGGCGGCAACGGCTTCGGTCATGCCCGCTTCTTCGAGCATTTCCATGCAGTGGGGCAGCAGGCTCTCGCCGATGACGAAACGCGGGAAATGCTGCTTTTCCAACACGCAGACTTTAAAGCCTTTTTTGTTCAGTAACGCGGCGACAACCGCACCGGAAGGGCCTGCGCCGATAACGGCGACATCGAATTGGGTGGACATGATGGTTTTCCGAATAAAAATAAATGAAATGAGGCAGCGACTATTTTACGCTTTCGGTATGCCGTCTGAAAGGATTATTTTCAGACGGCCTTTCGGGGAGCAGCAGGCTTGCCAGCAGCAGGTTGAGTAAGGTTCCGGCTGCTACGGTCATGCCGAACGCCGCGACTGCGGGCGTGCCGCTGAAGGCCAGCAGAACGAAGGAAATGCCGGTGGTGGCTGCGGCCAGCAGCATACCGCCGAAGCGGGCGGTCGCGCTGTGCGGCGCGGTCAGGGCATACACCGAATAATCCACGCCGATGGCGGAAACCAGCAGCAGGCCGAACATGGCGAACAGGCTGACGGGAATGCCTGCGAAGCCCAAGAAGGCCACGGTCAGCACGGCGGCGGCCAGCGGTACGGCGAGGATTTTCCCGCCGCGTTTGAGGCCGAACAGTTTCCACAGCAGCAACAAGGCCAAAGCATAGGAAAACAGTTTCAGCCATGCGGCTTGGTTGCGCGTTTTGACGAACGATTCGTTGAGGAAGCCGCGTTTGTCCGCCCAATGCACGCCCTGAATATCCGCCACGGCATTGCGGACGGCGGCGGCATCGGCCAATCCCTGCAGACGGATGACGGAGGCGAAACGGCCCGGCTCTACTTCGCCCAAATAAAGGTTGCGCCACGCTTCGGCCAACGGCGGCTTGAGGCCGTCTGAAAGCGTCAGCGGCGGCGTGGCGGCGGCATCAAGCAGGGCTTGGCGGAACGCGGTTTCGGGAACGCCGATGTCGCTCATGGCGCGCCATGCCTGCGGCGTGTCGGCCAAAGTTTTCAGACGGCCTTTGAGTGCGTTTTGCTCGTCGGTGGGGCTGATGAATTGCGCCAGCGATTGCACGCCGTCGAGTTTGCCTTGTCCGGCCAAGGGTTGCAGCGCACGGAGCACTTCGGTGTTTTTGTGCAAAAGGGCATTTTCGTTTTCCGCTTCGGCCACCAGATATTGGCCGCTGAAGTCCGTGCCGCTCAATGCACCGATGCGATGCGCGTCTTGCAGCATTTCAGACGGCATGTTTGCCCATTGGCGGATGTCGTCGTGCCAGTCGCTGCGCCATACGCCGGCAAGTGCGAACAGCAGGGCGAAGGCGCAAACGGGTTTGCGCCGTGTTTTCAGACGGCCTGCTGCGCGGTAGAGCGCATCGGCGAAAGCGGCAAAGGGTAAGGCTTGCGCGCGGTGGTTTTGAAACCGATAAGGCAGCCATAACACGGTCGCGCCGAATGCGCCGAGCAGGGCGGCAGCGGAAAATACGGCGGTTTGGCGCAACACCGGCAAAGGCGTGAAGCCGAGCAGGATATAGCCCGAAACGGTAATCAGCAGGCTGACGGCAAAACCCGGCAGCATGTGTTTCATCGACGGCCACGCCTGCCATTGCGGTTTTTCAGACGGCCCGAATACCGAAGGCGCGAGCCAGTGCAGCGGAAAATCGACCAGCATTCCGATCAGGCTGGTGCCGATGACCAAAGTCAGCACATGCACATGGCCGAACACCGCCAGGCTTGCCGCCAAACCTGCCAACATACCGGCGGACAAGGGCAGCAGCAAGGCGAGGGTGCGGCCGCTGCGGAACACGCGCCACATCAGCGCAAAAGTCAGCAATATGCCCAGCACGCTCATGATGCTGCTTTCGCGTTCGGCCTCGGTTTTGGCGTGCGCGGCAAACAGCGCGCCGCCTGCGGTCAGGATTTCGACCTGTTCCGCTTGCGCGGCTTGGCGGCTTTCGGTCATCAGGTTCAGCAGCTGCTCATGGGAAAAGTTGCCGTTTTCGGGCAGACGGCCGCGCAGCCAAACCCATGTTTTGCCGCTGCCGTCTTCGGTGAACAGCATGCCGTTGTCGGGATTCCATTGCAGGCGGCTTTGCGGATTGGCTTTGTCGGCCACGAAACGGCCGAAGCCCAGCCAGTCTTGTTCCAGCGGCAGGGGGGATGTGGCGAACGGATTGGCGGCATCTTCGGCGCGTTGGCGGAAATAGGCTTGGGGGTCGTCGGCCAATTGTGCGCGCTGTTCCGCCGGCAATACCGCCAATCCGAGCCGCTGCATGTCTTCGCGCACTTGCGCCAAATCGGGGGAAAGGCTGTCATCGACTGCTTCAAACAGGCCGCTCTGCCGCCATTTTCCGGCAATCGTTGAGGCCGTCTGAAAGGCTTGTGCCGCATCATCGCTGCCGGCAAGCAGAATGATTTGGCTGTTGAGCTGCGCTTCGCCCGCCGTGTCCGCCGCCCGCAAGACAATATCCTGCTGCGTTTGCGGCAGCAATTCGGCCAGGTCGGTTTGCAGCCACGGACGCGCGGCCGCGTTGTACAGCACGAAGCCCGTCATCAGCACAATCAGCAGGGTATAAAGGCGGCGGTAGAAAAGCATGGGGGATTCCTGTTTTCAGACGGCCTTTCATGTGTTCGGGCCGTCTGAAAAATTTAGTCGGGTATGGTTGAAACGGATAAACAGTCAATCAGATCTTGCCAGTAATGCGCGTTTTCAGACGGCCTGCCGGCTTTGTCGGGATTGTCCGAAAACATATGCTGTTCAGCCGGATTGCGTTCCAGCAGCAGCCACACGCTGCCGTCGGCTTCGTTTTCCTGTGTACGTTCGTAACAGAAACCGAGTGCGATTTGCGGCTCGGAAACCAGCGCGTTTTCCGCCAAACGCCAAGCCTTTTGCCACGATTCGCGGCGGCGGTCGGCGGCGCAGACCACGGTCGCCCCATGGCTGCCCAAGGCTTGCGCGGCATGGAAGACGGGGGCGTTGTGCAGATTGGCGATAAAGTCGAACGGCATGGCGGCATGGTGGTTCAGCACATTGTCGGACATTTTCTGAAACAGGGCGGACGAGGCGAAGGGCGTGGCGAGATATACCGCGCAATCGGGGCGGATTCGGTCGGCGACGCATTCGCGCAAACGCCATGCGCCGAGTGCGGCAATCAGGCTGAGGCGGCTCAGGCGGCGGCTTGCGATGCCGCTTTCGCTTTGCAGCGTGTGTTTGAGCGTTTTGTTGTCGAGGCTGCCGGCGTTGAAAACCGCAACGGCGGCGAGGTGTTTTTTTAAGCTGTCCATTGCCATACCATGCTGGTGTTGCTGCCGCCGAAACCGAAATGGTTGGCGAGATAGAGGCCGTCTGAAAAAGAAATCGGATTGCCCGAATAGTCAAGGTCATGTCCCTGCTGCAAGGATTGCGCCAACAGCGCGGTTTCGAGTGCGCACGCCGCGCCGAGGGTATGGCCGATTTGCGGTTTGAAAGCCAAGAGCGGCGGCAGTTCGGGGAAAAGGTTTGTCAGGGCGGACATTTCGGCGGTGTCGCTGTCGGCGGTGCCGACACCGTGGGTTTTGACGGCGAGAATATCTTCAGGCACGGCGCAGGCGGCGTTCAATGCGCGGCGCATGACGTTTTCTTGGGCTTGACCGTTGCTTTGAATCAAATCGCTGCCTGTGTTGGCGGCATGGCCGGTAAGTTTCAGGCAGGAAGATGCTGGCGGCTCGACAGAAAACGCCAGCGCGGCCATGCCTTCGCCGAGTATCAGGCCGTTGCCGCCGAAAGGCCGGTAGCTGCCGCCGAACAAGCCCAAGCTGTGAAAATGCAGCAAAGTCATGCGGTTGAGACTTTCCACGCCCAAAACCAAAGCCCGCGTTGCCGTGCCTTTCCGTAAAAAGTTGGCAGCCTGAATCACAGCGTGGGCGGACGAGGTGCAGGCGGTGGCCAGACTGAAAATTTCGCGGTTACCGCTGCGTGCCTCCAAATCGTCGGCAAGGTGCAACAGGGTATATCCGGCGTGTTGTGTGTGTGCGGTGTGAAATCCGTTTTCGTATTCCGATGCGTTGTACGAAGCGGAACCGATGAATACCGAACATTCTTTCCAGCTTTCAGACGGCCAGCCCGCCGCGTCCGCCGCGTCGCGCAAATGCCGTTCGGCCAAATCCGCCAGCTCCGCACGGCTGAGACTCGGGCTTTGAAAGGCGCGGAAATACGGCGTTTGCACGTTTTGTTGCAAAAAGCGGAAATCCAAAGGTACAGGCCGTCTGAAATCCTGCTGCGGATTGAATGCGCAGGTAACGGCTTGTCCGGCCAAGTACATCACGCGCCGTGCTCCTTGCGGATGAAGGCGGCCAAATCGCGCACGGTCATCATGTGTTTGCGCACCATGCGGTCGCCCTGAAGCCGCACTTGGAAATATTGCTGCAAGGCCACGGCGGTTTGCAGCGCGTCCAGCGAATCCAAACCGATGGGGCTGTCGTCGCCGAACAGTACCGCATCATCGGCAAAATCGGCCAAGGCAATGTCGTCGGCTTTGTCGGCCGTGTCGAGAATGAGTTTTTTCAATTCGGTTTCCAAGAGTTCGGGGGCAAGGGTAAAAGTGTACATATTCGGTCGGACAATCAAAAGGTTGGACGGATAAGCCGGTGTCGGTTTTCAGACGGCCTCAAAAGCGTACCTGCGTATGAAGCTGCCGCCGGTAAAACAGTACCGCCGCCAGCAGCATCACGGCGGAAAACGCGGCCAAAAGTTGCAGATAGAGCGTGATGCCGACTATGCCGGTGCGGTTGAGCAATAATTCCTGAAAGGCTTTCAACCCCCACGACATCGGCGAAACCCATGTGAGCTGCTGCATGACTTCGGGCATGACGTGCGCCGGAACCATAATACCGCCGACGGCCGCCATCAGGATGATGCCGCCGCCGCCGAGTACCACGGCGTGTTCGGTCGATTTGGCGCATACGCTGACGAGCAGCGCGTAACCCAGCGCGGCGGCGGATACGGCGGCGGAGAGTGCGGCGTAAGGCCACAGGCTGCCGTTGAGCACCAGCGCGGGTACGCCGATTTCGGGCAGCAAATAACGCCCCAGCAGGAGCATACCGGCGAACTGGAGCTGGTTGATGACGAAATACGGTATCAGCTTGGCCGCAATCAGCAGCGAAGCGTCGGCGCGCGCCAAACGCAGGCGGGTAATGGTGTTGGTCTGGCGTTCCAGAGCCATCACGTTGGAAAGTGGTATCATGATGAAAAACATGCCGAAAATCAGCCATGCCGGTACGCTGTGCTGCACGGCGTTGGGCTTGGCGACCGCACCGCCGCCCTCGCTGAGATAGTGTTCCGCCAGCATGGGTTTTTGCAGGAATGCGCTGACGGTATCGAATTGCTCGGCATTTTTCTTGTCTACCTTTTTCTGAATGTCGTTGCGCACGGATTTAGGCAGGCGTTTGTTGCGGATTTTGATGCCTTCGTTGCCGTCGAAATAGGCATTCAGGCGCGCTTCGGTGTAATGTTTCTGCAACACGCCTTTGACCGCCGCCAACCATGAGGGTTCGGTATCGGGCGGCACATAAATATCCAGCGTCCTGCTTTCGGCCAAAGGCTCGGAAGCGGCATTGGGATTGTGCAGCACCAGTTGGAACCGCCCGTCGTGCAGCCCTTGCTGCGCTTCGGCCAGTTTTTCAGACGGCATGGATTCGACAAGCATGTTTTCTTTTTGCAAAGCCTGTGCCAATGCGGTATTGACGGCATCATCGGCGAAACCGGCCAGCGCAATTCGGCTGCCGGTATGCGGGTCGGCATCGCGCGAGAGTGCCAGCGACATAATCAGCATGAACGCAATCGGCATGACGAACAGCACCGCCAAGCCGTGCAAATCGCGGCCGAGCAGCTTCCATTCCTTGACAAGCGAAGCCAGAATCATGCGGCCTCCTTGCGCAGGAAATCGAGGTAAAACGCTTCCAGACTGCCGTGGCCTTGCTGGAAATAGCGGATTGTCGCGCCGCTTTTCTGTAGGGCAGCATATACCTCGGAGGCCGTCTGAAACGTTTCCATCATGCCGTTGCGGTCTATCGGTTGCGCGCCCAATGCGGCCAAAGTTTCAGACGGCAGAACCGGCTCGGTGATGAAGCGTACCGATGCGGTTTGGCTCTCGAGCAGGTCGGACAAGCCGCCGCTGTAAACCAGCCTGCCTTGCTGCAACAGGGCGATTTGGCTGCACAATTGCTCGATTTCGCTCAAATAATGCGATGTGTAAACCACCGTTACGCCCTGCTGCGTCAGTTCCGCCACGCTGTCGAGAATGAAGCGGCGCGACTGCGGGTCGATGCCGACGGTGATTTCGTCGAGAAACACCAATTCGGGCGCGTTGATCAGGCCGACGGCAAAATTCAGCCGACGCTTCAAACCGCCCGACAAATGTTTGGCGGCTTTGTTTTTATGCGCGGTCAAATCCGTTTTCTCCAGCAAATCTTTCAGACGGCCTTTATCGCGCATATTGTATAAAGACGCGAAAAACAATAAGTTGTCCCACACGCTGAGCTGCGGATAAAACGCAAAATCCTGCGGCACCAAACCGATTTTTTGTCGTTCGGCACGGCTCATTTCCGCCATCGGTTTGCCGTGGAACAGGATTTCGCCCTGCCGCACTTCCTGCAAACCGGCCAAAAGCGACATCAGCGTGGTCTTGCCCGCGCCGTTGTGTCCGAGCAGGCCGACGCATACGCCTTGCGCAATGTCTAAAGACACGTTGTCCAGCGCGGGTACGGCGGCTTTGGGATAGCGGTGGGAGAGGGATTGGATTTGAATCATGGTGGTTTGTTTTTTCGTTTCGGACGGCCTGATGGGAAGAGGCCGTCTGAAAAGCAGGCGGCAGGGTTCGGGCAGGGCAGATTCAGTGTGTTTTAAAGTGTTTCAAACGGCTTTCAAACGCCGCCACAGGGCTTCTTCTTTATCCGCAATGCCGCGCAGGAAACCGGCGATTTCCCGACAGCCGTTTTCAGACGGCTTTTTGCACTGTTTCACGCACAGGCTGGCGAATTGCCGCCAGTCGTCGCCGATGGCGGTCAGCTCTGCCGAGGCCGTCTGAAAGCGCGGTTCGGCGCAGATTTCGGCGGCCTGCTCGAGAAAATAGGCGTAAATATAGCGGAAGCCTGCGCCGCCGGTGCCGATTTCCTCCTGCATCCGCACGATGTGGCCGAGAAAGAGTTTTTGGTATTTGGCCGACTGCTTTTGCGGCAGCGTTTCGATTTTTTGGGCGACGGTGCGGATGCCTTTGACACCGACGAAAAACACGGGTGCGAGCATTTGCTTGGCGTTTTTGCGTATCACGCGGCGTATGGCTTCGGGCAGCAGGGCTTCGATTTCCTGCGGTGTGCGGTTGGTTTCCAGGGTGTACATCAGGCCTTTGTCGGCCAATGCGCCTTTGGCGAAACGCGCACGCTGCAAATCTTCGGCGGCGCAGCGTTGCACGCTTTCCAAAACGGGGTCGCTGATGAGGTAGTCGTTGCCGTCTTTGCCGTAAACCAAGAGATTGTGCGCGTTGAAATGGAAGCGCATATAGGGCGGAAAGTAGGGCAGCCAGAAGACGGAAGTCTGTAATCCGGCGAGTTTTCCTTGGGAGAGCGCGTCGTCCAGCGCGGCCTGTCCGGCGGCTTCGTCCTTGAATTTCCGGAATGTCAAATTCAGCCCCAGGGCTTTGCAGGTGTTTCTGATGATGTTGCGCGGCATGATGCGGTAGGAAACCAGCGGCATTCCGCCGAGCTTGACCAGCGGCATATAGACGAAGGTCAAACCGGCGGCCAAGCCGAAAATCATGGCTTCGTTGAGCGCGTGGCCGTGGTGTTTCAGTAAGGTGGACATCACGCCGCTTTCGCAATGGGCGGTGTGCTGGTGGGGAAAATCGGTCATGTCTGTATTTCCGAGGCCGTCTGAAAACAATAAAGGTATTTTCAGACGGCCTGTCGATTTTTAAGGGGCTTTAAGTGGCGCGGCGTTTTCGACGGTTTTTAACGCGGCCACCGTCATTTGCAGCGCGTCGGCGTATTTTTTCAGGGTGCGGTCGGGCAGTTTGGCGAAAATTTCCGGCCTGAGATGGCGGCGCAACTGCCATTGCCACATGCCTGCGGCCGCTGCCAAACTGATTTCGTCGTGGCGGTAGCAGAGCATATGGAAATAGAGCGGCGAACGGATTCCCTCCGATACGGCGCGGCGCGCGGCTTCGGTTTGCGCGTCAAGCTCTTCCACCGCCATTTCGGTGGCGTAGGATTCGTCTTCCCAACCGGTACTGGTGGCGGCCTGATAATGACCGCCGCGCGTGCCGTAAACGATTTTTTTCAGGCCGTTGTAGGATTTGCTGTCGTCTTGCGGGATGTCGTCGATGTCCATTTCAGACGGCCTTTACTGCTTCCAAGAGCATGAAACAGGTGGAAAAGCGTCCGCTTTCGGGCACGTAGCACAATACCAAATCGCCGTTTTCCAAAGCGTGCGTGCGCATGAATTCTTCCAAGATGATGTAAATCGAGGCTGAGCCGGTATTGCCTTTGTAAGGCAGGTTGGTAAACCATTTTTCCTGCGGAATCGGAAAACCGATGTTGTCCAAGCCTGCGGACAGTTTGTCGCGGAAAAAGCCCGACGAATAATGCGGCAGAAACCATTTGATGTCTTCTGCTTTCAATCCGTGTTTGGCGGCGATATGGGCAAGCGGTTTTTCCACCGTGTAGCGCACGATGTTTTCGTTTAACAGTTTCACGTCTTGTTTGACGGCCATCACGCTTTTGTCGCGGCGTTCTTCTTCGCTGAAGTCTTTCCAACCTGTGAATACGCCGTCTGAAAATTCCGCACCGGCATACATGCAGGGCGGCATTTCGTGGGCGTAGGAGAGCAGCTCGATCCAGCGGATTTTGAAGCTCAGGCCGTCTGAATTCGGGCGGTCGGCCAGATAAACCGCGCCGGCACCGTCCGAAAGCATCCAGCGCAGGAAATCTTTTTCAAAGCCGATTTCGGGGCGCGCGTCGGCCAGATTTTTGGCATCGATTTCGCTTTTGAACATATCACCACGCATGACGGCGGAAGCCGCTTCGGAAGCCGAGGCCACCGCACCGCGCTGCTCGCCCGTGCGTACGGCATTGTAAGCGTGTTTCAAGGCTGCCATGCCTGCCGCACACACGCCTGCTGCGCTGAATACTTCGCACGCGCTCAGTTCTGGCAGCAGGCCGTGCACCATCACGCCGTGGCCGGGCATGGTTTGGTCGGGGTAGGATGTGGCGCAGGCCAAACTACCGACGCCTTCGGCCGGTACGCCTTGAGCCAGCAGGATTTTGACGGCTTCGGCAGCCAATTGCGCGCTGTTGTGCGTCGGCAGGCCCGTTGCCGGATCGATGGCGTAATGGCGCGACTGAATGGCGTTGGAACGCAAAATCATGTTTTTCACGCGCGAAGGCAGGCCGCCTGCTTTGCCCAACACGTTTTCCATGTCGGCATTGGACACGGCTTCATTGGGCAAAAAGGCGGCAACGCGGTTGAGATAGACGGATTGCAGGATGTCGGTGGCATTCATATACGGATAACGGTTTCTTGCAGGCCGTCTGAAATTTCAGACGGCCTTGAATATGGAGGCGGTTACAATAAGCACGGCCGAGAAAATATGGCATCTGCTGATTTTAAAACGCTTCGGGTAATGCTATTCGCCGGAGGGAAGGCTGTAATAGTGTTTCCGGCGTTCCAGCCAAGGGCGCAGAACAGGGCGGAGCAGCATTTTTACCAATGCGCTCAGTGGCACGACGGTCAGAATCAGCGCAATCAAAAATACGACGTACACCGCCAGCAGCACACGGCGCAGCAGCGGCGAAACATTGCCCGCCGCCATCAGGAGTTTGCCCCACAGGAAAAAACTACGCGCACCGGCCTGTTCGCTGAGAATCAGTTTTTCATCGACTTTTGCAGCCCCCATATTGCGGAACAGGGTTTCGTCCAAAGCCGCGCCGCTTTGCAGCGTTTCGGCCAATTTGCGCCCGAAGCGCGAAGCGTCGGACAATTCGGCTTCGCCGATACCCGCTGCGGGCAGGTTTTTGAAATACTGCCGCTCGCCGGTCAGCAGCCATGCCGGGGTGGTTACGAAGCTCGCCGCCGTGCCGCAGGCATCGGTTTTGACGATGTTGCCGATGAGGTGTGCGCCGTTGGCAGCCAGCAGGGTTTTCATTTTTTCCTGTGCATTCAGCCACATATTGCGGCAGCCGATGAGGGTAATGACGGGTTTGCCGTTTAACAGCGCACGGGTTTGCGGCTGCTGAAGAAAAGCGGTAATCGGTTGCGAGGGCGACAAAAACCATACCGTGTAGGCAATCACCACCGCATCATAATCTTCATCGGGAATATCGGGTGCGATAACCGGCTTCGGTTTCAGGTGGACGGTTTCGGGAAACGTATCGAAAAAACGCCAAAACGGCCACGGAAACGGAAAGGCTTCGCACGGCTCGATGTTGACGGTATGTACGTCGATGCCGTCCTGATTCTGCAGCGGCGCAATAAAATTCTGTACCAGACGGCTGAGCTGTCCGGTTTGCGAATAATGGACGACAAGGATTTTTTGGGCGGCGGACATGGTGTTTGCAGTAATGGCGTTTCAGACGGCATTATAGACTGTATGTTAATTTTATTAAAGAAAAGGCACGCCGTTTACAGCGATTGTTGCACGAAAGTTTCCAGCGGCTGGTTGGTGCGGATACCGTCGAACTGCATAACCGTGCGGTCGCCCTGTTTTTCATGCAGCTCGATTTTCCGCACCAGTTGGTCGCCGTTCAGCTCGATTTTGTGGAAAACCTGTTTCATCACGGGTGTTTTCGGCAAAAGTTGCAGCGTCCATTTTTGCGCCGTGCCGGAAAGTTTCAAATCGAACTGCTTTTGCAGCCCTTGCGTATTGCCGCCGAGCAAATCCAGAAAAAGTCGGATTTGGCGGGTTTGGCCGGACATTCTGCCCGATTGCGCCGCTGTCCACGATTTGCCGTTCCACTGCATGATGCCGTCCGAACGCACGCGCAGGGTGGCGGCGAACGGTTTCTGCATTTGCCAGAGCAGGCCGCGCTTGGGGACCAGGACAAATTTACCGCCGGTGGTCATCGGTTTCTCCAGCGATTTTAGATGGCGTTGCTGAGTAAAAGTGCCTTGGATGTTGGCCGGTTTTTGCAGGGTTTTCGCCAGTTCTTCGGCGGAAAACGCCCACAGAACAGGGCTGGCTAAGGTTAAAACGGCGGATAAAAACAGTTTTCGGATATTCATTTTCGGTATTCTCTCAAAAGGCCGTCTGAAATATTTCAGACGGCCTTGGGTTTCAGACGGCCTGAAAAGTCGGGTGGCGTTTGACCGCTTCCAGCCAGCTTGGCGGCGTTTGGAACTGTAGTTCCCCGTCGACCAGCGAGACCGCTGCCTGCGTGGTCGAGGCTTTGGTGAGCTTTACGCCGCTTTGTGCGTCTACGATGACGTAATCGATGCGCAGACAGCTTTCGATTTCGACCACGGCCAATTCGACACGGATTTTTTGGCCGAATACGGCCGGTTTGATGTATTTGAAGTTCATCTGCACAATCGGCCAGCTGAAGCCCTGTCTGCCCATTTCGTTGTAATCGTAACCGATGCTGCTTAAAAAGGCGCAGCGGGCGACTTCGAGGTATTTCACATAGTTGCCGTGCCAGACGATGTGCATCGGATCGACATCGAAAAACGGCACGTCGATTTCATGGCTGTGGCGGCAGTAAACGTGTTTGCTCATCGTTGTGTGTCTTTGTTCCAAAAATCATAAAAATTAAACCATTGCAGCGGATTTTTTGCGCACTCTTCGGCCACTTTGTCGGCGAACTGCTGCGCGGCGGCGGCTACGGAGGCTTGGCGCGTATGGCGTTTCCAGTCGGCAGTATCAATGAAGCGGCGCAGCTTCAGATGGTAGCGGCCGTTTTGCTTGATGCAGAAGAGCGTATGCACGCGGGTTTTCAGCAGGCCTGCCAGCAGCCACGCGCCTTGCGGCATCTCGGCGGTTTCGCCGAGAAAATCGACGGCGACGGTTTTTTCGCCGCGAACGGGCGTGCGGTCGGCGGCGATGGCAATCCATTCGCCCGCATCGACGCGTTTGCTCAATTCCATCATCAGAGTGGCGTCCAAGTCGCTGACCTGAATCAGCTGGATGCGGTCGGCACCGGCTTTTTCCAAAGCTTCGTTAAACGCTTGCGCATGGCGGCTGTGTACCAGCACATTCAGTTTAAAGCCGATATGGTGCGACACCAGCGCGCGGCAGACTTCCGTATTGCCCAAGTGCGAGCAGGCGAAAATCTGGCCGCGCAGGCTGCGGTCGCCGATAAGCGCGTACACATCGTCGGGGTCTTCCAAAACCAAATCTTCGTAAACGATTTTACGCTGCCACACGGCAAAACGGTCGCACACGGCTTCGCCGAATGCGGCAAATTGTCTAAAAACCGAAGCGCGTCGTAATTTTAGCGTAGGGTAGGCCGTCTGAAGATTTTGCTGGTAATGAGCGATGTTGCGGCGGGCTTGCGGCGAGGTCAGGTAAAAATAACCGACCACAAACCAAATGCACGGCTTCATCAGAAATGCAGGCAGGTAGCGTACAAGCAGCGTGGTGGCGGCAAGGAAGAAACGGTTGCCGCGCTCGTTCTGCTTGGCCCAATGTTTTGAATCGGCAGACATTTCAGGCGGCCTTTCCAAAAAGCCGGAACAAACGTCGCCGAACCATACCGAAAAACAGCCGCGCGTGCATTTTGCTGATGCGCACGTTATCCGCCCACGCATCGAAGTGGGAAATGCCGTCTGAAGCGTATTGCACCGGTGTTTTAACCCATACCGTCGGTACGCCGCGCCAATAGAGGCGGATCAGGATTTCGGTGTCGAAATCCATGCGTTCGCCGATGTTTTCTTCGCGTATCACGGCCAAAGTTTCCGTCAGCGGATAGAGACGGAAGCCACACATGCCGTCTTTGATGTCGGTTGACCAAGTATGAACCATGTTCCAAAAATCGGTGATTTTCCGGCCGTACAAGCGCGATTTGGGCGCATCATCGCCGTATTGCGGCCAACCGCAGATAATGGCTTCAGGCTGCCGTTCGGCGGCTTCCTGCATTTTTAACGCATCGGGCAGATGGTGCTGGCCGTCGGCATCGACTTGCAGGGCGTGGCTGTAGCCGTGTCCTGCGGCATATTCAAACCCCGTTTTCATGGCCGCGCCTTTGCCGCCGTTTTCAGGCCGGAAAACCACGTTGATGCCGTCTGAAACCAAGTTTTGCAATACGGGTTTGCATTCGTCTCCCGAACCGTCGTCGATAATCAAGACATCGAAACCGTAGGCGCGTAAGGTTTCGGCAACGCGGCCGACGGTGGTCGGGTGTTTGTAATGCGGAATCAGGGCGAGCGTTTTCATGCGCAGCCGCTTTCGGTAAATACCAGCCGCCCCGAAGCGCAGGCAGCTTCGTTGCAGCTGATTTTAAACGTCAGTTTGTCTTTGTCCGCATCGTAGGCCAGTTCCACGTCGATTTCGTCATTCGGACGGATAAATTGCTGATATTTCAAGTTTTCCACGCGGATTAAGTCCTGACTGCCCCATGAAAATTGCGCTGCCAAATCGCGTATCCATTGCAATTCGATAACGCCGGGAACCAGCGGAAATTCGGCGAAATGGCCGCTGAAATACGTCAAATCCAAAGGAACGCGCCCGCGATAGCGTTGCACGGTATCGTTTTCAGACGGCATGCTTTGCCACGCCGGAGCGGTTTGCGGAACGGTAAAGGCCGTCTGAAAATCAGCCGCGGAAATCTTGGCTTGGGGATTGCGCGGCAAAACGTCGGCAAAACGCCAATAGCGTGGCAGGGCGATTTTGTCCTGAGTGGCGGCAAGGTGTTTTTTCAGGGCATCGGCCACCGCCGCGCGGCCTTGTTCGCGCAGGGCTGTGATGCCTTGCGGATTCAACGCAACCCATACGGCGATGCGCCGGTGTTGCGGATGTTGGCCGCAATGCGCATCGGCAATCCACGGGTGTTGCAGTAATTCGTGTTCGATTTGGGTCAGCGACACGCGTTTGTCCTCGAATTTGATAATGCGGTCTTTGCGGCCGAGCAGGACAAAGCCGTCGGGTTGCGGTTCGATTACATCAGCACTGTGCCAAATGCCGCCGGCCCAGGGCGATTCGACCTTCAGGCCGTCTGAATCTTGGGTAAGGGTAACATTATCAAAGGCTTGCCACAACCGGTTGAAACGGCGTGAGGCGATAACGCCGGTTTCCGTGCTGCCGTAGATTTCGTAAGGGCGCACGGCTTTTTGTGCCAATAAGTCCGCCGTACTCTCGGGTAATGCGCCGCCGGCGGAGACCACGCCGATGAGTTTGCCGTCGACTGCCGCCCAATTGCGCGCTTCGCCCAAGCGGTTTAATACGGCAGGACTGGCAATCCATACCGCGTTTTCAGACGGCATGGTAAACGCCAGCAAATCTTCGGGATAAACCGCCTGAGTCCGCACCATTGTCCAGCCCATTGTCAGAGACAGCGCGAAACGGAACGTAAACCCATACATATGCTGCGGCAACACGCTGCCGATGACGGTCGCGCCGTGTTTGCCGAACGGAATGCTTTTGGCTAAAGACAAGGCTTCGCTTTCCATCTGCGCGGCGGTTTTGATGATGATTTGCGCCTCGCCGCTGGAACCGGAGGTTTTCAGCTGCACTTGGGCAGTCGGCGCAATATCGGTATGCTCGGGAACGACGGTTTCGTTTTCAGACGGCCTGTTGTTCAGGAAATCGGTTCGCCGCGTATTCAGGCCGTCTGAAAACAGGCGCGGGTCTGCTGAATCGGTCAGAACGGCATCCGCCGTTGCTGCCCAAGCCAGATTGTCTTCGGCAAGATTCGGCAGCAGCAGGGCGGTGGAGCCGTTGTGCCACACCGCCAGCAACGCGCAGGCAAACTGCGCCGCATCTTCAAACCACAATGCCGCTGTGCGGACGTTTTCATTTTTCAGACGGCCTGACAAGGCAAAAACCGCCCGATTGAACTCCGCACGCGTCCATGCGGGATTGAGGGCGATAAGGTCGTTTTGCGGGAGATTAGAGGAGAGGATTCGGGTAAGGGCGTACATGAGCCAACATTCAATTTCAGTTAAATCTTCAAAACCGTCTTGCGGTAAACCCATTCGCCGCCGAGCAATGCCCCCATCAGGATATACGACACAATGCCGGTATAAACCGCCCACCAATCGTGTTGGTCGGAGGCTGCCAGCAGCGCGGCAGCGGCGGCGTTGAAGACGAAAAAGCCGCACCAAATCTGCGTGACTTTCCGCGTGTAGGCGACGCCTTCGGGCGGCAGGTCGGGTTGTTGCAGTCGGGCGAGGCGTTCGATGGCGGATTGGCCGGAGAACAGGCTGGCAACGAAAACGGCTAGCAGCAGCAGGCTGATGGCGACGGGATACCAGTACATCGAATCAGGCCGTCTGAAAAAGATAACGGCGGCGAAAAAGACGGCCAAGACCAGCGCGATGGAACGCTGGCTGCGTGTTTTGCCGACGGCGGCACGCACGAGCCACAGGAAACACATGGCGGCGGCAAGCCAGTAGAACACGCCGTGTCCGCGCCCGTAATACCACACGAGCGGATAGGCGATGCTGATGATGGCGAGCAGGATTTGGCCGAGGGTTTTCATGGTTTTGTCGGTGTTCAGACGGCCTGAGGCTTTTGCAAAAACGGAACGAAATCGGGAAACCTGCGCCATTATCACGCAACGAATGTCATCAGTTGGCGGCGGGTAAAGTTTTCGGAGTTTTGCAAAAAGTCTCAGGCCGTCTGAAAAGCAGGCGGCTTATTCGGCCTGCAAACGCAATACGGCCTGAACGATGTCGTCCACCGTGCGCACGTTGCGGAAGTCTTCGGCCTGCAGTTTGCGGCCGGTTTCGCGTTTGATGTGGTCGATGAGGTCGATGGCATCGATGCTGTCGATTTCCAAGTCTTCATAAAGGTTGGTTTCGGGTTTGATGCGGTCGGGTTCGATCTCGAACAGGGTAACCAAAGCGTTGGTCAAGAGATCGCGTACTTCTTGTTCGGTCATGTTCCTGCTCCTTATGCTTGGCGGCTGCGGACGAAATCAGCGAGGTTTTTTACGCTGGTAAAGTATTCGCGAAGATTGTCTTTTTCGCTGTCCAACTGCAGGCCGAAGGTTTTTTGTACGGCCAATCCCAGCTCGAGCGCATCGACGGAATCCAAGCCCAATCCGTCGTCGCCGAAGAGGGTATCTTCATCGCCGATGTCGGCAGGGGTGATGTCTTCCAGGCCCAAGCTGTCGATAATCAGTTCTTTGATTTGCTGTTCCAAACTCATGTCGTTTTCCTTGTGAAATAGTCTTGAAGGTATTCGTTCAAACGTCTTGCCGCGATGGGCAACGGTTTTTCGGCGAGCCATTCCTGAGGCAGGATGTCGTCGCCGACGGTGATTTCGTAATGGATTTTTTGCGGCGGTATGTGATACCACGGCTGGCCTTTTTTGAAATTGGGCGGCGTCATTTTGATGCACACCGGCGTAATCACTTCTGCGCTGCGCAAACCGAGCGAGACCGCGCCGCGGTGCATTTTCACTTGTCCGTCCCAACCGGTGCGCGTACCTTCGGGAAAAATCAGCAGGCTCTGGCCGCTGCGGAACACTTCGGCGACGGTGTCGAGCATGGCTTCCGATTCTTCGTTGGGAATATAACCTGTCGCACGAATCTGGCTGCTCATGGAAGGATTGTTCTGCAGGTCTTTTTTGACGATGCAGTTGAGTTCGGGCGCATGGCTGATGAGTAAAACCACGTCCAGTAGCGACGGATGGTTGGCCAGTACCAACTGCCCCGGACGGCCGAGCTTTTCCATACCGTTGAATTTTACGCTCAAAATGCCCGACCATACCAGATAACAAACGAAAAAACGCCATATGCCGGCGACCAGACGCCGGGCTTCCAGTTGGCGGGGTAAATCACCTGCTGTACTTTTCAGGGTATAAGGAAGCAGAACCAGTTTGAACGCTACACCGCCGATACCGAACAGGATAAAGCCGAACAGGGTGGAAACCAAACGGCGGCAGTAGTCAAGGCGCCGCATGATTTTTCTGCCAATGCCAAGTATGGCGCGAATAGTGCCGGTATTGTTGCAGGCCGTCTG
This sequence comes from Neisseria sp. CCUG12390, assembly GCF_047837985.1. Lineage (GTDB taxonomy): Bacteria > Pseudomonadota > Gammaproteobacteria > Burkholderiales > Neisseriaceae > Neisseria. The sequence goes on from NZ_CP181244.1 coordinate 1,058,791, forward strand.
AAAGCATGAAACGTATCCATTCCAAACCGCCCCAATAGGCTTGGGTGTTTGCGGTTTCAGACGGCCTGTTTCCGGCGTGCATACTCAGGGTGTAATCATGGCCTTGAGTGATGACCATCGCCAGCGCGTAGGCAAACGGTGCACGCACGGCTTTGACTCCGTATTCAAGCGACAACGGATCGTCGGCAATCACCAGCAACACCGATTCGCTGCCGTCTGCCAATAAAGCACAGGCTTCGGCCAGCGCGGATTCGATGCCGTCGTCGCCGACTGCAAGGGCGGTGCTTTCGTGCATATTCTGCCGCAGCATGGACCATTGTCCGGCCAAGGCGTTGTGGACGGACAAGCCGAACGAGGTCGGTGATACGGTGTGGGTTTTCATCAGTTCCAGCCACAATTCGAAGCTGCGGTTGAGTTCGCCGTCGTGAGAGGCGAACACCAGCGGGCTGTTCGGGTGGTTTTCCGCCAAATTCCAAGAAGCGTCGCACACCAAACGCGCCGCCTGGCTCAAACGGCGTCGCTGCATGGCGGGCAGAAACGCCAGCGGCGGCTTATACTCAGGGAGATTCTCAACAAAATCAGGGTCTCGTGCCCACTGCCGCCATTGTTCGGGCGTAGCAATTTTGTTGCTTGAAGCCTGCCAGGCGGCAATGTTGAAATCGAAGCGGCAATGAGCGTGGGACATGACTGCTTTCAAAAATTTACATTCTGCGTTATTTTATCCAAATAACTTAATCAAAGCTAGTGTTCGCCACGGTTTTGTTATTTAACGTTATAATGTTGGTTTGATAATTTTTCAGACGGCCTGTAATGAATCTTCCGCTTGTTTGTCCGATTACTGAAACTGCACCTTTATTGCCGCACAGCGGCCGTATGGTGCTGCTTGACTGCATTACCGAATATGACGATCGTCATCTTCGGGCGGAAGCTTTGGTCGGTGAAAAGCATATTTTATTGGTCAACGGTACGCTGCCTTGTGCGGCGGGTATGGAAATCATGGCTCAAGGGATTGCGGCTTTGGCCGGCTGCCATGCGCTCAATGCCGGAGAAAAAGTGCGGTTGGGCTTTCTGCTCGGTACGCGCAAACTGAATCTGTTTGCCCAAACCATTCCGGTCGGCACGAAGTTGCAAATCGATGTAACGGTTTCTACGCAGGATGCGGGCGGTATGGGTGTGTTCGACTGCGAATTGCGTTGGACGGACGCACCTGATGAAGTCAAAAACCTGTTGCCTTCAGACGGCCTGTTGATACAGGCGGCTTTGAATGTTTACAGTCCGAAAACATCCGGACAGGCCGTCTGAAATGAACATTTATATAAAGTTGCTATTGAAAACAGAGAAAACATGAGTGAAACAGTTTTGATTACCGGATCCAACCGCGGCATCGGCAAAGCGGTTGCCTTGGCTTTGGCGCAGGACGGATTCGATATTGTGGTGCATTGCCGCAGCCGCATTGAAGAGGCTGAAACTGTAGCCGCACAAATCCGTGAATCAGGCAGATCCGCGCGGGTGTTGCAGTTTGACGTGTCCGATCGTGAAGCCTGCCGTGAAATTTTGGCAGCGGATATGGAAAAACACGGGGCGTATTACGGCGTGGTGCTGAATGCGGGACTGACGCGCGACAATGCGTTTCCTGCATTTTCCGATGAGGACTGGGATCAGGTTTTACGCACCAACCTCGACGGGTTTTATAATGTGCTGCATCCTGTGGTCATGCCGATGATACGCCGCCGCAAGCCGGGCAGGATTGTGTGTATGGCTTCCGTATCGGGGCTGACGGGCAATCGCGGTCAGGTCAATTACAGCGCATCGAAAGCGGGTGTGATTGGTGCGGCGAAGGCGTTGGCGGTCGAGTTGGCCAAACGGAAAATTACGGTCAACTGCGTGGCGCCGGGTTTGATTGATACGGAAATTGTCGATGAGAACGTGCCGGTTGAGGAAATTTTGAAGGCCGTGCCTGCCGCCCGTATGGGAACGCCAGAGGAAGTCGCCCATGCGGTATCTTTTTTAATGGATGAAAAAGCAGCCTATATTACGCGGCAAGTTATTCCGGTGAACGGAGGATTATGTTGAAAAAAAATCGTGTGGTGATTACCGGCATCGGCGGCATCACGGCATTCGGACGTGATTGGGAAAGCATTCAGACGGCCTTTAAAGCCGGTAAGAATGCGGTCAGACATATAGATTGGTCTGAGCGTTATCCTGAATTGGAAGCCCAATTGGGCGCGCCGATTGAGCATTATGCACCCCCTGCGCATTGGACACGAAAGCAGTTGCGAAGCATGGGGCGCGTGTCGCAATTGTGTGTCGATGCGGCGGAACAGGCTTTGCAGGACGCAGGTCTGCTGGGTGATGAGCGTATTAAAGACGGCCGTATGGGTGTGGCTTGCGGATCGTCTTCGGGGAGTCCGAAAGACATCGGCGACATTGGAGAATTGCTGCTGACCGGCAGCTCGCGCAATTTCAATGCCAATACTTATGTGCGCATGATGCCGCATACGACGGCCGCCAACATCGGTATCTTTTTTGAACTGACCGGACGGATTATTCCCACTTCAAGCGCATGTTCGTCAGGCAGTCAGGCCATCGGTTATGCATATGAAGCGATTAAATACGGCATGATAGACAGTATGTTGGCGGGTGGCGGCGAAGAATTTTGCGCTTCGCAAGTGTATGTGTTCGACAGTCTGTATGCTGCCAGCCGCCGTAACGCCGAGCCGGAACTGACGCCACGCCCTTACGATTCGGGTCGCGACGGTTTGGTCATTGGCGAGGGTGCGGGAATTTTTGTGTTGGAATCATTGGAACACGCCCAAGCGCGCGGTGCGAAAATTTACGCTGAGATTATCGGTTACGGCGCCAACAGCGACGGAAGCCATGTGACCCAGCCGCAGAAAGCGACCATGCAGAAGTGCATGGAATTGGCGTTGCGCGATGCGGCACTGCAGCCGGAGCAAATCGGTTATGTCAGCGGGCACGGTACGGCCACCGAAAAAGGCGATATTGCCGAAACGTTGGCAACGGAAGCCGTGTTCGGTTTTGTGCCGATGAGTTCGCAAAAAAGCTATCTCGGCCATACTCTGGGTGCATGCGGAGCTTTGGAGGCTTGGTTTGCGGTGGAAATGATGAATCAGGGATGGTTTGCGCCGACTGTGAATCTTCAAAATGTAGATCCTGCCTGCGGTAAGGTAGATTATATCGTCGGGGACGGGCGCGAGATTCAAACCGATTATGTGATGAGCAATAATTTCGCTTTCGGCGGCGTGAATACTTCGTTGGTGTTCAAGCGTTGGCAGGGAGAATAAACAAAAGGCCGTCTGTTTTTCAGACGGCCTTTTGTTTGGTAAGGTTTTCTGAACTGAGTCCGCCGTAAAACAGCCAATCCATTTTAGCCTGCTGATTGCCCTGCCATACGCAGGCAACTGCAAATTCATGATTGAGTAATGCGCTTGTACCATGCCAACCGCTTTTCCCTTCAACACATAAACCGCTGATTCGGTCTTGTCGGAAAGCATAGCCGACACGGGCCATATCGGCCGGAAAATTCAAACCGGCCGCCTTGATTAAGGCCTCTTTGGTGCACCATAAACGGTAAAAATCTTCCGCCTGCCAATCCAAGGCAGACAGATAATTTTGTTCTTCTTCCGAACAAATCCACGCGGCCAATCCCTGAAAATCGCGCGGTTTAATCTTTTCAATATCCACCCCGATGGCCGACGGCGTATCGGCAGTCAGTAAAGCCGCATAACCGTGGCTGTGGGACAGCGATTGCGTGATGGAGGCCGTCTGAAATTTTAAAGCGCGGCTGACCTGCCAATCCAACCGCTGCGATAAATGCGGCGATTGTTGCAGCCTTATGTTATCGGTTTCGTCCAGCAGGCCGTCTGAATAATGTTCGGCCAATGGGGGAGCGGCAAGCAGGCAGTCGAGATGGCGTGTCATGGTTGGTGGCCGGAAAAACAAACCGCTGAAAATCATTCAGCGGTTCGGGGGGTTTAGTGGAAGCTGCCTTTCAAGACCACGCGGCTGTTCCAAGTACCGATGTGGCATTCGTATTCGCTGCCGCCGATGGTTTTCTTGTCGAAATAGCTGACTAAGCGGACAGAACCCTTTTTATAACGCTCGGCAGTGCTTTGGAAACGTTTCACGGCACTTAAGAACGCGCGTTGGCAGGTTTCGTCGGGCGATTTGCCGACGGCGTTGGCGATTTGGCGGGATACATTGGTTTTGCCGCTGGTGCTGCCGTATGAAACGCGGATATTCGGTGACAGCACTTCCTTGGCTTCTGCGGAATTCAACGCCACGCTGGCTTTACACATATAACCGTCGTTTTGGCCTTTATTATTGATTTTACGGCCTTCGCCGATGCTGCGGCAGGCCGTTGAGGCCGAAGTCGAAGCGGTTTGGGCTTGGGACGAATAGTCGGATGAAGAAGCGCGGTTGTTTTGGTTAGCACAGGCGGTTAAAGCCAGAACGGCTGCGGTTACCAATAAACCATTTAATTTATTCATGGCGAATTCCTTTGCAGAGTTAAGAAAAAGTTTGGAAATTGTAGCCTATTGTTAAACTAATCTCAAATCATAAATGCCAAATAAAACAAAACCCGCCGAATCGTCGGCGGGTTTCGTTTTATTTGGCGGAGTAAGAGGGATTCGAACCCTCGATGCAGGTTGACCCCACATGCTTCCTTAGCAGGGAAGTGCCTTCAGCCTCTCAGCCATTACTCCTAAGGAAGACCGAACTATACTGGTTCGGGAGGCGTATGTCAAGCGTGAAAACGGGGTATTGGAATAAGCACCTGAATTGATTGGGAACAAAAAATGCTGCTTTGTTCATAAGTCGCCAAACAATAAACGGGTAACGCGCAGGCTGGTTTTATCGGTTGCGGCTGGTAAAATAGGCGGGAAAATATTGAGGCCGTCTGAATGAATGATTTGATTGTTTTGAATAAACCTTATGGTGTGGTTTGCCAGTTTTCGGCACACGAGAAACACGGGTGTTTGAAAGATTACGTTGATAAACCGGGCTTTTATCCGGCAGGCCGGTTGGATACGGACAGCGAGGGGCTGCTTCTGCTGACGGATAACGGCCGTCTGCAGGCGCGTATTGCAGATCCGAAGTTTAAGCAGGAAAAGACTTATTGGGCGCAGGTTGAGGGTGTGCCTGACGAGGCGAAGCTGAACGGATTGCGCCGCGGTGTGGATTTGGGCGATTTTGTTACGCGTCCGGCCAAGGTGCGTGTTTTGGAGGATGGGGAAGCGGATAAACTGTGGCCGCGTCAACCGCCGATTCGGGTGCGCAAAACGGTGCCGGATTTTTGGGTGGAAATTAAGATTACCGAGGGGAAAAACCGCCAAGTGCGGCGGATGACGGCCAAGGCGGGTTATCCCTGCCTACGTTTGGTAAGGGTGGCGGTAGGCCGTCTGAATATTTTTGAACTGGATTTGGCTTTGGGCGAATGGCGGTTTGCGCCGTTTCAGCCGTGATGTCAGGCTGGGGCGTTTTGCCGAAATCAAGAAATTGCTGCACTGTCCGGCCATCGTTATCCCTGTACAGCAAGATATCCATTCATTGTTTCGAACCTGATTTCCAACAAAAGTTACCCGGCTTAAAAAGGATTTTCTCGTCTGAGAAATGACGGCTGTTTACCCGTTGACCTGTTGTGCAAAAATCCCGGCTTAATTTACACAGGCCGTCTGAAAAATAGTTTTCAGACGGCCTTGATGTTCGCAATGTATTGTCGTCGATTTAACGGTTTTTGCGGTATTTTAGTGGTCGGTATGGCCGATTTGGAAGGTCAGTGTCGAGTAGTTTGACTCTTTTTCGCAGACTTTTTGATCACGGAAGTCGGTTTTGTGCTCGACATTCACTTTCCAGAAACCTTGGCGCAGCGGAATGATGTCCACCTCGCCCTTGTCGTTGGTGACGTCATAGAAGGCTTGCGCTTCTACTTTGTGGGTTTTGCTGCGGTCGCTGGTATCGAAGCCGTCGAAGGTAGCGGTAACGGGATGGTTGGCCAAGGGTTCGCCGCGGTAGAGGACGCGTACTTTGAAGCGTTGGCCGACATGGATGTTGGCCGGATTGTCCAGAGGAACGATTTCTAAGTTTTGGCCGACCTGTTTGGTGATAATGGCGGTATCCGCGCTCTCGTGGCCGACGTTGACGATGTTTTTACCGTACATGCGGCTTTCTTCGCAGTAGGTGGCGTCGGGCATTTGGGTTTTGTTGACGCGCTTCCAGCCGGCGGCGTTTTTCGACCAGAATGTCGGCCGGTATTCGGCAATCACTAAATAGCTGCCGTCTTTAACAGGATGGTTGCTGCGGTATTGGTAGTTGTAATGGCCTTTTTGCAGCATGTTTTCTTTGCCTTTTTCGGTAACCAGTTGCAGCGGCTTGAAAATATTCAGACGGTCTTTGGCGATGGGCTCCAATTCGGGAAATTCGCCGTAGCCCAATTCGGCGGTCAGGTATTCGCCGCCGTGGGTATGGGCGGTTTCGACCCATACGCGGTGTGCGTGTGCGGCGGTTGACAGGAACAATGCGGAAGTAATCAGTAAAACAGATTTTTTCATGATGGTTGTTCTCTAAATGTAGGTGGGGAAACAAAATATTGAGTTATGGTATAACATATTTTAAATCATGTAAACGAATTTGTTATAGGATAACAAAAAGCCGTCTGAAAATTTTCAGACGGCCTGTGATTTTATATGCAAAATCTGTTGGTTTTAATGCGTTTCCCGACAGTTTGCTTCCGTTATATATCTACGACGAAGTTGCTCTGAACGGTTTAATTCCGCAACGCATATCAGGTTTGGTTAAGCGTGTAACGGTTTTAAGCGGTAAGCCAAGTTTTCGGCTTTGACACGGAACAGCAAATCGATGTTGGGGTGTTTGCCCGGATTGGCTTCTGCGTCGGCAACGTGTTCGACGAAAAGTTCCAAACCACGATCGGCGGCTGCGGCATTTAATTGGTGGTCGAATTCTTGAGCCAGCGCGTAGTAGAGTTTTAACGAACCGAGTTTGCCCGGCGCAGCCGGAATGTGGTGGACGGTTTCGCCTTGTCCGTTGCAGACGTCGAGGCCGCTCAAATGGTCGATTGAAGGCATGGCGGCTAAGTTATCTTGAAAGCTCATGGTGTTCCTTAATGAAAATGATGGAAAAGAAATAGGGAATGGGTTTGAATCGGCAAACAGGCCGTCTGAAAACGGTATCGGTTTCAGACGGCCTGCCTTATCCGTGTTTAACGTGTGCCGAAAATCTTGTCGCCGGCATCGCCCAAGCCGGGGATGATGTAGCCGTCTTCGTTCAGGTGACTGTCGAGCGCGGCGGTGTAGATGGTTACGTCCGGATGCGCGTCGTTCACCAGTTTCACGCCCTCGGGAGCGGCCACCAAAACCAAGGCTTTGATGTTTTTACAGCCTTTGGCTTTCAATAAGTCGATGGTGGCGACCATGGAGCCGCCGGTGGCAAGCATGGGGTCGATAATCAGCGCGGGACGCTCGTCCATGCTGTCGACGAATTTTTCAAAATAGGAAACCGGCTTCAGAGTTTCTTCGTCGCGCTGCAGGCCGACAACGCTGATTTTGGCGGTGGGGATCAGATCCAAAACGCCGTCGAGCATGCCCAAACCGGCGCGTAAAATCGGTACCACCGTCAGCGTTTTGCCTTTGATTCGGTCGCCTTCGATCGGGCCGCACCAGCCGTCGATGATGTATTTTTCCATGGCGAAGTCGCGGCTGGCTTCATAAGCCATCAGGCGGGCGAGTTCGGTGGCCAGCGCGCGGAATTTGTAGGTGCTGCACTCGGCTTCGCGCATTAAGGTTAATTTGTGTTTGACTAAGGGGTGGTCGATGACGTTTACGTTCATTGCTTGTACTCGGTGTCTGGTAAAGTGGGTTTATTATACTTTTTTTTACTTGCGGCGCAAACTGCCGAAACCGTGAAAAAGGCCGTCTGAAAAGGGTTTCAGACGGCCTTTGCCGAGGATTAGGCTTTCAGGACTTCTTCCAGTTCGCCGGCTTCGAACATTTCCATCATGATGTCGGAGCCGCCGACGAATTCGCCGTTGACATACAGCTGCGGAATGGTCGGCCAGTCGCTGTATTCTTTAATGCCCTGGCGTACTTCGTCGTTTTCCAAAACATTGACGGTAACGTAGTCGGTGCAGCCGACCGCGTTCAAAATCTGCACGGCGCGGGAAGAGAAGCCGCATTGCGGGAATTGTTTGGTGCCCTTCATAAACAGGACGACGCGGTGGGTGGTAACGACTTCTTTGATTTGGTCATGAATGCTCATGTGTGGTTCCTTTTAAACAATCGGGTGATTCGGTTTGAATGCCGTCATTATACGCAAGTTGCGGGAATTTAAAATGACTCTTTTGGCGGTATCGGGAAAACAGATAAGGCGCAAAGGACAAAATTCAAGCGTTGGCAGCAGTTTGCGCGGAGATGAAGAGGCCGTCTGAACATTTAGGAGAAACCTGCTGCCCGTTTTCAGACGGCCTGTCTGAGTTTTCTTATTTACGCTGCAAAACCGCGGCGAAGAAACCGTCGGTTTGATGAACGGCAGAATCCATGCGCAGGTATTTGCCGGTGTTCAAATCCACTTTGGCGGCGGCCAATAATCCGCCGCAGTCGAGCAGTTCGAATTCGGGGTGTCCGGCCAGGAAACGTTCGACCTGATGCTCGTTTTCTTCCGGCAGAATGCTGCACGTCGCATAAACCAAGCGGCCTTGCGGCTTAACCAGCTTGGCGGCGGCTTCGAGGATGCTGTGTTGCTGCTGCAGTAAATTGGCGACGGTTTCCGGCGATTGGCGGTATTTCAAATCGGGATTGCGGCGCAATGTACCCAAGCCGGAGCAGGGCGCGTCCACCAGCACGCGGTCGGCCTTGCCGTTCAAACGGGCGATGCGCGGATCGTGTTCGCTGCTGATGCGTTCGGGGTTGATGTTGGTCAGTCCGGCGCGGGTCATGCGCGGCTTGAGGTTGGCAAGCCGTTTTTCGGCGATGTCGAAGGCGTAAATGCGGCCTTTGTTGGCCATCTGCGCGCCGACGGCTAAGGTTTTTCCGCCTGCACCCGCGCAAAAATCAACCACGATTTCGCCGCGTTTCGCACCCACGAGCAAGGCGAGAAGCTGGCTGCCTTCGTCCTGCACTTCGACCGAGCCGTCGAGAAACAATTCGTGTTTGTTCAGCGCGATTTTGTTTTTCAAACGGATGCCCCACGGCGAAAACGGCGTGGCTTCGGCAGACGGCTCTTCCGTTTGCAACACGGCCAACACTTTGTCGCGCTTGTTTTTCAAGGTGTTCACGCGCAAATCCAGCGGAGCGGGCTGGTTGACGCTGCGGCCGAACGCTAAGATTTCTTCGTCGCTGAAATGGGACTGCAATTGCGCAACCAACCATTCCGGCAGTTCGGCGGCGGTGGTCAGGCCGTCTGAAAACTCGGCTTTGCGCGCTTTCAGACGGCTTAAAAATTCGGTTTCTTCCTCATCAAGCAAATCTTGGATTTTGCCGATGTTGACGCTGCGGCCGAGTACGAGTGCGGCCAGCGCGGCTTTGCGCGGTTGCGCGTGCGGACGGCGCAATGCGGCGGCGATTTTCTGATAATGACGCAATGCGGCGAACGCGGTTTCGGCGATTTCGTGGCGGTCTTGGCGGCCGAGTTTTTTGTGTTCGCGGAAATAGGCGGACAAAACGGCATCGGCAGGCTGCTTGAACGTCAGCATATCGGCGAGCAGGGCGGCGGTGTGGTCGAGTTGGGTCGGTGTCATGGTCTGTTTTGAAAAATGGAACGGGGTAAATTATACGGGATTTTCAGACGGCCTGACTTGGTAAAATGCCAGGGCACATTGATTCGTTTTTTGCAAAACTCCGGACGGGAAGACATTTCAGGCCGTCTGAAAAACAAGGCCGGCAGTCAGGCCTGCTTCATGATACGCGAAACTTCGTGCCAATAATCGTCGGGGCGTTTTTCCAATACCGCTGCCAAGCCGCTTTCGCTTTGGCGGATTTCACCGGCAGACAGCGTGTCCGCGGCGGTTACGCGTGCAGGGGCGAGATAGGCCATGCGGTCAAGCAGGATATAGCGCGCCGCTTTGTTTGAAAAATCAAATTCCTGCCAGTCGGAAAGATAAACGCCACGCCAGGCGTAAGGATTGACAGGGGCTTGGAAGCTGCTGAATCCGCTTGGAAAAAAGCCCATGCCGCGCACGATGGAAGCCGGCTGCAAATCGGTCGGCAAATCGTGCTGCCGCAAAGTTTCAAGGCCGTCTGAAAATTTCAGCAGCATGAGTTGCTGCGGTAATTTGGCGGCTTTGCCTGTCAATCGGTCTTGGCGGTTCAAGCCGCACAAATCGTCGGTTCGGCCGCTTGCGCTGCCGTAATATTTGCACGTCAATTCAAGGTGGTAGGCTTTTCCGCTGAGTTTGACGACAAAATCCGCCGCACCGACGGTCAGACCGTCTGAAACGACTTGCAGGTTTTGTGCCAACAGTTCGGCGTGCGGCGCGTGGCTGAACCAAAAAGCCAGAAGGTGCTCGGCGTACAGCCCCAAACGCTTGCCGAACGGGGCGTGTTGCGCCAGATAGTCAACAAGCGGCTGGGGATTTTGGTCGAGCGAAAGCAGGTAGCGGAAGCCGTGCTCTCCCAGTAATTCGAGTACCGGCAATTCGGCACTGCTGTGCCATAAGGGTGGAGCCGTGAGCAAGGCGGCGAGTTCGCGCACGGGCTGGCTGGTGAGTTTCCACCACAAAGCGTCAAGGGCGTAGTTCATAAAGGGCTTTCGGTTTTCAGACGGCCTGTGCAGGCCGTCTGAAAATATCAAGGATTGGTTGGAAGCGTTTATCCGGTTTTCAGACGGCATTAAGGGTACGTAGGCCGTCTGAAAACCGAGGGCAGGCTCAATAGCCTACCTGTTTCGCTGTCGGAAATTTGTTTGCTATACGTCATTTATGCTTGGAGGGTGGACTAAAACCGATGAATTGTAATATTTGTCGGCTATCCTCTAAACGGTATGGGCAAAGAATACAGGCAGCCTGCGCTTCGTGCAGAAATTCCGTGGCCGTCTGAAAAATATGGGCTGTCGGGTTTGAGTTTTTCAGACGGCCTCAAAAGTGCCTGATGCCGTCTGAAAAAGTGTGCGGACAGCCGTATATTCAAGGCCTATTTTTCCTCTCGGTCTTTTAAATTCTGCTTCAGCGTGTTGAAGAAACCGCGCAGGATGTCGATGTCTTCCGTTTGTGTGTTGGCGCGTCTGAACAGGCTCTGCATACGGCGCATCAGGCGTTCGCTGTTGCGGCGTTTGAAAAAGTCCACATCGTGCATCAGCGATTCCATGTGGGCAACCATACCGCTGATCTGCGCGTGCGTGGCGGCATGGTCTTCCTGCTGCAAATGCGTCATCGGTACATCGGTCTGGCTGAAAATTTCGTAACACACGACCTGTACGGCTTGGGCAAGGTTGAGCGAGAAGTAGTCGGGGTTGCCGCTGATGGTCATCAAACGGTTGCAGGCCTGCACTTCTTCGATGGAAAGGCCGAAGGTTTCGTTGCCGAAAACGAGGGCAACCTGTCCGCCGTTCGCCGCCGCCTGCAATAATTCGGGCACGAGTTGGCGCGGCGTTTGCAGCGGTGCGGTAATTTCGCGGCGGCGGCTGGTCAGGGCGCAGCTGACGGTGGTGTCGGCCAGTGCTTCTTCTAATGTCGCGACGGTTTTGGCGTGTTCCAAAATGTCCGCCGCACCGGATGCCAAGATGAAACTTTCTTCGGGCAGCCGGAAAGCCTGCGGATTCTGCGCATCGAAAACCGGCGGATTTTCGGTCATCGGCGTAGCCATTAGGTTGGGGGCGACCAGGGTCAGCCTGTGCAGACCCATGGTTTTCATGGCGCGTGCGGCGGAACCGATGTTGGCTGGATGGCTGGTGCGCGTGAGAATGATGTGAATGTGGTTTAAATACTCGGGTAGGGCGGGTTTGGCAATCATGTTTGTTTCGGTTTCAAAGCTAATCGGTTATAATGCAGCACTTCTCATTTCTTTCAGACGGCCTGCATTCGGAAAGGCCGTCTGAAACGTTCTTTAACAACATTGGAAACGTGAAAACGTTGCGCTTGGTGCGGGAGCGGTTGCTGCGCATCAGGCGGTATTGTACCCGATTTAGAAAGAAACCCATGAACCCGATTTTAAATACTGCTTTTAAAGCCGCCCGTCGTGCCGGCCAGATGATGATCCGCGCCGGCGGCAATCTGGATACGGTCAAAATCGACAGCAAAGCCTTCAACGATTTCGTTTCCAATGTTGACCGCGAATCGGAAATGATTCTGGTGGACGCATTGAAAGAAGCTTACCCTCATCACAAAATCACCTGCGAGGAGAGCGGCTCTCACGGAAAAAGCAATGCCGAATACGAATGGACTATCGATCCGTTGGACGGCACCACCAATTTCCTGCACGGACATCCCCAATATGCAATTTCAATGGCGCTGCTGCACAAAGGCGTGTTGCAGGAGGCTTTGGTTTACGCGCCGGAGCGCAACGATTTGTACATGGCCTCACGCGGCAAAGGCGCATTGCTGAACGACCGCCGTATCCGTGTTTCCAACCGCATCGAATTGAACCGCTGCTTAATCGGTACGGGTTTTCCGGTGGTTGACCAAAGCATGATGGACAAATACCTGGCCATCTTGAAAGATTTCCTGTCGAAAACCGCAGGAGGCCGGCGCGAAGGCGCGGCTTCCCTGGATTTGTGCGCCGTGGCCTGCGGCAGATTGGACGGTTTTTTTGAATTTAACCTGAAGCCGTGGGATATTGCCGCGGGTGCGCTGATTGTGCAGGAAGCGGGCGGTATCGTAACGGATATGAAAGGTAACGAAAGCTGGCTGGACAACGGCGACATCGTTGCGGGTAATCCCAAGATATTGGCACAAATGCTCAAGATTATTGCAGCGCATCAGTAATGATACAAAGACGAAGAGGCCGTTTCAGACGGCCTCTCCATGATAAGAATCGGTATCGTTTCTTGGCCGTTACTAAAGGTTCCGGTTCTTTATAGTGGGAATTATATATAGTCACTTTACTGACAGTGCGAGAAAATGTGTACTTTGAGTCGCATATTGTGACCTTTTATCTGAGAAATGATGAGAAACGTTAAATATACTGATATGCTATATACATGAACAGGCTCTCTACCATTTCAATGATAAGAACTTTTTTGAGCTTATTGCAAACACATATACGGATACACTTGTTGTGAATCATATGCGCCCCTTTTTCCTTCATCTCATATCATGTCGACCGCATTGCTTCGGGTTTGTGAGAAAATTTTCCTTATTTTCGATTGTCTGCATGATATACGCGCAAACTGTTTTTGCGCATGATCTTAAAGATATTCTGAAAGCATCTCTGCTTTCCGATCCGACCGTGCTGGAAGCAAAAGCCACGGAAGAATCCGCTAAAAGCACCACCAAAGCCACACGGGCAGGGCATTATCCGGTTTTGACTTTGACCGGTGTCCAAGTATTGGCCGAAAAAAACCGCGATTCCAGTGATGACATGGATGGTGGCTTGGGTGTCCGTGGGACGCTCAACCTGTATTCCTGGGGGGGAATCGAAGCAGCTGTCCGCCGCGATAAAAGCAAAGAAAAGTATTACAAATACAAATACTTCGAAACCCAAGAGCAATTGGGCAGCGAAGTCGGCAAGCTGTATCTGACTGCTCTGCGTGCTAAAGAAATGCTGCTTGTTAACCAGCAAAGCCTGTTTCGTCACAATAATCTGTTAAAAGATTTGAATGTGATTGTGAAATACGACAGCGGACGCCGTTCCGAGCTGATTGAAGCCCGTGCGCGTCAATTACAGGTTGAAACGACTATTTCGCAACAACGCCGTACGATGGAATTGGCATTGAGCCGTTTGTCACGCTATACCGGTAAGAAAATGACGGCTGCCGACCTGACTGATCCGTTCCGTAGCGATACTGCGGCAAGTTTGGTTCAGAGCTATCATAATCCGGATAAAAACATCAATCCGTCTTATCAGGCTCAAATCGCTGAACAGGACAGTGTGAAAGCAGAGTTGGATGTTTCCAAGTCCCAACGTCTGCCGGCTATCAATTTGGAAGGTAATGCAACAGGCGATACCAAGCAATTATATCTGAATGTGGCTTGGAATGTGCTGGACGTCGCAGCACGTCATAACGTACAGAAAAATGCCCATGCGCTGATTGCCGCCGAGTCCAAATCCGAACAAATCCTGCGTGATGTCAATGAAAAAGCGCAAACTGCCGAAATCGACATGAGACAGAGCGAGCAGCGTGCGGAGATTACCGCGCAACATATTGCAGCGCAAAAAGATGTGGTGAAAACATACGAATTGCAATTCAGAATTGCCCGTCGCACGCTGACCGATGTATTGGGCGCCTATACGGAGCTATCGAGAATCGAGCAGGAAAACATTACTGCGCACAATGATTTCCGTGATGCGGCTTTGGAATACCTTGTTACGCAGTCGCAAGTGGCCAATTGGGCCGGTGTGCAGCAATAACGTCAGAAAACTTATTTATTACGTGAATCCATCATTATGAAAGCTATTATCGAACATGTTGCATTAGTGACCCGCTTATTGGGGGCGCCTGTGTCGGAAGCAGCACTCTCGGCAGAGGTTGTGCGGGATAAGAAACTGAATGTCAACTACCATTCTCTTACTGAAGTATTGCGAAGCCACGGCTTTGAAAATACTTTATCCAAACGCAGCCTTGATGATATTCCTTCCCTGGCGGTTCCTGTGCTGATTATTTTGCACAATGAAGAAGCTGCCGTGATTACTCATATCGAAGGTGCAGGCAAAGAGCGGAAGTATCAGATCCGTCAAGTCGACGGCTTGGAGCAAGAGCTGGATCACGAACAATTGTCGGTTCTGTATTTGGGCTACTGCTGGTTTATCAAACCGAAAATGGTGTCGGATACTCGCTCGGAACTACCTGAATACCATTTGCCCAAAGCATGGTTCTGGAAAGTAATTTGGCGTTTCCGCGGTTATTATTACCAAGTGATTTTGGCTACGTTCATTATCAACTTTTTAGCATTGGTCAGTTCGTTATATGTGATGAATGTTTACGACCGCGTAATCCCCAATCAAGCTTATGAAACGTTATGGGTGTTAAGCATCGGTGTGGTGTTGGCGATTACTTTCGAATTTGCCGCTAAAATGATTCGCGGCCACTTGACCGATATCGCAGGTAAAAAGGCCGACTTGATTATCAGCTCGGCATTGTTCCGTCGAGTCATGGCATTGCGATTGGCAGACCGTCCGGCTTCGTCGGGTTCATATGCCAACAACCTGCGCGAATTTGAATCTGTTCGTGAGTTTATGACAAGTGCCAGTCTGCTGACATTGGTAGACTTGCCGTTTTTGTTGCTGTTCATTACGGTAATCGGCATTGTCGGCGGTAAATTGGCTTTGGTACCTTTAACCATTATTCCAATTGTAGTGATTGTGGGTTTTTTGGTGCAACGTCCGCTTTCGCGATATATCAATGAATCAATGAAAGAAAGTTCGCAGCGCTCGGGTTTGGCAGTAGAGGCAATCGAAGGCATTGAAACACTTAAAACCAATAACGCAACTTCTTGGGCGCAGCAGCGTTGGGACGAATATACTGCCAAAACATCTGCTTCTTCGATTAAGGTAAAAGACACCAGTAATTTTATGGTTAATTTTGCAGTAGGTATGCAGCAGTTGAATACCGTGTTTTTGGTTCTGGTCGGTACATATCTGATCCATGCTGAGAATACTGCCGACCGAATCACTATGGGTGCGCTGATCGCTTCGGTCATCTTATCCGGTCGGGCATTAGCACCTTTGGCACAAATTGCCGGTTTGGCAACCCGCTTCCAGCAGGCAAAGTTGGCGTTGCAAGGCATTAATGAAATTGTGGCCCGTCCGATTGAGCGCAGCCCGGAGCGTAAATATATTACATTGGATAATGTCCAGGGTGCGATTACCTTTGAAAACGTATCGTTCAAATACCAAGATGATGCCAATGCAGCGGTAAGCGATTTGCGCGTTACCATCAAACCGGGTGAGAAAGTCGGTATTTTAGGACGTATCGGCAGCGGCAAAAGTACCATGCTGAAATTAGCCAGCGGCCTCTACGATACCGAAAAAGGCAATGTAACCTTGGATGGCGTCGATATGCGCCAGTTGGATCCGAATTTCCTGCGTAACCAAGTGGTTTTATTGAGCCAAGCACCGCGTTTGTTTTTGGGTACATTGCGTGAAAACATGGATTTGGCACGAACCGACGGTTACTCTACCGACCAAGACTTGCTGACTGCTTTGAAACGTTTCGGTTTGGATAAAATCATCCGCAGTCATCCGCGCGGTTTAGACATGCCTTTGGGTGAAGACGGTTTGGGTTTGTCGGGCGGTCAAAAGCAGATTATCGCCTTGGCCCGCATGACCTTGCGTGACCCGAAAGTCGTTTTGCTGGACGAGCCGACGACCAGTCTCGACCAAGCGACCGAACGTATGGCTTTGAATGCGATCGCTCAATGGGGTAAAGACCGTACTATGGTATTGGTAACGCACCGTCCGCAAGTTCTGCAAATCGTCAACCGCATTATCGTGATGGACAACGGTAAGGTTGTGATGGATGGCCCACGCGACCTGGTTCTGCAAAATCTGATGCAGAGCGAGCAAAGCAAAAACAAAGCGGCGCAAACCGGTAATATACCGGCACGTCAGGTAAGCACGAATATCCAAGTGGCAGCGCAGGCTTCGGCCAATCAGCCATAAATACCGGTTAACATAATAAAAAGGTTTCAGACGGCCTTTAATAAAACACCCCATTGAGGTTCATCATTATGAGTAGTGAAAACAATGTCAAGCATAAGGATTTGCATTTAATCAATGATTTGAATGCAGCTTTGCAAAAAGAAAAACACAGCGGGCAATTTTGGGTCATTATTCTGTTTTTTCTGTTTTTGGTGGTCTTTGTGATTTGGGCGTATAACAGCCCGATTGAAGAAGTTACCCGCGGGAACGGTAATGTGATTCCGAGCAGCCGCGAGCAGGTGATCCAAAGTTTGGATCCGGGCATTATTACCGAGATTTCTGTCAAAGAAGGCGATATTGTCGAAAAAGGCCAAATTCTGTTGAAATTGGACGATACGCGCAGTTCGGCCGTATTGCGTGAAAGCGAAGCCAAAGTAGCGAACTTGGAAGCTATGGTCGCCCGTTTGAAGGCAGAGGCATACAATACGGCGCTGACTTTCCCCAAAGGCATCAGCAACGAATTGCGTGCGCGTGAGCAGGCGGCTTACAATGCCCGCCGTCGCGCCGTGACCGATGCGATTCAGAGTCTGAGTTTGAGCAAAGCGACGTTGGACAAAGAAATCGAAATCACTGCTCCGATGGTGGCGCAAGGAGTTGTTTCAGAAGTAGAGTTGTTGCGTATGCAGCGTCAATCGAGCGAACTGACTTTGCAGATTGCCGAGCGCCGCAACCGTTATATGGCAGATGCCAACAATGAATTGGTACAGGCCGAATCCGAATTGGCGCAAGCTAAAGAAAACACGGCGATGCGTGCCGATCCGGTAGAGCGTTCACAAATCCGTGCACCCATGCGCGGTATTGTGAAAGATATTCAAATCAACACCGTGGGCGGCGTGGTAAATGTCGGCCAAGACATTATGCAGATCGTGCCCTTAGATGACAAGTTGCTGGTCGAGGCTTATATCCGTCCGCAAGACGTGGCTTTTATGAGTCCGGGTTTGCCGGCGGTCGTAAAAATCAGTGCGTATGATTATGCGATTTACGGCGGCTTAGACGGTAAAGTAACTTTAATCAGCCCCGATACCGTCAGCAATTCTATGCAAAACCGAGCCAACGATTTGAAGCTGGATCCGAACCAAGTGTATTACCGTATCCTGGTGCAAACCGACAGCAACAGCTTGAAGGATAAAAACGGTAAGGAAATGCCGATTATTCCGGGTATGGTAGCGACGGTGGATGTGAAAACCGGTGAGAAAACCGTATTCCAATACTTGATTAAACCGATTACCCGTATGAAACAGGCTATGACCGAACGTTGATGCGTGCAGATAGATATGTGATGGATAAAGGCCGTCTGAAAATATTTTCAGACGGCCTTGCTTTATGATTCAAATGGTTAACTGTTCCAATAAGGCCTGTTTGAGTGCGAATTGTTTTTTCGGGTTGTCCAAGTCCTCGCTGTATACGGTGAAGCTGTCTTCTACTCGTTCGTCCAAAGTCGTGATTTTTGCATACCGCAGGCTGACGTTGTGGTTAAAGAACACATCGGCCATATCTGCCAGCAGGTAGGCGCGGTTTACGGCGACCACTTCTACGGTAAACCAGCCCGGATAATCTTCTTCCTGCGTGATGGTCACTTGAGGGGGAATTGCCATGTATAGGCTGCGACGGCTCAAGCGGTAATCGTAGTTTTGGTTCTCCAGCACGGTGTAGCCATGAATGAAGCTGTTTAATTCCGCTTCTAAGGCACTTTGGATGTTAGGATAATAATCCGGATCATGGTGTGACGGAATCTGCACGATAAAAGTGTCAAGAATGTAGTTGTGTTCGGTAATGAAAACACGTGCGGCCAGAATATCAAATCCGTGGCGGCTGAAAATACGGCACAAGCGTGGAAAAAGTCTTGGTCCGTTGGGCATGAAAATCATGACTTGGAACGAATTGCTTTTGGGCAGAATACGGCTGCGTATCAGCGGTGTTTCAAAATCATGCGCCAAATTGGCGGTATGCCACAGCACTTCCCGCGTCTGATGGCGGATAAAATAAGTCGAACCCAATATCTTCCATAATTTTTGCTGCTGTTTTTCCGGCGTGCCGGTTCGGGTCAGCAAATCTGCGGCTTTCTGCTGCCGGCGGTTTAAGAGTGCGGTGGTATTGTAACCGTTACCTGCCAAATAACGGCTGGCGGCATGAAACAGGCTTTCCAGCAGGCTGCTGCGCCATGTGCTCCATAATTTCGGATTGGTTCCCCGGATGTCGGCTACCGTGAGCAGATAGAGTGCGGCCAACCGTTCGTGTGTTTTTATCTGTTCGCAAAACGCACGGATGATTTCAGGATCCTGAATATCTTCTTTTTGCGCAACGGTGGACATCAATAAATGATGCTCGACCAGCCATGCCAGCAATTCGCCTTCTTCTTGGCTGAGAAAATGGTCGTCTGAAAAATTCTTAGCGTCTTCGATGCCTTGAATCGAATGATCGCCGCCCCGTCCTTTGGCAATGTCATGGAAAAATGCGGCCAAATAGAGAATGTATTTTTTATCAAAGGATTGCATCAAGACCGAGGCAAAAGGGAGTTCGTGGCTGTGACTGTCCAATGCCAGGCGGCGCATATTGTGTACCACCGCTAAAATATGATCGTCTACCGGATAAACGTGAAACAAATCATGCTGCATTAAGCCGACGATTTTCTCCCATGCCGGCAGATAATGACCGAGCACGCCGTATAGGTTCAAGAAACGCAATACATGGGTCAGGCCGTTTCCGTTGCGGAAAAAGCCGACAAAATAGCGGCGGTTGGTCGGGTTTTTATAAAACTGATCATTCATTTTGCGTGTTGCCGCCCACCAGGCACGCAGGGTTTGCGGTTCGATGGCATTGATGTCGTTGCGGCTTTGCCAAATTTGAATGATTTTAAAGATGTTGGTCGGCTGTTTGGCAAAAATGGATTTATCCCGTGCAGCAATTTGACTGTTGATCTGCACATAATCATCATCAATGCGCAAAGTAACGTGCATAGGATCGGAATAAACACGACCTTGCAGCATGGGTAGCAAAATACCGTTCAATTGGTTGATGCTTTTGACCGCCCGGTAAAAATTGTGCATTAACCGTTCGGTTTTTTGACGGTAATCTTCATTTGTCCAGCCCATACTTTCCGCAACTTGCGCCTGCAGGTCGAAAATCAGGCGGTCTTCGGCACGTTTGGCACATAAGTGCAGATGGATGCGGATGGTAGCAAGTTGCTTGTGTCCGTGTGTCAACATGCGGGCTTCCTGGCGCGTCAAAATACCTTCGCCGATGAGTGCGGAAAGCCGGGTATCAAGCCCTTGTGCTTTGGCAATCCAAAGCATGGTATGAATGTCGCGCAAGCCGCCCGTACAGGTTTTGATGTTAGGCTCCAAAACGGCTCCCGAACCTTGGGATTTGGTATGCCGCTGTTTCATTTCCAGCAATTTGGCTTCGATAAAAGTGGAAATGTCGCGCTGTTTGTTCATACGGACGATAGTATGCCGTGCCAAATCTTCATTACCGCATAAAAAGCGCGCTTCCAAAAAAGCGGTATCACCGGTGATTTCGTCTTCAATGCTCTCGCATAATTGCGCAATGCTGCCGCTTTTGACAGACGGCGTCAGTTTCATGTCCCACAAGGTCTGTACAAAATTCGTGATCTGCTCCCTATGGCCGTCTGAAATTTTTTCAGGCGAGACGATGGCCAAATCAATATCGGAATAAGGATAAAGCTCATTTCGGCCGTAACCGCCGGTTGCCAGCAGGCACATGCTGCTGTCCGCCATGAACTCTTGCCAAACCAGGCGCAAGAGCTTATCGACTGCTGCACCATATTGTGCAAAAAAAACCATCGGCTGGTTTTTGCACAAAAAAGTATCCATTGCGGCTTGTTTTTCTCCCATAAAGCTTTCGCGCATGGTTTGAAAGGGGGCGGACATATTCGTTCCTTATTACAGATGTTTCAGACGGCATCATCTCGGACTGGCAAGAAGTATTATATTTCTTCAACCTCATTTTTTGGGGCGTATATAGCCGTTGAAACGTCAGGTTCGATTGGGAGTTTGTGAAAGTATCGGCCTATTGCGGCTTATCTGCCATTAAATTCAACAGTTGTTGCGGAGGCAGCAACAGTTGGTAAGCAGAGACACCTAAGGCCGCTGCCATTTTTTCGATGTTCGACAGAGCAATATTCCAGCGTTTGCGTTCGACAGCGGAAACGTAAGTACGGTCAAGACCGCATTGGCGGGCAAGCTCTTCTTGCGACCAGCCTTTATTTACACGGAACAGGCGCATATTGTACGCAAGCACGGCACGCAAATCCTTTTCGTCGGGCAGCTCTTTCGGTAGGGTTAATTTATTACTCACGGTTTATCCTTTGTGTTTGTTACCACGGATTTTAATTCACCTTGGCGTAGAATAAAAGCCAAAAAAAAGGGGTGGCAAACTTGGCCACACCCAAACACACACACATCAAGAGGAAAGAGATAAAAGGTAATGAAAGCAAACGGTTTCGGCTTAAATCAGCCGCTACCTGAATTCGATGAGTGAATTATAAATGAAAACGATTTTTAGGTTTTGATTCAAATCAATTTCACCCTGATTTCCGTCAATTAAAAATCCGCGGTTTCGTGAACCTTGCCCCCATCCTTACCGGGTCAGAATCGGTGGTTCGGCTTATTGATAAAAGAGTGTTTTCAAAGAAAATATCATCCCCATTATCAGGCCTGTCCCCGGTAACGGGATGATTTGTTCCGCCGGGGCGTATAAAAGTTTCAAACCATATTTCATTTTTATAAAACCGGGAATGTCAGCATTGTTGGTTTGGGAGGAGTCTAAAAATTATCTGATTCGAATGTTACAGGTACTTCAGGCCGTCTGAAAAACACATCATTCTGTTCGCGGTTTTCAGGCGGCCTGTTATGTGGCATTGGTCAGAGCCTAGACGGATTAACCAATCTTCGCCTTCACCAACTCCTGCACCTGCCCCGGATTGGCCTTGCCTTTGCTGGCTTTCATCACCTGGCCGACAATCGCGTTCAGGGCTTTTTCGTTGCCGGCTTTGAACTGCTCCACCGCTTTGGCGTTGTTGGCCAGCACCTCGTCCACCATCGCCTCAATCGCGCCGGTGTCGGTAATCTGCACCAAGCCGTGTTTCTCGATAATCTCGGCGATGCCCGCTTCGGGTTCGGCCCACATGGCTTCGAAGGCTTTTTTCGCCAGCTTGCTGCTCAGGGTGCCGTCTGAAATTTTGCCCACCAGTTCGGCCAGGCGCGGCGCGGTAATCGGGCTTTCAGACAGGCCTAAGCCTTCTTTGTTTAGCGTGGCGGCCAGTTCGCCGTTCATCCAGTTTGCCACCAGTTTACCCTGTCCGCTGGCTTTGGCCGCGTCTTCAAAGAAAGCGGCCTGAACGCGGCTGGCGGTCAGCAGGCGCGCATCGTAGTCGCTCACGCCGTAGTCGGCCACGAAACGCTGCGCCATTTCAGACGGCAGTTCGGGCATTTCGTCTTTGGCTTTCTGCAACTGGCCGTCTGAAATAATCACGGGCAGCAGGTCGGGGTCGGGGAAGTAGCGGTAGTCGTGCGCGTCTTCCTTCAGGCGCATCACACGGGTTTCTCCCTTGTCGGGGTCGAACAGCATGGTCGCCTGCTGCACCTTGCCGCCGTCTTCCAGAATTTCAATCTGGCTTTCCACTTCGTAATTAATCGCCTGCTCCAAAAAGCGGAACGAATTCAAATTCTTAATCTCGCGGCGCGTGCCGAATTCAGATTGGCCTTTGGGGCGCACCGACACGTTCGCATCGATGCGGAACGAACCCTCGGCCATATTGCCGTCGCAAATGTCCAGCCAGGTAACCAAACCGTGCAGGGCTTTGGCATAGGCCACCGCTTCGGCGGCGGAACGCAATTCCGGCTCGGACACCACTTCCAACAGCGGCGTACCCGCACGGTTCAGGTCGATGCCCGTCGCACCGTCCAATCCCTCGTGCACCGATTTGCCCGCATCCTCTTCCATGTGCGCGCGGGTAACGTTGATGGTTTTCACCTCGTCGCCCACCACGATTTCCAGCTTGCCGTGCTCCACAATCGGCAGAGCCAACTGGCTGATTTGATAGCCTTTCGGCAGGTCGGGGTAAAAATAGTTTTTGCGGTCGAACACGTTTTTCTGATTGATTTTGGCATTCATCGCCAAACCGAGTTTCACCGCTTTTTCAACCACTTCGCGGTTCATTACCGGCAATACGCCCGGCAAAGCACATTCCACCACACTAGCATGCGCGTTCGGCTCGGCACCGAAAGCGGTGGAAGCACCGCTGAAAATTTTGGATTTGGTGTTCAGTTGGACATGGATTTCCAGTCCGATTACGGTTTCCCAGGTCATAGGGGGTCTTTCAAAACAATAAACTGTTAAACGGATATATAGCCTAATCGGTGTAATTCTTGTTGCAGATTACGGCACCATTCAGGCAATTTTTCTGTAAGGAGAAACAGATTTTTTGCATTTAAGAAAAAAATCATATGCGGTTTATCTGTGGAATTATCGTAAACCAAAACTTCATCGCAAAACGGCAAAGCTTCTAAAAGATGTGCTTGGCTGACCTTATAGCGTTGGCGGATAGTGTTTTCATCAATAGGATGACCTCCCGACTTCACCCTCGCCGCGACACGGGCCAAATTGATGCTAACGTGGTTTACCGCCACATAATTCAGCCGGACATAAAAGCCTTGTATCTTTGCCGTCTGAATACGCTGCAAAATGGAATTTCCCGATAAAGTGGATTCCATAGAAAAAGAAATCCGGTTATTTATAGCGAACCGAAACAATTTTACAGCTTCTCTGCCGGCTTCAAAATCTGCCTGTCTCGGCGCAGAAGGATTGATTTGCGCCGCGATGTTATCGGAATCAATCACGATTTGCACCGTATCTTGATTAAACGAACGAAGCGTCGACTTTCCCGCTCCGTTCGTGCCGCAATAAAAAACGGCTAAATTATTGTGCGGCATAACGGATAACTTTTTCTTCCCCATTCGGATAATGCTCAACCAAATCACCGTTTTCACGCTCAAAGGTCAGCACTTCGCGTTGCTTTTTATCATTCATCCACGCTTCAAAGATGACATGCAGTCGCCGTTGCTGCTCCAGCAATTCTTCGCGTTTGGTCATTTTTCGTTCCTTTCTCCAACTTCAGGCCGTCTGGAAAATTTCTCAGACGCACATAAACTCACGTTGAGCCATCATTTTTTATTACCTGCCGCATTTCTATAAACCGTAGTTTTGCTTAAATATCTGATAACTTTCCTGTAAACGTTTACCGTAAAGATTGTTTCCTGAAAGTGTAATCATTAAATAGGATTGCGCGCGAGTCATGGCAACATACAGCAATCTGGTATTTTCTATTTCTTGCCTTTGGTTTTTATGTTCCAATGCATGTATACCCATCAACATAACCCTTTGAAATTCTAATCCTTTGCTACTGTGCATCGTACAAACGGTTACAGCTTCCTCGTCAGGACGATATTTTTTACGGTTATGACTTTGCTGAAGGGCAATATGATTGATATTTTTGCGTTTCAATAATGCGCAAACATCATCGCATTGTTCTTTCTTATAACAAATGATGGCGATATCAGACAAAGGAATGCCATCTTGTTCCAGCCATTTTTTCAGACGGCCTTCTAGAAAATCCAATTCATCCTGCCATGATGCACATTGGCGGATATAGGGTGAAATGCCATTTACACCTGCCGCTTCCGGCTCAACCAAGGGAATTTGGTCTTCATCAGTGCTTTCGCGCGGCTGCATTTTGTTTTGCGCAAATAGATAAGCAAAACCGATGATTTCTTTGGTGTTCCGATAATTCAAACGTAAAACGGTAGTCCGTCCTTGCGCCTTGATTCCGACGCTTGCCAAACTGAAACCGAGATTTTTACCGTTTTTATAAATTGCTTGGGCATCGTCATAAAGTAACAACAGATGATTACTGTTTTTATCCAAAACATAGGTTGCCAACCGCAGCCAATCAGGATCGGTAAAATCATGCCCTTCGTCTATCAATACCGCATCATAGAGATTTTCGGGCAGCCTATTTTCATACATGGCCGTTAGCACCGTTATCAGAGTTTGCTCGTAATACGGTAATTTTCTGTACTTTTCAGCAACGGCCAAATCATAGGTTTTGCATAAATAACCGCACCACTCATGAAAATGATGTACCCTGACTTTATCTGCCAATCCTTTATGTTCAATGATGCTTCTCAACTTTGCAGCCAACACGATGTTGTAACACAATACCAAAACAGGTTTGTCGCATTGCTTGGCCAAATGTTCGCAGCGCATGGTCAAAATCAAGGTTTTTCCGGAGCCAGCCACCCCGTGGATAACACGGTGCCCGCCGCCCATGCTCCGGGCAAGCTGTTCTTGCTGGATATCCATAATTTTGATGATATCGGGCGCCGAAATGGGTTTGGGCAGAGAAGGTGCTTCTGTGGTTTCTGATAATGTTTCCGGATTGTTTTTGGGTTCCGACTCATCAAATAATTCTTGCTGTTCGGGAAAATTCAAGCGAATTTCAGGAAAAAGATGCCAACGGATTAAATTGACTTGCTCCTGATTTAATCTACAGCCAAAATCATAAGGAAACATGGCCGCCAGCCGCATCCTAACCAGCTCTTTATCCTGCCCGCTTTTCAAATCATCTTTATACAGAGTATTTGTGCGCGGCATCAATATATCCAAGCGCGAACTGTCTTTGGTTATACTACTGATTTCAGCATGGGAAAACTGTGTAAAGACAACCCCTTGTCCGTAAGGTACCATCAGACGGCCTTGATAATCACCATCCTGATGTTGAAGACGTTTTTCGGCAGACAACAAATGCATAATGTGTTGAACATACCCGCGTGCCTGTTCCAAAGGGTGTTTTTCAGTTTTCAGAATGCCGTCTATTTCCAAATCACACGTGGTTTTATTCATTCGGCGCAGAATACGCAGATGCCAATCTTTCACTTCCAGGCACAGCAAACCTTTGTTCGGAATCAATACCAGAAAATCGGCATACAACCTTTTCTTCCCCGTCGGTACATTGCACCAAACGATACAGTCGTCATCCAAATATTCCTGTAAGAACTTAGCAACTTTTCGTTCCCCTGCGGTTGCCATGTTATTTAAAACAGATTGAGTAAGTTCGGGCACAAATTTAGCCATAATTATTTTTATATAAAATTTATTGATCTAGAAATTAATGCCGTCTGAAAACTTTTTCAGACAGGCATTTGTCGGTTTCAGACGGCCTTTCCTTTTACACTGGCGATTTGACATGCCAACCGCTCTCCAACTGCATCTGATGCGCCGCGCCTAAAATCCTGGCTTCGCTGAAATAGTTGCCGATGAGCTGCACGCCGATGGGCAGGCCGTCTGAACTGAAGCCTGCGGGCAGGGTCAGGGCGGGGAGGCCGGCGAGGTTGACGGCGATGGTGTAGATGTCGGACAGGTAGGCCTGCACGGGGTCGTGGTTCAGTTCGCCGAGTTTCGGCGCGGCTGTGGGGGCGGTGGGGGCGAGTATCAGGTCGCATCGGGCGAAGGCCGTCTGAAAATCGTTGGCGACGAGGCGGCGCAGTTTTTGGGCTTTCAGGTAATAAGCGTCGTAATATCCGTGGCTGAGTACATAGGTGCCGATCATGATGCGGCGTTTGACTTCGCTGCCGAAGCCTTCGGCGCGGGTGTTGGCATACATTTCATCCAAGTCGCCGAATTTTTCCGCGCGGTGGCCGTAGCGCACGCCGTCGTAGCGCGAGAGGTTGGTGCTGGCTTCGGCGGAGGCGAGGACGTAGTAGGCGGGGATGGACAGTTCGGTTTGCGGCAGGGAAACTTCTACCAATTCGGCACCTTGCGCCTGCAACAGGGCTTTGGCGTTTTCCAAGGCCGTCTGAACGTCGGCGCTGTTGCTGGCGGTGAAGTATTCTTTGGGCAGGCCGATTTTCAGGCCTTTGAGCGGGCTGTTCAGGTCGCGGGTATAGTCTTCTTTTTCGCGCTCGAGGCTGGTGGAGTCGCGTTCGTCGAAACCGGCCATGGCGTTCAACAAAATCGCACAGTCTTCGGCGGTTTGCGCCATCGGACCGGCTTGGTCGAAGCTGGAAGCGTAGGCGACCATGCCGAAGCGGGACACGGTGCCGTAGGTGGGTTTGATGCCGGTGATGCCGCAATGCGAGGCGGGCTGGCGGATGGAGCCGCCGGTGTCGGAACCGAGCGCGGCGGGTGCGAGGCGCGCGGCGACGACGGCTGCGGAACCGCCCGACGAGCCGCCGGGTACGCGTTCAAGGTTCCACGGGTTTTTGGTCGCGCCGTAGAACGAGGTTTCGTTGGTGGAACCCATGGCGAATTCGTCCATATTGGTGCGGCCGAGCGTTACCATGCCTGCGTCGAGCAGGTTTTGCACGACGGTGGCGGTGTAGGGCGCGGTGAAGTTATCGAGCATTTTGGACGAACAGGCGGTGCGCCAGCCGGTTTGGCAGAAAATGTCTTTGTAGGCGACGGGTACACCCGTGAGCAGGCCGCCTTTGCCCTGCGCGATGCGCTCGTCGGCGGCGCGGGCTTCGGCCAGAGTCAGGTCTTTGTCTAAGGTGATGTAGCCGTTGAGGGCAGGGTTTTGGGCGTCGATGGCGGCAAGGTATTCCTGCGCGAGTTCGACGGCGGAGGTTTGCTTGGTTTGCAATAACTCGGAACTTTGTTTCAACGTGTAAACGGGCATATTGTTCTCTGTTTATTAAAATTTTGAGACGGTTAAAAATTTCAGGCTGCCTTGAGGCGAATCAGGCAGCGGGTTTGGGAAATCGGCGGTAGTTTGGTTTAATGGGTAAATTCCGGCATTAGGCTCGGATGAAACAGTCGCAGTTTTTTGTCGGTCTGAAGTTTTAATATCTTACCGAAATTCTTGCTGAATGCACACCGCTGAATGCGAATTTGTGTCTGATTTTGCCGCAGGTACATGTTCTTTCATTGTTTCTCCTGCGGTTTGGCTGCGGTGTTGCGGGATTTTCAAATCCAATCGATTGTTCATAAAAAATGACACCTTTCCAAGTCGGCGGCATCCGGTTTGGAAAGGTGTGGTTTGGTTTTCAGACGGCCTTTGGCCGAATGTATTGTTTAGATTTTAGATACGGCTTCGTCTGCCAACTTAAACAATACGGAAAACGTACTGCCTTGACCCGGTTCGCTTTCCACTTCGATTTTCGTATCGTGTTCGGCCAAAGCATGTTTGGCGATGGCTAAGCCCAAACCGGTGCCGCCGCTTTGGCGGGAGCGGCTGGTATCGACGCGGTAGAAGCGTTCGGTCAGTCGCGGGATGTGTTCGGGGGCGATGCCGGTGCCGGTGTCGCTGACGCTGAAGCGGGCGTGGTGCTCCCCCTCTTTTCGCAGGGAAATATGGACTTTGCCGCCCGGCGGCGTATAGCGCACGGCGTTGAAGGCGATGTTGCTCAATGCGCTGTACAGCATGGGTTGAATGCCTAGTATCTGTAATTCCGGTTCGATTTGTTCGGTAATTTCGTGATGGCCGTCTGAAAAGGTTTTGGTGCTTTCAAACAGTTGCCGGCTCAAAAGGCTCAGGCTGATGAGGTCTTTGTTTTGCTCTTGGTGATGCTGGCTTTCCAGTTTGGAGAGCGTCAGCAAGTCATTGAGCAAATCAAGCATGCGGCTGCCTTCTTTCTGCATCAGCTGAATGAATTGCTGCCGCTGCTCGTCGGGCAGGTCGGGCATGTCGCGCATGGTTTCCAAAAAGCCGTTGATGACGGTCAGCGGTGTGCGCAATTCGTGCGAGACGTTGGCGACAAAGCTGGTGTGGCTGGCCTGAACCTGTTCGATGGTGCTGACGTCTTGGCTGATGATCATTTGGGTGTTTTTTTCAAACGGGCAGCGGGTAATCAGCAGCGTGCGCGGAATCGGGTGGTTTTGCGGAATCGCCAAGCGGATTTGCTTTTGTTCGCTTTGTTCCATAAAAGCATGGAATTCCGGCAGGCGGATGAGGTTGAGCAGGATGCCGTTGCGGTCGCGTTCGCGGTTGAGGTTGAAATGGGTGGCGGAAAGGCGGTTTTGCCATTCGATGCGCATTTCTTTGTCCAAAATCATGACGCCGGTGGGCAGGGCTTCGGCGGCACGGTTGAACCGCATCAGCGCGTTTCTCAGTTTGCGCTTTTGTTTGCGGCGGTTGCGGCTTTGTTTGAGCAGGGTGGCGAATACTTCGTCCCAAATACCGCTGGCGAAGGGTATCGATTCCGGCTCCGGATTTTTCAGCCAGTCGAGCAGCTTGTACATCTGCCGGATGTGCAATAAGGTGATGAAGCTGAGCGTAGCGAAGGCGGCAATAAGCGCGCCGGACACGCCCTGAAAGAACAGTCCGGCGGCTGCGGCAAACAGAATGCCGAGAATGGAGGGAATCAGATAGGTAAGTTTATTCATTGTCGTTGCCGAAACGGTAGCCGCCGCCGCGGACGGTTTGGACCAGGTGGGCGAGTCGGGCTTTTTCCAGGCCTTGGCGCAAACGGCGGATGTGTACGTCAACGGTGCGCTCTTCGATGAAGACGTGGTCGCCCCAAATCATGTCGAGCAGTTGGCTGCGGCTGTAAAGGCGGTTGGGGTGTGCCATGAAAAAGTGCAGGATTTTGAATTCGCTCGGGTTGAGCTGCAGTTCGATGCCGTCGGTGGTGCTGACTTTGCGGTTTTCCGCATCGAGGCGGATACCGAAAACTTCCAAAATCTGTTTGCTTTTCTGCGGGGCGATGCGGCGCAGCAGGGCGTTGATGCGGGCGATGAGTTCGCGCGGGGAAAAAGGTTTGGTGATGTAGTCGTCGGCACCGATGTTCAGGCCGAGTTCTTTGTCGCTCTCTTCGCTGCGGGCGGTGAGCATGATGATGGGCAGGTTTTGCGTACGGGTTTGGCCGCGCAGTTGTTGGATGTATTCGACGCCGGAAACGTCGGGCAGCATATAGTCCATCAGGATAAGGTCGGGCAATTCGTTTTTCAGCAGCTTTTCGGCTTCGCTCACGCGCTCGGCGGTGGCGACGCGGTAACCGGCGGCTTCGAGGTTGAAACGGATCAGGGTGGCAATCGCAGGCTCGTCTTCTACAATCAGGATATAGGCGGACATGTTTTTCTCTCTCGTTTGGGTTGCGCTCAGGTTTCAGACGGCCTTGTGACGGCATGGCAACGTGATGCAACATTGTTTTCGTCAGGCCGTCTGAAAAATTCACTCCCGTTTTCAGACGGCCTACAAGGGCAAGGGGCGGATACGGTTTCCGGTCAGCCGAACTTGCCGGTGATGTAGTCTTCGGTTTCCTTTTTGGAGGGCTTGGTAAAGATGGTTTTGGTATCGCCCACTTCAACCATCTCGCCCAAATACATATAAGCCGTGATGTCGGAAACGCGGGCGGCCTGCTGCATGTTGTGCGTCACGATGGCGATGGTGTAGTCGTGTTTCAACTCGGTGACCAGTTCTTCGATGTAGGCGGTCGAGATCGGATCGAGCGCGGATGTCGGTTCGTCGAGCAGCAAAACTTCCGGTTTGGTGGCAATCGCGCGGGCGATGCACAAACGCTGCTGCTGGCCGCCCGATAAGGAATTGCCGCTTTGCTTGAGCTTGTCTTTTACTTCGCCCCACAAAGCCGATTTGTTCAATGCCCATTCTACACGGTCGTCCAACTCGCTGCGACTGAGTTTTTCATACAGTTTTACCCCGAACGCGATGTTATCGTAAATCGACATCGGAAACGGCGTCGGTTTTTGGAACACCATGCCGACTTTGGCGCGGAGTAGGTTCAAATCGACGTTTTTATCGAAGATGTTGCGGCCGTCGAGCAAAACTTCGCCTTCCCCACGGTTGCCGGGGTAGAGGTCGTGCATGCGGTTGAGCGCGCGCAGCAGGGTGGATTTGCCGCAGCCCGACGGGCCGATGAAGGCGGTCACCTGTTTTTCCGGAATTTCTAAATTGATGTTTTTCAACGCATGGAACGAGCCATAATAAAAGTTGAAGTCTTTCGTCACGATTTTGGCGTTCATTTGGTTTCCTTGGGCGGATGGTTTGTCAGGACGGCAGGCGGCGCAGGCAAGGGGTGCCGTAAAATGCCGCCTTACGATTTTTTAGCCGCCCCTAAATAGCGTGCCAAAATGTTGGCAGCCAATACAGTCACGGCAATCAGCAATGCGGCAGCCCATGCCAGTTGATGCCAGTCTTCATAAGGACTCATGGCAAACTGGTAAATCACGTTGGGCAGGTTGGCAATCGGCTGGTTCATGTTGGTGCTGAAAAACTGGTTGTTCATCGCGGTAAACAAGAGCGGGGCGGTTTCGCCGGTAATGCGGGCAAAAGCGAGGATAATGCCGGTCAATACGCCTGCTTTGGCGGATTTCAGCGTCACCATCGTCACCAGCTTCCATTTCGGCGCGCCGAGGGCAAACGCGGCTTCACGCAGGCTGTTCGGCACCAGTTTCAGCATGTTTTCGGTTGTGCGCACCACGACCGGAATCACCAGCAGCGACAAAGCCAGCGAGCCGGCCCAGCCGGAAAAGTGGCCTTGTTTCACGACAACCAGCTCATAGATAAACAAACCGATGACGATAGATGGCGCGGAAAGCAGAATGTCGTTCATAAAGCGCGTGGCTTGCGCCAGTTTGCTGTTTTGGCCGAATTCCGCCAAGTAAATGCCGCACATCAGACCGATCGGCGTGCCGACCAGCAGGCCGAACAGGGTAATCATAAAGCTGCCCAAAATGGCGTTGCGCAAGCCGCCTTCCATGCCCGGCGGCGGTGTGTCGAGCGTAAACAGGGTGGTGGATAAGCCGTTGAAGCCGTTAATAAGCAAGGTATAGAAAATCCACGCCAGCCAGAAAAGGCCGAAAGCCATGGTGACATAGGCTATGCCGAGATAAAGGCGGTTTTGCCACAGGCGGCGCCGGTAAATGCTGTTGCTCATGATTTTCTCCCTTCGGACTGCTGCAGTCTGAGCAACAATACTTTAGCGAAACACAAAACCACAAAGGTGATGAAGAACAGAATCAGACCTAAGTAGAGCAGCGACGATAAATGAATCGGGTCAACCGCTTCGGCAAACTCGTTGGCCAGAGCCGAAGTAATCGATACGCCGGAGTTAAACAGGCTCGGGCTGATGTTGAAGGTATTGCCGATCACGAAAGTTACCGCCATCGTTTCGCCCAAAGCGCGTCCCAAACCCAAGATAATGCCGCCGATGACGCCGGCTTTGGTGTAGGGCAAAACCACGTTGCGGATGACTTCCCATTGCGTGCTGCCCAAGCCGTAAGCCGCTTCTTTCAAGGGCTGCGGCGTGATTTCAAACACATCGCGCATGACCGAGGCGATAAAGGGGATAATCATAATTGCCAGAATCAGCGAGGCGGTGAAAATGCCGATGCCCATCGGTGCGCCTTGGAACAATGAACCGATTACCGGAATTGCGCCGAAATATTCAATAAAAAACGGTTGGAAGTGTTCGGCAAAAAACGGAGCGAACACAAATAAACCCCACATGCCGTAAATAATCGAAGGAATACCGGCCAACAATTCCACGCAAATGCCCAAAGGCTTGCGCAGCCAAACGGGGCAGAGTTCCGTCAGGAAAACGGCGATGCCGAAACTCACCGGAACGGCAATCAGCAGCGCAATGCCGGATGTGATGATGGTGCCGTAAATCGGAGCCAGTGCACCGTATTCGCCGGCAACGGCATCCCAGTTTGAAGAAGTAAAAAAGCTGAAACCGAATTTTTCGATACTCGGCATCGCGCCCAAAACCAGAGAGAGCAGGATGCCGCCCAAACTGGCCAAAACCAGGATGGCAAAAAAACGCGTCGAGCCGACAAACAGCGTATCGAGATACTGCTGGCGTTTGAGTTTCTGTGCGGAAGAGGTTTGCATGAGTGTGCCTTTTACGGATTGGATGAGGCCGGATAACGCATATCGATACAAATAGGCCGTCTGAAAAAACGTGGGATGCCACACTCACATTTTCATTTTCAGACGGCCTTGTTCATGCGTTATTTAGTGAAAACCGCCTGACCGTTTTCATCTTGGATGTTGGCCCATTCCTGGCGTACCAAGTCTTTCACTTCGGTAGGCAAAGGTACGTAATCCAGCTGACGGGCTGCATCGTCACCGCTGGTGTAGGCCCAGTCAAAGAATTGCAACGCTGCTTTCGCTTTCGCCGGATCCGCGTTTTTCTTGTGCATCAGGATGAAGGTCGCGGCAGCCAGAGGCCATGCGTTCGCATCAGGCTGGTTGGTCAGCACCAAACTGAAACCCTTTACGCTTTTCCAATCCACTTTGGAAGCGGCGGCGAAGGTTTCTTGCGAAGGCTGCACGAAATTGCCGGCCGCGTTTTTCAATTGAATGTGCGACATATTGTTCTGCTTCGCATAGGCATACTCGACATAGCCGATAGAGTTGGCCACGCGCGAAACATAGTTCGCCACGCCTTCGTTGCCTTTACCGGCCACGCCGCTGGCAGCTGTCGGCCATTTCACGGTATTGGCCGCACCGACTTGGTCTTTCCAGCCTGCGGATACTTGGCTTAAGTAAGTGGTGAAGATGAAGCTGGTGCCCGAGCCGTCCGAACGGAATACGGTGGTAATGTTGGCATCAGGCAGTTTGACGTCGGAATTCAATTCCTGGATTTTCGGGTCGTTCCATTTGGTAATGGTGCCCAAATAGATTTCGGCCAATACTTCGCCGGTCAGTTTCAATTGGCCGGCCGCTACGCCGTCAACGTTCACGACAGGAACTACGCCGCCGATGACGGTAGGGAATTGAACCAAACCGTCTTTTTCCAGTTTTTCCGCATCCAAAGGCGAATCGCTGGCGCCGAAATCAACCGTTTTCGCCGTAATCTGTTTCACGCCGCCGGAAGAACCGATGGATTGGTAGTTGATGCGGTTGCCCGTTGCCTGTTGGAAAGCATTTGCCCATTGCACATAAACCGGTTGCGGAAACGATGCGCCTGCACCGGTCACGTCCAGGCCGACCGGCTGCTGTTGGCCGTCGGCCGCTTTAGGCGCTTCGCTTGCCGTTGCGGCCGTACCGGCCTTAGGAGCTTCAGGTGCTTTAGATTCGCCGCCACAGGCAGCCAATGCTAAAACCGTTGCGATACTTACCACGAAAGCAGATTTTTTCATTTCAAGTGTCCTTATTAGGATTGGGGGTGTTTGGATAACGCGGCCAGTTTATCCTGACAGTATTACAACTTCATGACACACCGCAGTAAGTGTTACAAACGGATACACCGTTCTGAAATGATACAGAATCTGCCGCTTGCCGGGATTTAAAGCCATGAACAGCTTGTACATGAAACCCATAAACGTTATAATGGCGTGTTTTTCAACCTTGCCTTCTGCTTTTCGCATGGCGGAAGGCTGTTTATTAATCCATAAGGAGATAACATGCGTCATTACGAGATCGTGTTTATCGTTCATCCTGATCAAAGCGAGCAAGTGCCTGCGATGGTTGAACGTTACAAAGCCATGATTACCGAAGCCAACGGTACCATTCACCGTTTGGAAGACTGGGGCCGCCGCCAACTGGCTTACCCAATCAACAAAATCCACAAAGCACACTATGTTTTGATGAACGTAGAAACCACGCCTGAAGTCGTGGCCGAGCTGGAAACCGCTTTCCGCTTCAATGATGCCGTATTGCGTCATCTGACCATCAAAACCAAAAACGCTGTTACCGAACCGTCTGTGATGATGGGCGGCGAGAAAACCAAAAACTTGCTGAACGGTGCGGCTGAAGAAGTTGCGGCAGCCGAGTAAGATTGGACAATCTTATCCGCCTTACCGCCCGGCTGGCTGAAATCGGTACGCTGAGGTACACGCCGGCAGGCATTCCTGTATTGGATGTGTTGCTCAAACACGAATCATGGCAGGAGGAAAACGGACAAAAATGTCTGGTCAAATTCGAAATGCCTGCGCGGATATTAGGTAAGCACGCTGAAGAATGGCAGTATCGGCAGGATATGATGGTTGAAGCAGAAGGCTTTTTAGCGCAACGCAGCCAACGCTTCCCGCGACCGATACTCCGCATACAGAACATTAAAGAATATAAAGGTTAAACGACAATGGCTCGTCAATCATTCAAACGTAGAAAATTCTGCCGCTTTACGGCTGAAAAAATCCAGGAAGTTGATTACAAACAAGTTGATTTGTTGAAAGACTTCATTTCCGAAAACGGCAAAATCATCCCTGCCCGCATCACCGGTACTAAAGCACACTACCAACGTCAATTGGCGGTTGCTGTGAAACGTGCACGTTTCCTGGCTCTGTTGCCTTACACCGATCAACACAAATAATTGGAGCTTAGAACATGCAAATTATTCTGTTAGAAAAAATCGGCGGTTTGGGTAATTTGGGCGACATCGTGACCGTGAAAAACGGTTATGCCCGTAACTTCCTGATTCCTAGTGGTAAAGCAAAACGCGCTACCGAAGCCAATATGAAAGAATTCGAAGCACGCCGTGCCGAATTGGAAGCCAAACAAGCCGAAATCTTGGCCGATGCTAAAGCACGTCAAGAAAAATTGGACGGCCAGACTGTTACCATCGCGCAAAAAGCCGGTGTTGACGGCCGTCTGTTCGGTTCCGTAACCAATGCAGACATCGCCGAAGCCATCGTTGCTTCAGGCGTTGAAGCTGCCAAAGCCAACGTACGTCTGCCTGACGGCCCATTGAAAGCCGTTGGTGAATACGAAGTTGAAGTGGCTCTGCACACTGACGCTGTTGCGAAAATCAATGTTGTGGTGGTTCCTGCTGCCGAATAATCATTGGTCAATCGTGATTGAAAAGGCCGTCTGAATTTCAGACGGCCTTTTTGTCGGATAAAGCAAGTGCAACCGGTTTTACATACTGAACCATAACGTATTTCAGACGGCCTGACGGCAGGTTGAAATGTTTCTCTTTTATAGCCGTTTGAAAAAATCATACAGCGTTGCCGGCTTCCTTATGTACCGGGTGTACACGGCCGCCTTCTTATTTTTATTTCAAACGACTAATATTAAAGGGTTTATCTGAAAGTCTAATTTTGTTACACTCAAGCCCTTCATCACATTCACGGACATCTTATGAAAAAGTCTCTCGTATTCCTTTCTGTTGCGGTTGTTGCGGCTCTGGCTGCATGCAGCACTTCCAAGCAGGGCACCTCGGGTGAGGTCAAACCATTAAAGCCGATTAACCAGGCGGAAAAGCGGCCGACCTTTGATGCGGCTGCGGAATCGGTGGCCAGCAGCGGGTTTAACGCCAATCCCAATGTGCAGAATTTTATCCGTTACGAAGCTGCCCAAGGCCGTCTGAAGGCGGCTGAATTACAGAATTTCTTTGACGGCGTGGTGTACAAAGGCAACATCATCACCATTATGTACCGCCCGGGTACATCCCGTCCGTGGTATGAATTCCGCACCGGTAATTCGGGAGAGTCAAAATTCAGTAACGGCCGCCGGTTTTATGCTGCCAACCGTGCCGTTATCGATGATGTGGCACGAAAATACGGCGTACCGGCCGAACTGATTGTGGCGATTATCGGCATTGAAACCAATTACGGCCGCAATACCGGCAGCTTCCGTGTGGCCGATGCCTTAAGTACCCTGGCATTCGATTATCCGCGCCGTGCCGAGTTTTTCCAAAATGAACTGAGCGAATTGCTGCTGATGGCGGAAGAAGAAAACCGCGACGTTTTCGACTTTAAGGGCAGCTATGCCGGTGCGATGGGGATGCCGCAGTTTATGCCGTCGAGTTTCCGCAAATGGGCGGTGGATTATGACGGCGACGGACGTCGCGATATTTGGAACAACATCGGCGATGTGGCCGCTTCGGTTGCCAATTATATGAAGGAACACGGTTGGCAGACCGGCGGTAAGATGGTGGTGCCGGTCAGCCTGACGATTACGCCGCATTTGCAGGCGATTATCGATGAGAAAACCGCGCTGACCCGTACCGTAGCCGATTTCAAAGCCTTGGGCGTCGTGCCGCAAACGCATGTGGCCGACAATGAAAAAGCGGTGTTGTACCGTTTGGAAACCAGTCCGGGTGTGTACGAATACTATCTGGGGCTGAATAATTTCTACAGCGTCTGGAAATACAACAACAGCCGCATGTATGTCACCGCTGTGCGCGACATTGCCAATGCGGTCGGGGCCGCCGGTTTGTGATTCAGTCCATGGCGAAAGCCACTTTGTGCCTGTAACAAAGTGGCTTTTGTTTCGCCGCAGACAGCGCATTTGCACGTTTATCCGGCAAAAATGTTAAAATGCACCATCTTTCAACAGGCCGTCTGAAAGATTTTTGTTTTCAGACGGCCTCATCATTACTCAGCAGAGAAAAGACATGGCTTATCAAGTGCTTGCCCGTAAATGGCGTCCGAAAACATTTGCCGATTTGGTCGGCCAGGAACACGTTGTCAAAGCATTGCGCAACGCTTTGGACGAAGGCCGCCTGCACCATGCCTATCTTTTAACCGGCACGCGCGGTGTGGGCAAAACCACCATCGCCCGTATTTTGGCCAAAAGCCTGAACTGCGAACATGCCGATCACGGCGAACCGTGCGGCGTGTGCCCAAGCTGTACCCAAATCGATGCCGGCCGCTATGTCGATTTGCTGGAAATCGACGCGGCTTCCAACACCGGTATCGACAATATCCGCGAAGTCTTGGAAAACGCGCAATATGCGCCGACGGCGGGGAAATACAAAGTCTATATCATCGACGAAGTGCATATGCTGTCGAAAAGCGCGTTCAATGCCATGCTCAAAACGCTGGAAGAGCCGCCCGAGCATGTGAAATTCATCTTGGCAACCACCGATCCGCATAAGGTGCCGATTACCGTATTGAGCCGCTGCCTGCAATTCGTGCTGCGCAACATGACCACGCAGCAGGTGGCCGATCACTTGGCGCATGTGCTGGACAGCGAAAATATTCCTTATGAAACCACGGCTTTGCAATTGTTGGGACGCGCGGCGGCAGGTTCGATGCGCGATGCGCTAAGTCTGTTGGATCAGGCGATTGCGATGGGTTCGGGCAATGTGGCCGAACAAGACGTGCGCCAAATGATTGGCGCGGTCGATAAACGCTACCTTTACGAACTGCTGCAAAGCACGGTGAATCAAGACGGTGAAGCCTTGTTGAACAAGGCGCAGGAAATGGCTGCGCGCGCGATCGGTTTTGACAGCGCATTGAGCGAGCTGGCCATGCTGCTGCAACGCTTGGCTCTGATTCAGGCCGTGCCGTCGGCGGTGGCAAACGACGATCCCGAGCGGGAAGTTTTGCTGGCATTGAGCCAAGCCATGAGCGGCGAGCAGATTCAGCTGTATTACCAATGCGTGATTCATGGCAAACAGGATTTGAGCCTTGCGCCCGACGAATACGCCGGATTCGTGATGACATTGCTGCGTATGCTGGCGTTTGCGCCGTTGGCCGCACAAGCCCACGGTGTGAACGATGTCATCGACCACACGCAATTGCAGGAAGCCGCACACAAGGAAACCGCCACAAAAAAGCCGTTGTCGGTGCCGATGCCGTCTGTACATAAAACCGACGTTCAGATTCAGACGGCCTCTGCCGATGCCGTCATGCCGTCTGAAAATATGCCGCCAGCGGAAGATGTTCCGCCGTGGGAAGCGCAGCCGGTTGATGAAACGGCAGAACCCGATTCGTTTCAGACGGCCTCGGTTCATCCTGAACCGTCCGCCGCCTTGCAGAATATCGAAACACAGGCAAACCAAAGCGGAAGCGTTCCGTCTCAGCAAGTTTCCGATATTCAGACGGCCTCAATGGAAGATGCCGCATATTCGGACGAACCGCCTGCTGACAGCAGACCGACGGATGGCGTACAAACGGCAAGTCGGGGGAAAAATGTTCAGACGGCATTCCGCGAACCTGACGTGCCGTCTGAAAACGGAGGATATGAAGAAGAGGTTCCGCCGCCATATTTTGAATCCGAATATGAAGAAGAGGCTTCTTATTCTGATGCAAGTCCGGAACAAGAACCGCTGCCGCCCGCAGCAGGCGGACAGGCCGAGGCAGACGGTGAGGAAGAGGAAGAACCGCAATTTGCCGCATTGCCTGATTTTAAACCGGAAAATTGGGCGGATTTGGTGCAGCGTTTCGCCAAAAAGCTGGGCGCCGCGCAAATGCTGGCGCAACACGCCGCATGGGTGGATTACGACGGCGACGGGCATTTGATGACCTTATCGCTGACCGGCGAAGCCAAAGCCACCGCCAACAAAGAGCGTTTGGACAAAATCCGAAATGTCTTGGCGGCGGCCTACAATTTGCCGCTGAAGCTGCAAACCCGGCCGTGGCAGGACGATAAAGGCTGGGAAACGCCGACCATGCGCCGCCGGCGTTTGCAGGAAGAAGGCCGCCAGCAGGCGCAGGATTTGCTGGATGCCGATCCGACCGCGCGGCAGATTGTGCAGGTTTTCGAAGCGCAATGGCTGCCGGATACGCTGGAATTGAAGCAGGCCGACGAACCGCCAAAATAATGCGGAAAATCAATTCCGGACAGGCCGTCTGAAAACATACCGGAAAGAAAATCATGTTTTCAGACGGCTTCGGATATTTTTCACGCATCAGTCCGTGCAAGCAGGGGCAAAACCTGATACGATGCGTTCTCGATAATTTTTCATACATGCAGATAGGAGCATACGATGTTCGGAAAAGCCGGATTAGGCGGGCTGATGAAACAGGCCCAGCAGATGCAGGAAAACATGAAAAAAGCCCAAGCCAAATTGGCCGAAACCGAGGTAAACGGCGAGGCGGGCAACGGCTTGGTCAAAGTGACCATGACTTGCGCGCATGTGGTGCGCAAGCTGGAAATCAGCGAAGATTTGATTAAAGAAGCGGCGGACGACAAAGAAATGCTGGAGGATTTGATTTTGGCGGCGGTAAACGACGCGTCCGCCAAAGCAGAAGAAACCAGCAACAAAACCATGGGTGCGTTTACCCAAGGCCTGCCTGCCGGTATGGGGGATTTTTTCCGCTAGTCGGTTCGGGGTTGATAAAACAATACTTGGAAAACCGCTGTTTCTGCTCATGCGCGAATAGCGGTTTTTTGTTGGTGAACGACGGAAATCAGCATCAGCACAATATCCCAATGCCGCCAATTGATAAAGCGGCAATCAACAAAGGCCGTCTGAAAATTTTCAGACGGCCTTTGTTTACGCGTTTAAAGCATTAAATCAATACATGCCTTCGCGCTCTTCGCGGGTGGAGATGTAGATGTTTTTCACCTGCGTGTACGCAGCCAGCATCATTTTGTGGGTTTCGCGGCCGATGCCCGAGGTTTTGTAGCCGCCGAACGGGGCGTGTGCGGGCAGGCGGTTGTAGCAGTTTACCCAAACGCGGCCGGTTTCGAGGGCGCGCGATACGCGCAGACAGCGGTTGATGTCTTTGCTCCATACGCCGCCGCCCAAGCCATATTCCGAATCGTTGGCCATTTTGATGACTTCTTCTTCGGTTTTGAACTTGATCACGGTGGCTACGGGGCCGAAGATTTCTTCCTGCGATACGCGCGCGTCGTTGCTGTCGGCGGCAATCAGGGTCGGCTCGTAGAATTCGCCCGAAGCGAGTTCGCCTTCGACTTTTTTACCGCCGGTAATGATGCGGCAGCCTTCCTGTTCGCCGATTTTCACGTATTTGGTGATGGTTTCGATTTGGGCGGCGTTGACCTGTGCGCCCATTTGGGTGTCGTCTTCCCAAGGCAGGCCGATTTTGACTTTTTTGAACTCTTCGGCAAGCGCGGCGACGAATTTGTCGTAGATGCCTTCCTGTACGAAGATGCGCGAACCGGCGCAGCACACTTGGCCTTGGTTGAACAGAATGCCTTTTTGCGCGCCTTCGAGGGCTTTGTCGAACGGCATGTCGTCGAAGAAGATGTTGGCCGATTTGCCGCCCAGTTCCAGCGTGGCCGGAATCAGCATTTCGGCGGCGGCGATACCGATGCGGCGGCCGACTTCGGTCGAACCGGTAAAGGCCAGTTTGTTGAAGCCTTTGTGGTGCAGCATGTATTCGCCGGATTTCGAACCTTTGCCGGTAATCACGTTGAACACACCCTTAGGCAGTAAGTGGTTGATTTTTTGAGCGAAAGACAACAGGCTCAGGGAAGTGCTGGAAGACGGGTGCAATACGATGGTGCAACCGGCGGCCAGGGCGGGAGCGATTTTCCACGCGGCCATCAGGAACGGGAAATTCCACGGAATGATTTGGCCGACCACGCCGATGGGCTCGCGCAATACCAGCGACAAATCTTCTTCGTCCAGTTGGGTGGCCGTGCCTTCTTCGCCGCGAATCACGCCGGCGAAATAGCGGAAGTGGTCGGAAGCCAGCGGGATGTCGGCGGCACGGGTTTCGCGGATGGGTTTGCCGTTGTCGAGTGTTTCCTGCAAGGCAAACAGTTCGGCGTTTTCGTCGATGACGTCGGCGATTTGGTTGAGAATGGCGGCACGTTCGGCAACGGTGGTTTTTTTCCACGTTTTGAACGCTTCCTGCGCGGCGGCTACGGCGGCATCCACGTCGGCATCGCTGGCATCAACGAATTTAGCCAACTCTTCGCCGTTGGCCGGATTGGTAGAAGTCAATAATCTGCCTTCGCTGCCTTTGGTCCACTCGCCGTTGATCAACAAACCGTATTCTTTGTCAAAAACGTTTAAATCTTTTGCCATGATGCTGTCTCCTGTGGGTTTTAGCCGTTGTAGTCGGCTGTAAGCGGAATGCTCAAGGGTTAGCATAGTATTTTTTGCCGGGCAGTTCAAGCGTTAAAAATGCAAAGAATTATGAATTGCCCGGCTGCCGAAACAATTCGCCGGCAGGTTCGTCCTGTCAGACAAAGCGGTTGCCCCGACAGGCCGTCTGAAAATATTCGTTCATTTTCATTCGGGACAAACGGTTTTCAGACGGCGTGTCCATCCATTTCCAAATTACTTGTTATGTTATAACAAATTTAAAAAATTCAACAACATACGGTATTGACGAAACCTGCTCTGCGGTACATACTTGAATCGTGGTGAAGCGGTCAGGTAGTTTTCATTCGGATGATTAATTGATGAATGACTTTATCCGCTCCATCCCGTTATCTCTATTCGATGCAATTCTATCAGTGAGCCAAACAAGGAGTGTTGCCATGAAAATGCGTGCAGTGGTAGTGAATCAAGCTGTTGAAGGTGATGTAGAAGTCGTAGAGCGCGACATCCGTCCGCTGGAGTCGGGTGAAGCTTTGGTAGAGGTGGAATATTGCGGCGTGTGCCATACCGACCTGCACGTTGCGGCCGGTGATTACGGCGAAAAACCGGGTCGCGTTTTGGGTCACGAAGGTATCGGTAAAGTCGCGCAGGTGGCTGACGATGTGAAAAGCCTGAAAGTCGGCGACCGTGTGAGCATTGCGTGGCTGTTCGAAAGCTGCGGCTCGTGCGAATACTGTAACACGGGTCGCGAAACCTTGTGCCGCACCGTATTGAACGCAGGCTATACCGCCGACGGCGGCATGGCGACGCACTGTATCGTGACCGCCGATTACGCGGTAAAAGTGCCGGAGGGTTTGGATCCAGCGCAAGCCAGTTCGATTACCTGCGCGGGCGTTACCACTTACAAAGGTGTGAAAGTATCGAATGTCCGCCCGGGACAATGGATTGCCGTGTACGGTGCCGGCGGTTTGGGCAACTTGGGCGTGCAATATGCGAAAAAAGTATTTGGCGCGCACGTGATCGCCATCGACATCAATGACGACAAGCTGGCTTTTGCCAAAGAAAGCGGTGCGGATTTGGTGATTAACCCGAACAAAGAAGATGCGGCCAAAGTGATTCAGGAAAAAGTGGGCGGCGCACATGCGGCGATTGTGACCG
Source organism: Neisseria sp. CCUG12390 (assembly GCF_047837985.1). Lineage (GTDB taxonomy): Bacteria > Pseudomonadota > Gammaproteobacteria > Burkholderiales > Neisseriaceae > Neisseria. Next base: position 1,101,443 of record NZ_CP181244.1, read on the forward strand.
CCGTATCATCCGCTGCGTTTAATTCGGCGGTCGACGCCGTACGCGCAGGCGGCCGCGTGGTAGCCATCGGCTTGCCGCCCGAGTCTATGGATTTGTCGATTCCGCGTTTGGTGCTGGACGGTATAGAAGTGGTCGGTTCTCTGGTGGGCACGCGCCAAGACTTGGCCGAAGCGTTCCAATTCGGTGCGGAAGGTTTGGTCGTGCCGAAAGTGCAATTGCGTCCGCTTGACGATGCGCCGGCCATTTTCCAGGAAATGCGCGAAGGCAAAATTACTGGCCGCATGGTGATTGACATGAAATGCGCTTGCGGTCACGAACATTAATATCACGAATGTTTTGATTTAAATCTAACAGGCCGTCTGAAATTTTCAGACGGCCTGAACTATTTCCGATAAAACAGGTCTTTAAGCGATACAGATAAACCGCCGGCACGGCATTATTAGCGGCAGTGCGGCCATCAGCAAAAATGATGATGGCTAAAGCCAGTATCTGCAGGCTTCAGCGCATAGCCGTTATGGCAGCGGATTATCTTAAGAGCATGTATCCATTATCTTGACAGTCGGAAATTTTAGGAACCATTCATGACATTGCCCAAACCCGTTTCGGAACCGGACAATCCTTTCTTACGCCGTATTTTATGGACTTTGTGCAGCTTCAATATCTTTGTCTGCCTTTCCAGCTTTGGCGCTTATTTGATCAGCCATCCTCTTTCGGTGCAAAATTTAGAAGGGAAAGTGCTGGCCAGACTCTACCGGTTTTCGGGTGTCAATGTCGAATCGAGCCTGCCGACCTGGTACACCAGCAGCCTATGGTTGATGATGGCGGTGGTTTCCCTGATGATTGCCGTGCTTGGGCGGAACAAGCCGGTTTTTTGGCGCGGAGGTTTGCTGCTTGCCGCCGTTTCGCTGTCGGCGTCGCTGGACGAGATTGCGCAGGTTCATGAAAGTTTGGCATTGTTCGGTCAGTTGGCACTCGGCAGCATTCAAAGCAACATACCGGTTTTGGCGCATTTTTTGTGGGTGGTGCCCGGGCTGATTGTCAGCACGCTGGTGGGTTTGTCGTTGGTGAATTTTATCCGTCAATTGCCTTCGAAAGCGGCGCGCGGCATCGTGGCGAGTGCGGCGATTTTTCTGACCGGAGCCTTGGGCATGGAAATACTGTCGGGCTTGTGGGCTTACCGTTTCGGAGAAAATATCTATTACCAGCTTTTGGTGACTATTGAAGAAGGAATGGAAATGACGGGGATTACTGTGGCTTTGGTGTCGCTTCTTTCTGTTATCCGCTTCCGTCCGCAATCAGAAGGAGTTCATCTGGGCATTAATCTGAAGTAAGAGCTGAAAAAATACTTTCCTTTTTTGCCAGAAGGTGTATCATTGCGCCACTTGCCAGTACGCTACGGGTCGGTTTTGCCGATTCCGGGCGTTTTTTCTTTTTAGTTGCCGCCGTTTAACCCGTGGTCATAACGGGCGGCGGGCAGCTATTCGAGACCGCGTACTGCATGGGGTGCGCAGCTTTGTGCTGTTAGCACCCGTTGTGGGGGTTTTACCGCACGGTAAAACCTGTTCTTTCAGGGCGATTGTTATTTTCCAGCCCGCTAACCCTTATCCGAGATGGTAATCTGATATGAGCGTTACTCCCGTAAATCCTGTTTCCCATGCTACCAATGAGCATTATTTAACCCGTCAGAACGAGATGGAATCCAATGTCCGCAGCTATCCGCGCAAATTGCCGTTGGCGATTGCCAAAGCGCAGGGCTGTTGGGTGACCGACGTCGAGGGCAATGAATACCTCGACTGTTTGGCCGGTGCCGGCACATTGGCTTTGGGACACAACCACCCCGAAATCATCAAAAGCATTCAAGACACTTTGGCCAGCGGCCTGCCTTTGCACACGCTGGACATCACCACGCCTTTGAAAGACGCGTTTTCCGAAGCGCTGCTGGAACATTTCCCCGGCGGCAAAGAAAACTACCGCCTGCAATTTACCGGTCCCACCGGCGCAGATGCCACCGAAGCGGCGGTAAAACTGGCGAAAACCTTTACCGGACGCGGCAACGTCATCAGCTTTTCCGGCGGCTACCACGGCATGACGCAAGGTTCGCTGGCTTTGACCGGTAATTTGAGCGCGAAAAACGCGGTGCAAAACCTGATGCCGGGCGTGCAGTTTCTGCCGTATCCGCACGAATACCGCTGTCCGCTGGGTATCGGCGGTGAAGCGGGCGTTGACGCGCTGACTTATTATTTTGAAAACTTCATCGAAGACGTGGAAAGCGGCGTGGTGAAACCCGCCGCCGTGATTTTGGAAGCGATTCAGGGCGAGGGCGGCGTGGTGGCCGGTCCGACAAAATGGCTGCAAAAAATCCGCGAAGTTACCGCCAAACACGGCATTTTGATGATTGTGGACGAAGTGCAGGCCGGCTTCTGCCGCTCGGGCAAAATGTTCGCCTTCCAACACGCCGGCATCGAGCCGGACATCGTGATTATGTCGAAAGCGGTCGGCGGCAGCCTGCCGTTGGCGGTGTTGGCGATTAAGAAGGAATTCGACGCATGGCAACCTGCGGGGCATACCGGCACGTTCCGCGGCAACCAGTTGGCGATGGCTGCGGGATTGGCCTCCCTGCGCGTGATGCGCGAACAGGATTTGGCGGGCAATGCGAAAGCGCGCGGCGACTTTATCCAAGCCGAACTGAAAAAGCTGGCGCAGGAATTTCCCTGCATCGGCAACGTGCGCGGCCGCGGCCTGATGATCGGTATCGAGATTGTGGACGAACGCCAACCCGCCGACCATATGGGTTCGCTGCCCGCCGATGCCGAATTGGCGGCGGAAATCCAAAAAGCCTGCTTTGCCAACAAATTGCTGCTGGAGCGCGGCGGCCGCAACGGAACTGTCGTGCGCATATTAGCACCGCTGATTATCAGCCGTGAAGAGAGCGAAGAATTTTTGCGCCGCTTCCGCCTGTCGGTGGCCGACGCGCTGAAGAAAGTGCGGGGCGCATAATGGCAGATTTGACGCAACACCAACGCGCGCTGCTGTGCAGTCATCCGCAATCGGTGGCCGATTATCAGGCGGCGATGAATGAGGCGGTCAAAGCGGTGGCGGCATGGCTGAACGAAGACAAAATGTACACCGGCGGCAGCATCCGCCAATTGCGCGAAAAAGTGTCGTTCAGGCCGTCTGAAAACGGTTTGGGCTTGCAGGATGCTTTGCAGCGCGCGGTGGAATCGTTTTTGAACAACAGCCTGAAAGTGCATCACCCGCATTCATTGGCGCATCTGCATTGCCCGACCTTAGTCGCCAGCCAGGCGGCGGAAGTGTTGATTAACGCCGCCAACCAATCGATGGATTCGTGGGATCAAAGCCCGGCGGCCTCGCTGATGGAAGTGCAGATGATTGATTGGCTGCGGCAGAAACTCGGCTACGGAAAAGGCACGGCAGGCGTGTTCACGTCCGGCGGCACGCAGTCCAACCTAATGGGCGTATTGCTGGCACGCGATGCCTGCATTGCCAAGCATTGGAAAAATTCAGACGGCCTCGAATGGAGCGTGCAACGCGAGGGCCTGCCGCCTGATGCGCTGCAAAAAGTGAAAGTGGTCTGCTCGGAAAACGCGCATTTTTCGGTGCAGAAAAACATGGCAATGATGGGCATGGGTTTTCAGTCGGTGGTGACGGTGCCGACCAACCGCTACGGCCAAATCGATACCGCCGCTTTGGCGCAAACGCTCGACCGCTTGGCTGCCGAGGGCAAAATCATTGCCTGCGTGGTGGCGACGGCGGGTACGACCGATGCCGGTGCGATTGACGATTTGAAAGCCGTACGCGCCGAAGCCGACCGCCACGGCGCATGGGTGCATGTCGATGCCGCATGGGGCGGCGCGCTGCTGCTTTCCAATGAGTTCCGCCACATGATTGACGGCATCGAATCGGCAGATTCGGTCACGCTCGATTTCCACAAGCACTTTTTCCAAAGCATTTCCTGCGGCGCGTTTTTGCTGAAAAACGAGGAGGATTTCCGCTTCATCCATTACGAAGCCGAATACCTCAATTCCGCCTACGATGCCGAACACGGCGTGCCGAATCTGGTATCGAAATCGCTGCAAACCACGCGCCGTTTCGATGCCTTGAAACTGTGGCTCACCATCGAAGCTTTGGGTGAAACGCTGTACGGCTCGATTATCGACAACGGCATCAAGCTGGCGAAAGAGGTCGAGCAGTACATCAATGCCGCCGAAGGCTTGGAAATGACGCTCGCGCCGCAGTTCGCCTCAATTCTGTTCCGCGTGAATCCCCAAGGCTATCCGGCCGGATACATCGACAGCCTGAACCAAAACGTCGCCGACGAACTGTTCGCACGCGGCGAAGCCAACATCGGCGTGACCAAGGTAAACGGCGTACAGTCGCTGAAAATGACCCTGCTCAGCCCGATTGCCACGCTGGAAAACGTGAAAAAACTGTTGGCGCAAGTGCAGGCCGAAGCAGAGCGCATTAAAGATGCGATTGCCTCGGGCAGCTATACGCCGCCGATCGATTGAAGCGTCGGGTAAATCCAAAGGCCGTCTGAAAAATATTTTTTCAGACGGCCTTTTTGTGTGTCAAAAATCCGGAACAGGTTTTCAGACGGCCTGAGTGCTTTCAAAACTCAGCGGAAACCTGAAAATCTATGTTCGTCATGAGCTGCGCAAGTCCGCTTCGCTGTCCCTACGCAGGCGAACTACTGTCCGGAATAAATGTTGATTAAATATCAAAATGTTATCGGTTTTATATTTCAGCAAAAAATGAAATTTCGAAATATCAGATAGTCAGCAAACACTGATTCCGCAAAACTGCTTCGGTTCCGACAGTAAATTTTGAAGTTCCTGCAATCTGTCCCTTCCTCTGCGCACGGCACGGGGGAAGGTCAGGATGGGGGTGGTACTTCGCAGAAGTACATTTTGCCTGAGTTTCAGCAGATTTTAATGTTTCTGCGAAACATCACCCCCTCCCCAACCCTCCCCCGCGCTAAGCGCAGGAGAGGGCGCAGATTGCAGCAGCCCAAACGCTGCTGATTTCGAGTCATACAGAAGCTGAAAATGCTGAAAATATCAACTTTTCAGGTTTTCAGACGGCCTCTCGGATTTATTCCGGACAGTAGTGTGCCTACGCGGGAGCAGCGCAGTGGACTTGCGCAGCTCATGACGAAAATAGATTTTCAGATTTAACCTCAATCTTGCAAAGGTTTTGGCCTCAGTCTTTCAACGCCACAAATTTTCCCGTAAACACGGCCACCGGTTCGCCTTCGGAAAAGACATCGATTTCCAGCACCACTTTGCCTTTGCCGCGTCGGGCAAACATTTCGTTCATCTGCCGCCAGCTCTCGGCGGCAACGGGACGGGTTTTGATGGTCAAATCGCCGCGGGCAGGGCGCAGGTATCGGGTTTCGCCCTGCTGGATCACGATATTGCCTTGGGCTTCGGGCAGGTGGCAGTGGACCAAGGCCCAGCCGCAGGTCGTGGCACCCAAGGCGATGGAGCCGCCGAAGGCGGTGTTCTTATGGTTGCGGTTCGGGGTGTGGGGCATGGTCAGGGCAATGTGTTCGCGGTCGGCTTCGAGCACCTGAATCCCGAGCGCGGCGGTGGCCGGAATATGCGTGTGTAAAAATGCCTGTAATAATTTTGTTGTCATGATTGGATTACCTTACGGTTTGATATAGAATCTGATGCTGATGGGATGAATGGTTCGTCTCCGTTTACGCCTCCGGCGGCTTCATGCCGAAAATGGCGGCGGGCGTACAATAATACAAGCTTGGGAGTGAATGATGCGGACTTTTTTCGGCGTGTGTCTGCTGGTTGTCGGCGGCTGGGTGCTGATGATGGCGGATATGCTGCTGTTTTTCGATATTCTGGCCGACATCCGCGGTATGCTGTTGGGGATGGTGGCGGTGGTTGCGCTGGTGCTGCTGCTTTTGGGCATGTGGGCGGTGAAGGCGCGCCGTGTGTATGCTTTGGGTGTGACGCTGCTGCTGTCGGCCTTGGCAATGTGGGCGACGGTCGGCGGTTTTTCTTTAGTCGATGCCAATCCGCACTGGAGCCGTCATCTGCCGACCGATTTTACCGAATCGTTCGGCAACCTGACTTTGGCGTTCGGCTGGCTGGCTTTGCAGACGCTGGCCGGCGTTTTCCTGATTTGGCGTTACCGCAAGGCATAGGCAGGAAATCCGATAAACAGGCCGTCTGAAAATTATTTTTCAGACGGCCTTTGCTTCGGATTAATCGATCAAGCCGAATTCGCCTGCTTTAAACGCACGGATTTTTTCCAGAATTTCTTCTCGCGTGTTCATCACGAACGGGCCGTAACCGACCACCGGCTCGTCAATCGGCACGCCGCCGAACAAGGCGAGTTTCACATCTTCGTCCTGCGCCTGTATGCAAACCTTGCCGCTCTCGATTTCAAACGTTACCAATTCCGTCGGTTTGACCATGCTGCCGTTGACCGCCGCATCGCCGCGCAGGAGCACCAGCATCACATTGTGATTGGCGGGCAGCTCAAACTCGGCACGGCCTCGGGCAGGCACATCCATCATCCACAAATTGATTTCGCTGAACGTGCGCGCCGCGCCTTTGATGCCGTTGAGTTCGCCCGCAATCAGCCGGACTGCCGCATCGCCGTGTTTTACCACCGGTATGGTTTCTTTCGGCAGGGCTTGGTATTCGGGCGCGGTTTCTTTGAATTCGCGCGGCAGGTTGACCCAAAACTGCAATTCTTCCAACACGCCGCCGCGTTCGCTGAAATCTTTGCTGTGGAATTCTTCATGCACGATGCCGCGTCCTGCGGTCATCCACTGCACATCGCCCTCGCGGATAATCCCGCCTCCGCCCGAGCTGTCGCGGTGTGCCACTTCGCCTTGCAGCGCGACGGTAACGGTTTCGAAACCGGCGTGCGGATGACCGCCGACGCCGCGCGGTGCGCCGGAATTGGGGGAAAATTCGGTCGGTACGCCGTAATCGAGCATGAGGAACGGGCTGGTGTGTTTGCTGACTTCGTCCATATGCGAAAACAGCGGCGACACGTAAAAGCCGTCGCCCACCCAATGTTTCGGCGGTGCTTGGTAGATTTGTCGAATGGTGCGCATGGTGTTCCTTGATTTTATGGGAATGATGAAAGGATTATAGGGCTTATTTTGAAGAAAACAATCCGGTTGTACGAAACGATTGCTTTCTTTAAAGGAAACAAAAGGCCGTCTGAAAATATCGTGCAATATTTTCAGACGGCCTCAAAGCCATACCGTGGTTTATTTCGCCCAAGTCACCAATTCGTCCAGCGGACGGCGGAATTTGTGGGTGATTTCTTTGGCGCGGTAGCCGAAGGTACACGCCACCGATACGCCCCATTCGGCAGGGTCGAACAAACCTTCCTCCGCCAAAATGCGGTTCACTTCCTTGTAATCGAAGCCTTCCACCGGGCAGGAATCGATGCCGACCAAAGCCGCGCCGGTCATCATGTTGGCCAGGGCGATGTAGGTCTGCTTGCCGGTCCAGTCGAGCAGGGCGCGCTCGCTGCCGTAGATGTCGATGTTGTGTTTTTGGAAATTTTCATAAATGGCCACGCTTTTGGCCATTTGCTCGTCGGTCAGGCCGCGCTTTTCCAAACCGGCGCGCAGAAAGGCCGAATCATAAGTGGCGTTTTTCTTCGCCAGATACACCACCAAATGGCTGCACGCATCCAGCTGCCGCGCCATGCCCCAACTGAACGGCTTCAGTTTTTCACGCAATTCAGGGCTTTGGATGACCAGAAATTTCCACGGCTCGGAGCCGACAGAGCTTGGCGACAGGCGCGCCAGTTCCAGCAGATAATTGAAATCTTCATCGCTGATTTTGCGCTCGGGATCGTAATAGCGGCAGGCGGAGCGGAAAGTAAAAGCGTCCAGCACTTGTTCTTTAGTGATACCAAACATTTTGATTCCTTTACGGATTTGTGGATCGGAAAAATTGTTTTCATATTATAGACCCATCCGGGTCGTCTGAAAAACCGTCTCGTGGGATGGGTGTGTAAAGTTCAGACGGCCTCAATCCGCTGCCCGACAAATTCGACAAATGCCCGCACGATGCTGGACGGATAGCGGTGCGCCGCATAAATCATCGACACGTCGTAAGTTGGAAAATCCACATCGGCCAACACTTCCGTCAAACCGTGCTGCGTGATGACCCGGTCGGCCGAGTAATCGGCCAACTGGCACACCGCCTTGCCTGCGACAGCCATGTATTCCAAGGCCGAGCTTTCGTTGCAGGCAAATACGTAGGGCAGAAAATGCGCCTGTTTGCCCACCGTCACTTTGAGCAGGTTTTCGCCGTTTCGCGCCCAGCCGGCCAAGGGCAGGGCGGCCAATTCGTCTAAGGTTTGCGGCGTACCGTATTGGGCGAGCAAATCGGGGTGCGCCACCCATTTCGAACCGACCGACAACACTTTTTTGGCGATGAAACTGTCGCCGTGCAATTCGCCCATGCGGAAGGCCACGTCGATACCGTCGGCGGTCATGTCGAGCAGGCGGTCGGTCATGGTGCAATGCACCTGAATGAAAGGAAACTGCGTTTGGAATTCGGCAATCCAGTCCAATACGGGCGTGCAGCCGGGCGGGGCGGAAATCCGCAATAAGCCTTTCAGACGGCCTTGTTCGGCAAACAATACCTGCTCGGCATTGGCCAGATTATCTATGCTGACATAGACTTGTTCGTAAAGCCGCTGCCCCGCCGCCGTCGGCTTCACGCCGGATTTGAAGCGGTCAAACAATTGGATATTCAGGGATTTTTCCAGCTCGCTGATTTGGCGGCTGATGGTGGCAATCGGGATGCCCGATTTTTCGGATGTTTTGGACAGGCTGCCGTCTTGTGCGACGGCAACGAAAAGGCGTAAGGCGTTGAGGTTCATGATATTTCCGTTTATGGAATGCAGGTTTCCATTTTAGGCGGTTCTTATTTTGTTTTCAATAAAATAAACTGGATACCGTTGCATGATCCGATAAAGAGAACGCCATGTTAGATTTTGAAACCACCGTTAAAACCCGCCAGTCTATCCGCAAATTTCTGCCGACCGAAATGACCGAGGCGGAAATCAGGCAAATCCTGGCCGATGCGCAAAACGCGCCTTCGGCCTGTAATACCCAGCCTTGGCTGGTGCATATTGCTTCGGGCGAAACCTTGCGGCGTTTGCACAAAGTTATCGGCGAGCGTTTTCATGAAGGCAAATTCAGCCCGGATTTCGAGTTCGACCAAAGCAAATTCACCGGTATTTACGAACCGCGTTGGCGCAACCAATATGCCCATGTTTTTACAACCAGTTTTGGCGTGCCGCGCGAAGACAAAGCCGGCCGCCAGCCGGTAATCGAGCAAAACATTACCGGCTACGGCGCGGCGCATATGGCGTTTTTGTTTATGCCAACGGTGGACAATCACGATGTCAACATCGCCGCCGATATGGGCATGTATTCGCAAACCTTTTTATTGTCGCTGACCGCCCGCGGCTTCGGCGGCATTCCGATGCTGTTTTTAGGTTTGTTCGCCGACGACATCCGCCGCGAATTAGGCGTATCCGATGATTACAAACTGCTGCACGGCATTGCCTTCGGCCATCCGGATTGGGACGCGCAGCAGAACAAAACGCATTTGGGGCGTGTGCCGGTTGAAGAGAGTGCGGTATTGCATTGGTAATGATGAGGCCGTCTGAAAAATTTCAGACGGCCTGAGGTTTTTGAAAATTAAATTTTGCGCAATATAATAATGTGATAGAATAACCATCATTTCACTTATACTTATTGTCATGTACGAGCAACTCAAACTTTCAAACCAATTGTGTTTTCCGCTTTACGCTTTATCCAAAGAAATCACTCGCCGCTATACGCCTTTCCTGCAAGCGCTTGATTTAACCTATCCGCAATATCTGGTTATGCTGGTGTTGTGGGAACACGGCGAACAAAGCGTGGGCGAGTTGGGCGAAAAGCTGCATCTCGACAGCGGCACACTCACGCCGCTGCTGAAACGCTTACAGGCCAAAGAATTGGTTGAGCGCACGCGCAGCACTGAAGATGAACGCAGCGTCATCATCCGCCTGACCGACAACGGCAGAGCCTTGGAACACCAAGCGGTGGAAATTCCCGGAAAAATGGGCGCGTGCCTGAATTTATCGGCGGAGGAAACCGCATTGTTGCGCAAAATTGTGGCGCAATCCGCCTGAACATCGAAATCGAATCCATCATGGCCTGCCATGATTTTAGTTTTCTGATTAAATTGTAAAAAATATAGTTTTGCAAAATTATCAAACCGGCAATTTACTTAATACGAGGTATTTATGACTGATTTATTCACCCCTTATCCCTTAAACAACGACGTGACCGTCAAAAACCGGCTGGTAGTCGCCCCGATGACGCATTTTGCTTCCAATCCCGACGGTACCTTGGGCGAACAGGAGCAACGGTTTGTCGGCAACCGTGCCGGCGACATCGGCATGTTTGTCACCGCAGCAACCTTGGTTACGAAAAACGGCAAAGCGTTTGCCGGTCAGCCCGAAGCCATCGACGAGCGTCACTTGGCAGGTCTGAACCAGCTCGCCCAAACCTTGCAAAATCAAGGTACCAAAGCCATTTTGCAGATTCATCACGGCGGTAAAGAAGCAGTCAAAGATTTGCTCGACGGCCAAGCATTGATTGCACCGTCCGACCATGGACCGAGCGGTGCCAAAGCGGCGACGGAAGAGGAGGTTTTATCGCTGATTCAAGCGTTTGCCAATGCCGCCGAATTGGCTATTTTGGCCGGATTCGACGGTGTGGAAATTCATGGTGCCAACGGCTATCTGATTCAGCAGTTTTTCTCGGGCGAATTCAATAAGCGCACCGATGCTTGGGGCGGCAGCCTTGAAAAACGCTTGAAATTCCCATTGGCGGTAGTCGATGCCGTGGTAAAAGTGCGTGAAAAACACCAAAAGCCCGACTTCATCATCGGCTACCGTTTTTCACCCGAAGAGCCGGGCGAACACGGACTGACCATGGCCGATACCTTCGCCCTGATTGATGCATTGTGCGATAAGCCGTTGCAATATCTGCATATTTCGCTGTGGGATTTCGGCAAAAAAGCCCGTCGTGGTGCAGACACCAATCTGACCCGCATGGAACTGGTTCACCGCCGAATCGCCGGACGCCTGCCTTTAATCGGCGTGGGCAACTTGCTCAGCGGCCGGCAAATCCGCGAAGCCTATGCCACAGGTTTTGCAGAATTTATCGCATTGGGCAAGGCCGTGATGATTAATCCGAACATTGGCACGCTGCTGAAAAACGGCCAAGACGATCAGATTGTCAGCACGCTCGACCCGCAGAAAGACGACCACTACGGCATTCCGGATATGCTGTGGGGCTTTTGTCAGCAAGGCGGCCAATGGCTGCCGCCTGTTCAAGGGCAAGACTGGCAACCGGTGGATTTGTAAATCGGTTTAAACCAAGTCTTTGATCATCCAAAAATAGGCCGTCTGAAAGCCCGAAAAGGGTTTTCAGACGGCATTTTTATAGTCGTTTGAAATCAAAAACAATACAGTGCTGCCGGCTTCCTGATGTACGGGTGTGCACGGCGGTCGTGCCACCTTGCCTTATTTCTATTTCAAACGGCTATATCAACCGGCCGATTTGAACAGCAAAATAACCGTTTTAAAAATGAAAACATCGTTTTCAAAAATCGCTGTTTATCTGTGGATTTGAAAATCCTATACTGAAACCCTATTCAATCATTTCAAGAAGGGCATTCGATGAAACACATTATGAAACCGGTTTAGCATTGGCGTTGGCATTTTCAGCAAATTCTTCGGCCTTAGCACAAAATGCTCACGATAGCGCCGCGCAACAATGGGTTGCCAAACCGGTTACCCAAAAAATCCTCACCCTTGACGGCTTGAATTTGCATTTGCAAAAAGATATGCCCAGCACCAAACCCCAAGCCGTTCTCGTGATTTCACACGGTTTGGCGAGCCATTCGGGCGTGTTCGGCGACATGGCAAAAACCATGAACGACAACGGCATCGCCGTTTACCGCTTTGACCACCGTGGACACGGCAAATCGGACGGTCGGGACAGCATCCACATCAAAAGCTATTTTGAAATGGTCGAAGATTTACGCCTAATCGTAGAAAAAGCCAAACGTGAAAATCCAAACACGCCCGTTTTTGTGCTGGGGCACAGCATGGGCGGACACATTGCAGCTCTGTACGGCACCAAATATCCAGAAGGGGCGGACGGCTTTATTTTGGCGGCGGGCGTTTTGCGTTATCACCAGATGAATTTTGGCTATTTGCCACGCCCCGAGCCAAAGGACAGCTTTGTCAGCGGTTCGGTTGCCTTGACCACGCTGAATTTACCTTTTAACGGCGAAGGTCTGTCGGTGGGTGGCGACCCGTTGATGCTTGACAAATTCTCCGTCTCTTTCCCCAACAGTTTTAAAGAAGGCATTCAATATCTCAAAGACAATGATGATAAATTCACCGCCCCTGTGATGCTCATCAGCGGTAATGATGATTTGTTTGTCGTGCCACAAGATGCCATTGATTTTTATAACGAAACCAAATCCGCCGATAAAAGTTTGGTGCTGTACCCCAACTTTGGGCATTTGCTCATGCTTGAAAAAGGCGGACAAAAAATCAATGATGATGTCGCAGAATGGATTGGCGAGCGTGCCAAATAAATAGTCAAACACCGCTTATCGTGATGATGGCGGTGTTTTACCTCTTCTCTCTCATCATCACTTTTTGCTGTGCCACGACCTTATTCATCATTTCAATAAACGCCACCTGCTCATCGTCCGTCAGCACCGATAAAGCCGTTTGGTTGATGGCTTGGGCGATGGCGGTGGCTTTTTCTTGCAACGCTTTGGCTTTGTCGGTCAGCCAGATGGCACGACTGCGGGCATCGGTCGGGTGGGCTGTCCGCACAATTAAGCCGTCTCGCTCCATGCGGGCAAGCGTGTTGGCGATGGTCGCTTGCTTTAAATCAGCGATTGCCACAAGGTCATGCTGACTTAACCCGTCCTTTTCCCATAGGGTCAATAAAATGGGAAATTGGGCGGGCGATACCCCCAAAGGACTTAAACCTTCGTTTAATAAAATGGCGAATTGGCGGGCGATGTGGTTCATCAAATAGCCTGCGGATGCTGTTTTTTGCATAAAATTTCCTTGTAAAACAATCTGTCATAAAAATTTTTACCATTATACCATAAAAATAGCTTGCTATATAAATTCATAGCGTGCTATACTACTTTTAATTTCATAGCTTGCTATATTTTTGGAGAGTAACATGACACGAGACACCCTTCGCACCATACATAAATTTGCAGCGATGACCGCCACGTTGCTGATTGGGGTTTTTTGGACAAGTACGTTGATTAGCGAGATTTTTTTATCACAAGATGCGGTGATTTGGGTCAAAAATACGATTGTTTACGGCGTGTTTTTGTTGATGATGTGCATGGCGATGGCGGGGGCGAGCGGTATGAAAATGGGGGCAAAATCCAAACACCCCAAAATCCTTGCCAAGAAAAAACGTATGCCGATGATTGCCATGAATGGGCTGTTGGTGCTGTTGCCGTGTGCGTTTTATCTGTGCCACAAGGCGAACGCTGGCGAATTTGACACCGCCTTTTATACCTTGCAAGGCTTGGAGCTGTTAGCAGGAGCAGTCAATTTAAGGTTGATGTTTTTGTCAATGAAAGATGGTTTTGGCATCAGACAAGGAAAGTCTTAGTCATTTTTTAAAATCGTTTAAACGGTTTTGATTGAAATGGTTTTTGGGAATGAAAAAACAGATGCCGTCTGAAATTTATTTTTCAGACGGCATTCTTATTTTCAGACGACCTAAAAATCATCTTTCCAAATCCGAAAACCAACTTCCCATTTTTCGCCATTCTTATCCTAATTTCAATACATTAAAATATACCCGTTCCATTTTATGACGAGACAAAAAATGACCAAACAAATCCAATTTACAAAAACAGGTTCGCCTGATGTCCTGCAAATCGTTGATGTACAAATCCCCGCCCCAAAATCGGGCGAAGTGCAAATCCAAATGCACGCTTTGGGGCTAAACCGTGCCGAGATGATGTACCGTGAAGGGGCGTATGTGATTGAACCTGTGTTCCCCGCCACGATGGGCTACGAAGGGGCTGGCGTGGTAGTGGCGGTCGGTGATGACGCTGGCGAATTTCAAATCGGCGACAAAGTGAGCGTCATTCCGTCCTTTATGTTCACCGAATACGGTACTTATGGCGAAGTGGCGAATTTGCCCGTTCACGCTGTGGTCAAGCACCCTGAAAATCTGACGATGGAGCAAGCGGCTGCCAGTTGGATGATGTTTGTAACCGCATACGGCGGTTTGATTGAATTTGGCAAGGTGCAAAAAGGCGATTTTGTCGTATTGGGCGGAGCTACAAGTTCGGTGGGCTTGGCAAGTATTCAAATCGCCAAAATGCAGGGAGCAAACGTGATTGCCTTGTCCCGCACGTACGCCAAAGGCGATGTGCTTTTGGAGAAAGGGGCGGATTTTGTAGTGGCGACAACCGAAGACGATGTAACCGCCAAACTCCTTGAAATTACAAACGGCAAAGGCGTGAATTTGGTGTTTGACCCTGTGGGCGGACAAGAAGCCGCCAAAATCATCAATGCCATGGCACAAGACGGTCGCTACATCATTTATGGGGCGTTAAGCCACGATGACATCGCCGTGCCGGTTTTCCCGATTTTGGGCAAACATTTGACCGTGCGTGGCTATGAACTCTTTGAAATCACAACCGTTCCTGAAAAATTGGCACAAGCCAAAAAGTTTGTGTATGACGGACTGGCAAGCGGTCGGTTAAAGCCTGAAATTGACAAGGTGTTTGCCTTTGATGAAATGGTCAACGCCCATGAATATATGGCGAGCAATCAGCAGATTGGCAAGATTGTGGTAAAGGTTTGATTGTTTTAAGGTAAATATGCCGTCTGAAAAAAATAAATTTCAGACGGCATTTTGCTTTTTAAACCATAGTGCGTTTACCCAAAAGCGGTGTTTTTGTCCACATCGTCCCTTGGGCTGACCCCAAAGGCTCTTTTATATTCACGGCTAAACTGGCTAAGACTTTCATAGCCCACGGCAAACGCCGTTTCGGAGACAGAGCGTTTTTCTGTCAAAATCAGAAAATTGGCGTGATTTAACCGCAGTTGTTTTTGGTATTGCAAGGGGCTAAATCCCGTTACCGCCTTGAAATGATGATAAAAAGAAGACTCGCCCATGCCCGATAAGTCAGCGAGCTGTGCCACGGTGATTTTATCGGCAAAATGGGCATACAGATGGTCGCTTGCTTTTTTGATTTTGTGCAGATGACTGTCTTGGCTGACAAAAGCCGCCAGGCTTGCCCCTAACGATGTGGACAGCAGATGCACCATCAGCTCTTGTTTGTAGAGTTCTGCTAAGGCAAGGTTGGGGTCGTCAAGCTGGTCAATGAGACGGGCAAGACAGTTTTGGACAGGGGCGGTTATCTTGGTTATCGCCACGCCTGATGAAGATGCGTGATGGTTTATGGTTTGGATTTTTTGGATAATCTCGCCCAGCCATTTTTCGTCCAACGCCAAATTCAAACTGACAAATTGCGGTCTTTTATCCAGTTTGAATTGCACTTTGATGGGCATATTAAACGGCACAAAAAGCACATCGCCCGCCTGCACCGCATAACACTGCTCTCCTAAAAATATCTCTTGCTCGCCCGACAGGATAAAGGCAAGCAAAGTATGCTCGGCTAAGGTGTCCACTAAAATGGGGGGCTTTGCCACATTGATGCTGATGTTTTCAATCGCACTTGGTTTTAGCTTGTCATGTTGTCCGGCATGGCGTAACAGCGTATTTAGGGTGTTTGGGGTCATGGCGTATCCTTTTTTGATGAGTTTAGCATATTTGGACTTTTAGGCAAGTATTTTGGAGCATTTAGCAAGATAAATTTCTTAAAACATCTATAATAAACATCATCAACTTGACACATTCAATTTGAAATTCCCCCCCCCCCTGATATAGGAGTATTTGTGATGAAACGCAATATTATCGCCACACTGTTTAACAACCAACCCCAAGCCTTTCAGGCGTTTAGCGAGCTAAAAGCCTACAAGCAGACATCGGATACCGTCATCGTCCAAGCCTTACTGCTCAAAAAAGAAAACGGCGTGATTACGCAGATTGACAATCATGATTTTGATGCCGAAATCAGCAACAAAGCCTTGACAGGCGGGCTGATTGGTTCGGCGGTCGGTGTTTTGGGCGGCCCTTTTGGCATGTTGCTCGGCGGTTCTTTGGGAGCATTGTTCGGCACACAGATTGGGGCAACCGAGACGTTGGGCGAAGTTGGACTTTTGTACAGCACCGTTGAAAAAATGCAAGATGGCGATACCGTGATTTTGGTGTTGGTACTTGAAAAAGACGAAAGCACTTTGGACGCATTTTTCGGGCAATACGACACCGTTACCGCACGTTGGGATTTGCAGGCGGTGCAAGATACGGTAGCCGATAAGCTCAAAGCCGAAATTGACGCTCAAAACATTGAGCAGTCTGCCCAAAAAGCCAAAAAAGCCCAAGAACGGGCGGACAAGTTCAATGAATTTAAAGCAGATGTGCAAAGCAAACTTGATGCGTTTGCCAAGAAATTCAAATCGTAGTCGGATAAGATAAAAAACAAACACCGTTTTTTAAAATAAAAGCGGTGTTTTTTAGTTTAATACTGTATAAATATTATCTTTCCAGATTTGAAAATTAAATTCCAAAAAATTGTTATTTTTACTGATTTTGCTAATAAAATATCTTAAATTTATCCATTCATGCTTGTGATGGTAAATATGTAATAGCTAGGTTTCTCAAAAAACATTACAATAATAAAATTAAAATTGTTAAAAAACATATAGTTACATAAAAATTTTTAGAAAGATATTGAACTTTTTGTTTTTTGATGGTATAGTAAGAAAATCAATTAACAGCCTGCGAGATATTTTTATGTTCAATATGTTTAATGGTGGTATTCACAAAGAAGTAACCGTCTCTATGTTTGCAAACCTTCCACGAAGAGACCAAGATTCAATCCTTCAAGACCTCTATGATAAAGGGTATAATGGCAAAGAACTTGCTAAGTTTTTTGGTCTGCAAGAGTCTAGTGTTTATAATAGAATAAATGCTCACCGTGGTCGTGGTGGAGCACAACCAGCTTAATTAAGTAATTTGAACAAGTTAAGTTTATGTAATGTTAAATGCCGTCTGAAAATAATTTCAGACGGCATTCTTATTTTCAGACGACCTAAAAATTACCTTTCCAAATCCAAAAACCAACTTCCCATTTTTCGCCATTCTTATTTTAAAAATAAAAATCTATAATAACCCCATACCTTGACCATAAGAGAGAAATAACATGGCTGATTATCTTGATAATTCCAATAAACAAATGAAACTTGCCCTGCAACTGGTTTCAGGTTATGGCGGAGAGTTTCAGTCGTGGCGACTTGCCGACAGCAACGAGCGGGCTTATACCGATGTGGATTTTTATGTCCAGATGGCAAAAACGGCTGAAAAAGGCAAAATCCATACGCTGTTTATCGCCGATACGCCGTCTTTTGGCGGAGCAGGCGGGGGGACGGACATCAGCACACGCAGTCCTGCGTTTCCGCTTGAACCGATGGTCATGCTCTCGGCGGTCGCCTACGCCACACAAAAAATCGGCATGGTAGCGACATTTTCCACAACCTACAATTTGCCCTACAACCTAGCCCGTCAGCTTAAAACGCTGGACACATTAAGCAGTGGTCGTGTCGGCTGGAATGCGGTAACCACAGGCACAAAAGAGACCGCCTACAACTTTGGCGACAAGCCCCTACCAGACACCGCCACACGCTACGAGATGGCTCACGAAATGGTAGAAGCGGTGCAGACTTTGTGGGGCGGTTTTGGCGAGAGTGCCTACATCACCGACAAAGCGTCAGGCGTATTTGCGGACATGAGCCAAATCAAACCAGCCAATTACAAGGGCAAGCATTACCAAGTCAAAGGGGCGTTACCAATCCCAGCCACACCGCAGGGGCAACCGCCGATTTTTCAGGCGGGCCCAAGCCATGAAGGCATTGAGCTGGCGGGACGCTTTGCCAGTGGTGTGTATGCCAATCCGTTCACGATTGACGAAGCTCGTGCCTACCGCAACGTACTAAAACAAAGTGCGATGGCACACGGTAGAGATGCCGATGACATCAATATGTTTTCAGGATTTATGTTCACCATCGGCGACAGCTACGAAGACGCGTTGGCTCGCAGAATGCAGCTCATTGATTTTATGAGCGATGACGAATTTTACGGACAAATCCGCTATTTATCGGCGATGATTGGCGTGAATTTGCACGGTTTGGACTTGAACGCCCCTTTGCCTCAAGCCTTGCAAAATCAGGCGACACCGCACCCGCACGACCCACGTTCGCCAAGGGCGGTAGAGCTCATCAAACAAGGCAAATCGCCCAAAGAAGTGCTGGCAAACGGCGTGATTAACTATCACCCTGTGGTGGTTGGCACGGCAAAAGACGTGGCGGATTTTATGGAAAAGTGGTTTAAAGCCGGGGCGACAGATGGCTTTTCGCTCGCCCCCGACAGCCAAAAGGGTGTGAAGGATTTTGTGGAAAAAGTCGTGCCGATTTTGCAGGAGCGGGGGATTTTCCATAAAGACTATGAAGGCTCAACCTTGCGAGAGCATTTGGGCGTGCCGTATCAGTATGGGGTGAGAGATTAGGATAAATGAAAACACCGTTTCATTGGAAGCGGTGTTTGGGTAGTTTGAAAGGTGGATTTTCTGGCTTAAAAATGTTAAAATTTTAAAAATTTTTTTAAATACCATTCAGTGATTCAATTATGCAAGAATTTGATTTAAATACAAATAAGCTCATTTCTGATTTTAAGAATCGCACCTTTAATAATGAATCTGATGTGCAGATTCAGTTTTATACTGCGATTGTTAATCCAATCATCTCAAACCTGAACAAAAATTCTACGGTTAATTATTCTTTTAATAATGAACATCGCTTTTTGCAAGGTGGTAGAGCCGACGCAGTATTTGAAAATTTAGCTTTTGAAATTAAAAAATTAGGTTGCTTTGATACCCAAAAAGGCATTAATGAAGCTTTGTTTGGCAGAAATGATAAAGATAATGGTCTCTACGAATATATTTTTGAATTGGCAAATATTGAAAAAACAGATAGTGATGAAGTAAAAATTAAAAAAATTACCCATCAGGTTGGTGTTGGTTTTGATGGCAAAAATTTTATTTTTGCTCGTTTTGCTACTTCTTATAACAATCAAATTATCAAAATACAAAAAGGGAGCCTTGCCAATCAAGAGTTTAATTTGCCCTTAAATTTTATCCATGAAATTTTTGATATAGAATCTGGCATTGAACGTTTAAAAATTCTCATTCGCCAAAGAGAAAAGCTGGCTTTAAACAAAGAAACTTTATTGCAATTTATCAACCCAACTCAGCCAAATATTCGTAATAGTGTCAATACAATTTATAAAAGTTTAATGAGCAACTTTGATAGCACCAATCCTAGCAATCGTGTGATTACCTTATACAATGAATGGGATAGGGTTTTTGGTGTTCTGTACGGAAAAGAAAATGAACAAACTGATTTTACGGATTATATTAAACCTTTAAAAGATTTGTATCAAATTGATGATAGTCAGTATTCCAATTTTGATATGAAGAAATATTTGTTTTCATTGCAAACATATTTTAATATTTTAATCAAATTACTCATTAATAACTTTTTAAAACAGTTGATTAACCCAGAATTTGAAATGCAGTCAGCATTAAAAAAATCCGTTTTAAAAGATTTATTTGAAGGAAAAGATGAAAGACAACAGAATATTGTTGCTAATTTTTTTGAAATTCATTTTTATGAATGGTTTGTTTATACTGAAAAATTTGATATTTCTGTTATTCAATACGCGATTGAAATAATTAATAATTTTGAAATGTCGTCATTTCAATTAAAGCCTGAAACAATGCAAGATATTTTGCAAGAAGTTTATATGGGTTTAATTCCCAAAGAAATGCGTCATTTGATGGGTGAATATTTTACACCTGATTGGGCAGTGGAATTTGTATTGTCTAATGTAGATTATAACGGAAATATTGATGAACGTATTTGCGACCCAACTTGTGGTAGTGGTACATTTTTATTGCAAAGCATTAAAGAAATTGCAGAACAAACCCCTTTAAATGATTTAAATAGCTTAAATAAAATTACCAGTAATGTGGTGGGATTTGATATTAACCCAATTTCTGCAATTTCTGCCAAAGCTAATTATATTTTGGCATTATTATCTAATTTTAAGGGTAATAAAGATGATTTGGTTAATCAATCAATTCATATTCCTATTTATATTAGTGATTCCGTTTTGACGCCTGTCGTTTATTCTGAACAAAATCAAAATAAATTAGTAATAAAAACACATTTGGGTGAATTTGTATTGCCTAAATTTAATTGCCAAAAAACCGCCAATCAATTTTTGGATATTTTGGGCGGAAATGTATTGCGAGCGGAAATATCAGGATTTAGTACGGCAAAAAATTTATTTCAATCAATACTAACAAATCAATTGGGTTTAACTTGTGAAAATGATTTGTCAATTTCTTTGGTGTTGTTTGAGCAACTTTGTGAATTGCATTCAGCAGGCAAAAATTCATTTTGGGGTAAAATTTTTAAAAACAGTTTTGCTCCAATCATGATTAATCAAAAATTTGATTATGTGGTTGGTAATCCGCCTTGGATTAGTTGGAAGTCCATGAGCAAAACCTATCGTGAAGGTACGCTAGATGTTTGGCAAAGTTATGGTATTTTTGAAAAAAGTGCTTACGATAAAAAAACAACCCACGATGATTTTGCAATGGCAGTAACTTATGTGGCTATGGACTATTATCTTAAAGATAATGGAAAATTGGGATTTTTACTGCCTGCATCTTTTATTAAATCATCAAAAGGTGGGCAAGGATTTAGAAAGTTTAAGATTGTAAGAAATGGGCAAAATATGCCATTTTCTGTGTATCGTTTAGATGATTTTTCAGATATTGAATTATTTACTATTAATACAATGGCGATATTTATGCAAAAAAATATTTCTATGCAATATCCAATGAAAAATTATTATCGATGGCAATATTCAACAAGAAAAATTAAATTTGACAGCCATCAAAAATGGCATAATGTTAAACAGGCATTGGAGTATAAAAAATTAACCGCCTTTCCTGTTTCCAATAATGATATGCAGTCATCTTGGATAACATTGGATGAGCATTATCTTGAATTGAGTAGGCGAATTTTAATGCCAACTAATCAAAAACCAAATTATAAGGGCAGAAAAGGTATTGAACCTGCGGGAGCAAAAGGGGTTTATATTTTAGAAAAACCAATTAATAAAAATAATTATGCTCAGATTACGAATGACATTAGTCGGCAACGCAGAAAAGATATTTTGGATAAGGGGTCGCATACTGGTATTATTGAAACAGATTTGATTTATCCGATGCTTGGTGGTCGTAATATCCAGCGTTGGCGAGTGATGAGCCATGAGTACATGCTTGTGCCACATACTGCTCAACATAAATATGGCATTCCTGAAATTGAATTGATACAAGATTATCCATTGACCCATAAATGGCTCGAATTTTATAGAAAAGAATTATTTGATAGCAGGGTACAAAATGGTAAGTTTTTTGACCCAGAAAAAAATCCATTTTACCGCTTGGATAATGTGGGGGAATATACTTATAGCCCTTACAAAGTATTGTGGAAAGAACAATCAGGCAGTATGTCAGCAGTGGTTGTTGGAAATGCCCAAGAAAGCCTTGTGGATTATGATATTGATTTATTAGGAAAAGATAAAATTATTGTTACTGATTCAAAAGTATTGTTTTTAGCATTGGATAATGAATGGGAAGCTTATTATATTGGCGGCATTTTAAATTCACTAACCATTCGTCATATTATTGACAGTTATGCGGTTAGCACTAATCGGGGTATAGAAGTTTTGGATTATGTGAATATCCCAAAATTTGACAAAACCATAAAACTTCATAATGACATTGCTCAATTATCAAAAAACATTCATCAATATTGTAAAAATTTAGCCACAACAAATAATTGGTATAAAGATAAAACATTGCTGACATACGAAAAAGAGTTGGATGTTTTGATTATTTCATTATTTGAATAATGGTAATAACACCATTTACAGAAATGTAAGTGGTGTTTTTCTTTTAAAATTTTAAATTCAATTTTCAAGCTGTCTGAAAACCACCTTTCCAAATCCAAAAACCAACTTCCCATTTTTCGTCATTCTCATCAAAATTTTGAAATTTTATAATATCATCACTTTTTCAGGCAGCCTGAAAACTCCTAATTCATTTATTTTAAAAGAGAATTTTTATGAAAAATAACCGCATCACCCAACTCCTAAACATCAAATACCCCATTATCCAAGCCCCGATGAGCTGGATGACCGATGCCAAACTGGTCGCCACCGTTGCCGAAGCGGGCGGTTTGGGCTTTTTGGCTCCGCACGCGGGGCAGACGACCAATCCCACTTCCAACGAAGACGTGATTGAACGCATGAGAGATGAAATCCGCAAGGTCAAAGCCTTGACCGATAAGCCCTTTGGCGTGCCGTTTATTCTGTCTTACGATTTTTCGCTGATACCGCATATGGTGGATTTGATGATTGCCGAGCGTGTGCCTGTGGTGCTGGACAACGGTCTGCTTGACCCTGAAATTTACGCCAAATTCAAGCAGGCGGGCATTAAAATCATTTGCCGTCTGCCCAATCCCAATTTGCCAGACGCACTCAAAGCCCAAGAGTTGGGGGCGGATATTTTGGTGCTGACGGGCTTTGATGAGGGCGGTACGTTGCCGATGAAAGAGACAGGGAGCTTTTCGGTGCTGGCGGAGTTTGCGGGCAAGGTGGATTTGCCGATGATGCTTGCTGGCGGGATTGCCGACCGCAAAACCGTTCAGGCAGCCTTCACTTTGGGAGCCGAAGGCGTGTGGGTCGGCACGGCGTTTATCGCCACCGCCGAATGCCGAGCCAGCGAAAAAGTGAAAGAATGGATGGTCAACTCAACAGCAAACGATTTACTGCTGTTTCGCACCGAGCCGTATTATTACCGTTCACTGCCGACCGCACTTGCCAAAAAATGCTGGGAGATGAGCGAAAGCGGAGCCAGCCGTGCCGACATCGCCAAAGTCATGAACGCAGGTACAGGCATGCGTTTGGGTATGCTTGAAGGCGATTTTGAACACGGTTATGTGTCGGTGGGCAATGGCATTTCGGCGATTGACCGTGTGAAGAGCGTGAAAGAGTTGGTGGATGAGTTGATGAATTAAATCATCCGTTTGAGGCCGTCTGAAAATTCAGACGGCCTTATTTGATTCAAGGTATTGTATTTATATCATGTTTTCATGGTTTCGCAGCATCAGGAAACTTTTTGATCATATAAGCTGATGACGGCAGAGAAATCCAAACCTTCTTTACCTTGTTCGGCCAGTTCGCGGTAAAGTTTGGCGGCCGCCGCGCCCATCGGTGTCGGCAAACCGGCGGCAGCGGCATTGCTTTCTGCAATATTCAAGTCTTTGAGCATGAGCGCGGACATAAACCCGTTTTTATATCCGTTGGAAGCCGGGCTGTTTTCCATCACGCCCGGGTAAGGGTTGTAGCGGTCGAGTACCCAGTTGCCGCCCGAGCTGGCTGCCATGATTTCGGAAAGGATTTTAGGGTCAAGGCCGTTTTTCACACCTAGGGCAATGGCTTCGGAAGTACCGGCCATCAATACGGCCAAGAGCATGTTGTTGCAGATTTTGGCGGTTTGTCCGGCGCCGTTTCCGCCCGCATGGAAAATGTTTTTGCCCATGATTTCAAATAACGGTTTGGCATCTTCGAAATCCTGCTTGCTGCCGCCGACAATGAAACTCAGCGTGCCCGCTGCCGCGCCTGAAATGCCGCCCGATACCGGCGCATCCAGAAAACGCAGGCCGCATTTTTGTGCTTCGGCAGCCAATTCGAGGGCTTCGGCAGTGGCAATCGTGCTGCAATCGATAACCGGTGTCCCTTTTTTCAAATGCTTGAATAAACCGTTTTCTCCCATATAGATGCCCTTCACGTGCTTGCCTGCGGGCAGCATGGAAATGACAGCATCGGCTCTTTCGGCAGCCTGTTTCAAATCAGCAGCATGATGCGCGCCTTGGGTCGTCAGTTTGGCAACGGCTTCGGGATTCAGATCGGAAACGGATAATTGATGGCCGTGTTTCAGCAGGTTGGCCGCCATCGGTGCGCCCATGTTTCCCAAACCGATGAATAAGATGTTTTGGATTGTCATATGATATTCCTTTGTTCGAAGGCCGTCTGAAATCAATATTGCTTTTCAGACGGCCTAATCAATCAGCAGATTAACCTAATGTCGGCATAGAGAATACCGCGCCTTCGCGCACTTCCGAAGTCGGCCAGCGTTGGGTAACAGTTTTGCGGCGGGTGTAGAAACGCACACCGTCCGGGCCGTATGTTCCCAAATCGCCGAAGGCCGACTGTTTCCAGCCGCCGAAACTGTGGTACGCCACGGGAACGGGCAGCGGGATATTGATGCCGACCATGCCCACGGGGATATTGTCGGCAAAGTAGCGCGCGGCTTCGCCGTCTCGGGTGTAGATGCAGGTGCCGTTGCCGTAGATATGGTTGTTAATCAGCTGCATGGCTTCCTGCATGGTTTTGACGCGCACGACTTGCAAGACCGGACCGAAAATTTCTTCCTGATAGCTGGTCATTTCCGGCGTCACATGGTCAATCAGAGTACCGCCCATGTAGAAGCCGCCGGCGAATTCCTGCGGAACCTCCGGATTGCGGCCGTCCACCACAATGGTTGCACCTTGGTTTTTCGCACTTTCGATATAGCCTTCGACTTTGGCTTTGTGTTCGGCGGTAATCAGGGGGCCGAAATGGTTGCTTTCGTCGGAGAACGCGCCGACTTTCATGGTTTTCATGCCTTCTTTGATGCCGGCCACCATTTTGTCGGCGATTTCGTCGCCGACGGCGACGGCGACGGACAGTGCCATACAGCGTTCGCCGGAAGAGCCGAATGCTGCGCCGAGCAATGAGTTCACCACGTTATCCAAATCCGCATCCGGCATCACGATGGCATGGTTTTTCGCACCGCCCATCGCCTGACAGCGTTTGCCGTTGGCCGTCGCGGTGGCGTAAATATAGCGGGCAATCGGGGTCGAACCGACAAAGCTGACGGCCTGCACGCGCGAATCGGTCAGCAAGGTATCTACCGCTTCTTTGTCGCCATTGACCACGTTCAACACGCCGTCGGGCAAGCCGGCTTCTTTCAGTAATTGGGCAAGGAACAGCGGTGTGCTCGGATCGCGTTCAGACGGCTTCAAAACGAAGGTATTGCCGCAAACAATCGCCAACGGGAACATCCACAGCGGTACCATGGCCGGAAAATTGAACGGCGTAATCCCCGCCACCACGCCCAAAGGCTGGAAGTCGCTCCAAGAGTCGATGTCGGGGCCGACGTTTTTGCTGTATTCGCCTTTTAAGGCATTGGGTGCACCGCAGGCGAATTCGACGTTTTCAATGCCGCGCTGCAATTCACCGGCGGCATCGTGCACGATTTTGCCGTGTTCCGAGCCGATCAACCGGCAGATTTTGTCACGGTTCTGTTCGAGCAGTTCTTTATAGCGGAACATGATGCGTGCGCGTTTGGCCGGCGGGGTGTTGCGCCATGCGGGGAAAGCGGCTTCGGCGGCGGCAATGGCTTGTTCAACGGTTTGTTGGGAAGCCAAGGCAACTTGTGCCGATACTTCGCCGGTGGACGGGTTGAACACATTTTGCGTGCGCGCGGTATCTTCGATGATTTGTCCGTTGATGTAGTGGCTGATGGTTTGAGTCATGATATTTCTCCTTGATGAATTAAATGTGTTGCTAAAACAATGGGACGATGCAGTCTGAAACCGATTAAAAGATTTTCAGACGGCCTTACCATAATTTTCGGTAAAGCTCGATAATCTCTGCGTGTTCCGGCACGCGGGGATTGTTGGCGGGAGAGCCGGAAGCCAAGGCTTGCGCAGCCATGGTGTCAATGACATGCTCGAAATCCTCCTGACGCACGCCGAACTCCGCCAGCGTGGGCACGCTCAATTCACGGTTCAAGGCTTCCAGTTCGGCCAGCAGCTTTTGATTGGCTTCGGCATCGGAATCTTTAGCTGTGGCCACGCCGATGGTACGGGCGCATTCGGCGTAACGCTGCTCGGCGGCAGGAATGGAATAAGCAGTCACCGTCGGCAGCAGCATGGCGTTGGACAAACCGTGCGGCACATGGAAAAACGCACCAATCGGACGGCTCATGCCGTGTACCAAAGCGACCGACGCATTGGAAAATGCCATGCCGGCCAGCATGGAACCGAGCATCATTGCTTCGCGGGCGGCTTCGTTTGCACCGTCATGGTAGGCCGTGCGCAAATTCGGGCCAATCAGCTTCATGGCGGCCAATGCCTGCATGTCGCTGAACGGATTGGCTTTTTTACTGACATAGGCTTCAACCGCATGGGTCAGGGCATCGATGCCTGTGTCTGCGGTGGTGCGTGGCGGCACACTTAAGGTAAGCGTGTAATCCACGATGGCCGCTGCGGGCATAAAGCCCAAGCCTACGCAAAGCAGTTTTTCGCTGGCCGCCTCATCGGTGATGATGGTCACGCGGGTGCACTCGGAGCCGGTGCCGGCCGTGGTAGGAACGGCAATCAGCGGCAGCCCCGCTTCATTGACCTGACGCGGAAACACATAATCGCGGATAACGCCCCCGTGTTTGCCCATGACCGCAATCGCTTTCGCGCTGTCGATGGGGCTGCCGCCGCCCAGAGCGATGATGCTGTCGTAGTCGCCGCGTCGAACCATCTCTACGCCGCCCATAATCGACGTATCGGTCGGTTCGGGTACGGTGTCGTCATAAATGTCGGCCGAAATTCCGGCGGTTTTGAGAATATCGGTGATGCGCCCGGCGTAGCCGAGTTTGACCATCATTTTATCGGTAACAATCAGCGGCTTTTTGCTGCCCAGCGCCGCCAGCGTGGCCGGAATCTGTTCGCAGGCATTTTTGCCGATGTGCAAAAGACGGGGTAAAACAATCGGTGCGGACATGTCTTTCTCCTCATTGTTTATCGGTTTCAAAAATAAATATTTATTTCAAACAAGCCGTCTGAAAACATCGGTTTTCATGTTCAGACGGCCTCGAATCTTAAGCGGTTTAAAACGAGCCGAACATCGTGCCGAGCGTCAATACCGCTATCAGCGCGGCCAAAGGTACGACCACACACACCACAAACACATCCAAATAAGATTCTTTATGAGTCAGGCCGCAGATGGTGAGCATGGTAATCACGGCACCGTTGTGCGGCAGGGCATCCAAACCGCCGGACGCGATGGAGGCCACACGGTGCATCAGTTCCGGCGAAATGCCGAAATCTTTCGCCAACTGCATATAGGTGTCGCCCATCGCGCTCAAGGCAATACTCATCCCGCCCGAGGCCGAACCGGTAATGCCTGCCATCACATTAATCACGATGGCTTCCGAAATCAGCGGATTGCCGGGGGAAATGCCGAGCATAAAATCACGCAGAATCACAAAACCCGCCAAAGTCGCAATCACCGTGCCGTAGCCGACCTCCGAAGCCGTGTTGAAAATCGGCAGCAGCGAACCCATCGCGCCGTCGTTGACCGACTTTTTCAAATTCCGCCAGTATTTCATGTTGGCAAATACCAGCAACAGGCATCCCGCTGCCAAAGCCACGATAATCGCCCATAAGCCCGCCACCGCATTCAGGTTGACACCGCCGAATTTTTTATCTGCCAGGTAAGCGGTATCCATCATCGGCAGCATGAATTTGGTCAGCACATAGTTCAGCACAATCACCAGGACAATCGGTGCAATCGCGCCCCATAGCGGAGGCAGGTGTTTGAAATCCTGTTCTTTGATATGGCTGTCGTGATGGTTGCCGTAGCCTTCTCCTGCTGCCAACGCCTTTTTCAGACGGCCTTTCATCCACCACGTCGCCCCTGCGAACATAATCAGCGAAGCGATCAGCCCCAAGCCGGGTGAGGCGAAAGCATCGGTTTGGAAATACGGCATCGGAATCGCATTTTGAATGGCAGGCGAACCCGGTAACGCGGTCATGGTAAAAGTCAGCGAACCGATGGCAATCGCGCCGGGAATCAGCCGCTTGGGAATATTGATTTCGCGGAACAAAGCAGCCGCAATCGGATACACCGCAAACGTCACCACAAATACCGATACCCCGCCGTAGGTCAAGATTGCCGAAGAAAGCGCAATCGCCAGAATCGCCTGCTGCTTGCCCAAACGCTTGACCAAAGAATAAGCAATGGTGTGCGCTGCGCCCGAGTCTTCCATCAGTTTGCCGAATACGGCGCCCAGCAGGAAAATCGGAAAAAATTTCACGGCAAATCCGCCCATGCCCTGCATGAATACCTGTGTGTAAGTGCCCAGTAATTCGTTGGACGGCGCGCTGAACAACACCGCCAGCATGGCCAATACAGGGGCAAGAATCAAAACGCTGTGGCCGCGGTAAGCGAGAAACATCAACAGCAACAGGGATAAAAGTATCCCGCTCAAACTCAACATAACCTTCCTCCTTTGTATATATTTTTTATAAAACGATACAATTTGTATCGTTTTAAGCAATATAAGACAAAAAATACGCATATTCAACATTAAATGCGCGGTATTGCTGTAAAATTTTTCTAACATGCTGATTTTTATTGGAATTTATAGGTATTTTCAGAGATTTGGAACAGAAGGTTTGTGGCCGGAGTGAAATCGCCTAAAATACGGGTTTTACTTTTAAGACTGCATGATGAAAGAGAATGACTCAACGCGAGGCTCGTCGATAACGCGGGTTTTGGAAATCATCGAAGCGGTGGCTCAGGCCGAAAGGCCGCGGTCGCCGCATGATTTGATACAGGATTTGGGTATTCCCAAGCCCAGTCTGCACCGTTTGCTGCAACTGTTGGAAAGTGAAGGCTTTATTCAGATTGACCTGCAAGGCGGGCTGGTGCCCGGAGCACGGGCGCAGCGGATGAGCATCAACATTTGGCAGAACAAACGCTTTAAGGCCGACCGGGAAGCAATATTGACGGGATTGTCCGCCAAAGTCGGCGAGACCTGCGGCATCAGCATTCCGCACGGCAACGTAATGGCCTACAGCGACCGCGTGCAAACCAACTGGCCTTTGCAGGTCTATCTGCCTGTGGGCGCGCAGGTGCCGCTCTATTGCACGGCCGGAGGCAAGCTGTATCTGAGTACCCTGACTTCTGCCGGACGAAAACGCCAAGTTGAAAACATCACCCTGACACGCATGACGCAAAACACCATTACCGAAGCAGACGTGCTTTTGGCAGACATCAAAGCCACGGAAAAACGCGGCTACGGCATCGACAATCAGGAATTCATCGCAGGATTAGTCGGATTTGCCGTGCCGATTAATGACAAAAGCGGACGCTTTTTGGGGGCATTGCTGACCCATGCGCCGATTATCAGGAAATCCTTGGAAGAATTGCTCGAATTCCTGCCTGATTTGCAGCAGGCGGCAAAAGAAATAGAAGCCCTTTTGGAATCTTAGTTTTGTGTAAGGCCGTCTGAAAATTCAGACGGCCTTTTGCGTTAAAATACGGCTTTACGGAAAGAAAGACCGCCATGAACAAATGGGACGAACGCTACGCCGCCGAGGAATTTGTTTTCGGCACCGAGCCGCATGAATTTATACGCCGCATCCGGCCGTATCTGCCCAAGACAGGGCGGGCATTGGATTTGGCGACGGGCGAGGGGCGCAACGGCGTATTTTTGGCAGGGTTGGGCTTGCAGGCGGAAGGGGTGGATTTGTCGGCGGCGGGCATTGCCAAGGCGCAAAAGTTGGCGGCGTTGAAAGGCGTGGATTTTGCGGCACGCGTGGCTGATGTTGCCGGGATGGCGATGCCGTCTGAAACCTATGCCGTCATCACTTCGGTCAACTGCCATTTTGCCGAACCCGTGCGCAGCCGTGTGGCGCAGAATATCGTTAACGCGCTGGTTTCAGACGGCCTGTTTGCCGGCGTGTTTTTTCATCCCGAGCAGGCAGCGTTGGCCAAAGGGCCGAACGACATAACCATGCTTGCCGATTTGCCTGCGCTTCAGACGGCCTTTTCCGGTTTGGAATGGCTGATTGCCGAACACCGGCGTACAGGTAGCGGCGAAGAGGCCAAATCGGTGATTTGCCTGTTGGGACGGAAGGCTGTCTGAAAATTGACGGGATACGGTTCAGACGGCCTTTCGGATTGCCGCCGGTATCGTGATGGGAAACATGATGAAGTGAGTGGAGGAACATGGAAAAACTTTTCGACATTAATCATGGCGGCTACAGTGTCCGCTGCAAGTTGTTTTACGGAAAAGACATTCATGCCGTGGAAAACGTGGTGGTGGTCATGCACGGTTTCGGCAGCGGCAAAGACGGGCGTTCGACGGTAAAATTCGGCGAGCGGCTGATTGCCAAATACCACAACTATGCCGCGCTTGCGTTCGACTGGCCGTGTCACGGTGCGGATGCGCGTAAAAAACTGGTGTTGGAAGAATGCCTTGCCTATTTGGAATCGGTGGTCGGCTATGTGCGGACACAGCTTGGTGCGAAACGGATTTACGCCTATGCCAACAGTTTCGGCGGTTACCTGACGCTGAATTACATGGAGGTCAAAGGCAATCCGTTTCACAAAGTCGCTTTGCGTGCGCCGGCGGTGCAGATGTATCAAACGCTTTGGGAAAACATGTCGGAAGACGAGCGCGGCAAGGTGGAAAAAGGCAGGGAAATCATGCTCGGCTTCGAGCGGAAAATGAAAATCGGCAAAGAATTTCTTGATGCGCTGCGCTCGGCCGATGTGATGCGGCACGATTATTTAGACGATGCCGACAATATGCTGATTCTCCATGGCACGGCCGACGAAATGATCGACATCGGCGTATCGAAAGCGTTTGCCGAAAACAATGTCATCGAGCTGATGGCGGTGGAAGGTGCGGATCATCCGTTTTCGCAGCCGAAGCACATGGACTTGGCGATTCAGAAGATTATCGGGTTCTTTGCCGATTGAGGCCGTCTGAAACACCGGCGAGCGGGTATGTCCGCCTGCGCGTTTGTATAAATGCCACAATCTGTTTTGTAAAACAAATATGTCTGTATTGTGTCGGAGTAAATTCCGACGGCTTGATAAGTAAGTAAATTTTCTTTAAAATCAACATTTTTTCCGACGGCCTGATCACGATTTCCGAGGGGAGCGGTTTTGAGCCGCCGCTCTTTCGGCAATCTGTCATACATTTCAGGCCGGATTCATTTAGAATATTCCGAATAATTATTAACGTCTCAGGTAAATATGCGCTACTACGGAACCATTATCCGTTGGAACGAAAGCCGTGGTTTCGGTGCGATACGGGAAGAGAGCACCGAAAACGAAATTTTTGTGCCGCTTTCCGCGTTCAACGGCGAAGCCGAAGCCCCTTTCGAAGGGCAACGGGTGTCATTTTTCATTACCAGCGGCAGAAAAGGCCGCGAAGAAGCCCAAGACGTCCGCTTTGTGGATGATTTTGAAGACTTGCCCGCATTCGACTCGGATGCCCCTTACCGCAACCACGGCGGCCGGCCTTCCGTGGCGGCCGGTGTGTTTTTGGCGGCAATGGTGTGCGCCGCGATTGGCGGCGGCGGTTGGTACGGCTGGCAGGCATGGCAGAACCGTCAGGCCGAGGAAGCCGCAGCAACCGCGCAAAAAAACGTTTCCATGGTGAACGAAGTTGCCGAAAAGATGAAAGCCGAGCGCAAGGCTTGGCATGAGGCGGTCAAATCGCCTTCGGCAGCCAAAGGCGATTCTGTCAAACAAGCCGAAACCGACGACAAACCATAAATCTTCAAGCGGTTTGACCTGTGACGGACGTCAGCATTGTTCGGAAATGAATTCGCGTGAAGAAGCCGAATTTTTTATCCGGTATTGTCCGAATACCAAAATGGACGGCGACCACGACGGTGTTCCCTGTGAAACTGACAGCCGTTGGTAAGATGTCGTCTTGGCGAATTCAGGCACCGGACTTGCCGACATCCTGATCTTCCATCAAGGCCGTCTGAAAATTTTCAGACGGCCTTTAAGCTGTCTTAAATCGCCGATTTCCCTTAAAATACCGCCTGAACAAATTTTAGAGATTTTCCCACCATGAATTTACACCAAACCGTAGCGCGCGAAGCCGAAGCCGCGTTTGCCGCCGCCGGTATCGCCGGTGCGCCCGTTGTCTTGCAGCCTGCCAAAAATGCCGATTTCGGCGATTTCCAAATCAACGGCGTGATGGGCGCGGCCAAACAGGCCAAGCAGAATCCGCGCGAGTTGGCGCAAAAGGTTGCCGACGCGCTGGCCGGAAACGCCGTTATCGAATCTGCCGAAGTGGCCGGTCCGGGCTTTATCAACCTGCGTCTGAACGCTGATTTTTTAGCGCAAAACATTCAGACGGCCTTAAACGATGCCCGTTTGGGCGTGGCTGAAAATGCTGAGCCGAAAACCGTCGTCATCGACTATTCTTCGCCGAACCTGGCCAAAGAAATGCACGTCGGCCATTTGCGTTCCAGCATCATCGGCGACAGCATTTCGCGCGTATTGGAATTTTTGGGCGACAAAGTGATCCGCCAAAACCACGTCGGCGACTGGGGCACGCAATTCGGTATGCTGGTGGCCTATATGGTCGAGCAGCAGAAAGACAATGCCGCATTCGAGCTTGCCGATTTGGAGCAGTTCTACCGCGCCGCCAAAGTGCGTTTCGACGAAAGCCCTGAATTTGCCGACACCGCGCGCGAATATGTGGTGAAGCTGCAAGGCGGTGATGAAACCGTACTGGCCTTGTGGAAGCAGTTTGTCGAGATTTCTTTGAGTCATGCGCAGGCGGTTTACGACACGCTGGGCTTGAAGCTGCGCCCCGAAGACGTGGCGGGCGAATCTCAATACAACGATGATTTGCAGCCCGTGGTAGATGACTTGGTGGCGCAAGGTTTGGCCGTGGAAGACGACGGCGCGAAAGTGGTGTTTTTGGACGAATTCAAAAACAAAGACGGCGAGCCGGCCGCATTTATCGTGCAAAAACAAGGCGGCGGCTTTCTGTATGCCTCCACCGATTTGGCCTGTATGCGCTACCGCGTAGGCCGTCTGAAAGGCGAGCGTCTGCTTTATATCGTCGATCACCGTCAGGGTCTGCATTTCGAGCAGCTTTTCACCACTTCGCGCAAAGCAGGCTATCTGCCGGAAAACGTGGAGGCGGAATTCATCGGCTTCGGTACGATGATGGGCAAAGACGGCAAACCGTTCAAAACCCGTTCGGGCGATACCGTGAAGCTGGTGGATTTGCTGGACGAAGCGGTGGAACGAGCGACTGAATTGGTTCAAAGCAAAAATCCCGATTTGAGTGGCGAAGAAGTGGCGCAAATCGCTGAAACAGTCGGCATCGGCGCGGTCAAATACGCCGATTTGAGCAAAAACCGCACCAGCGATTATGTGTTCGATTGGGACGCGATGCTGAGCTTCGAGGGCAATACCGCGCCTTACCTGCAATACGCCTACGCGCGCGTGCAGAGCGTGTTCAAAAAAGCCGGCGAATGGGACGCAGCCGCACCTTTGGCCTTGACCGAACCGCTGGAAAAACAGCTTGCGCTGGAACTGCTGAAATTCGAAGACGTATTGCGCAGCACCGCGGAGAGCAGCCATCCGCATTATCTGGCGGCGTATCTCTACCAAGTGGCGACGCTGTTTTCACGCTTCTACGAAGCCTGTCCGATTCTGAAAGCCGAAGGCCAAGCGCGCAACACGCGTTTGCAGTTGGCGAAGCTCACGGGCGACACGCTCAAGCAGGGTTTGGATTTGCTGGGTATTGATACGCTGGAAGTGATGTAAGCCCTTGCATGAAAGGCCGTCTGAAAACTCCTGTTTAGGGTTTTCAGACGGCCTACAATTTTTGAAGTTTCAGCAATCTGTTTCCTCTCCCGTCTGGCGGGAGAGGGTTAGGGAGAGGGTGGTCCTTTAGAATTTAAGTGACTTTTGTTTAACAAGTCACCCTTCCCCCCAGCATCTTCCCCCCAGCGGGACGGGGACAGCTTGCCGGAAACCGACAGCGCACATGCGTTAGTGGGTGGGATGGCGGATTGTTTTTTGTTTCAAATATTGTTGATGCTTGAAAGATGGAACAAGGCCGTCTGAAAATGGTGTTTCGGACGGCCTTTGAGCAGCAGGTTGTCAATCTAACAAAGTTTTCCGGATTGACGCAGGCGGATAAGTTTTTTACGGTAAATGCCGGGTTGAAACCCAGCCTGTGCCGTTTGCGCATTTATCTCAATCCGAGGCCGTCTGAAACAAAATCCCTGTTCAGACGGCCTTTTTGCTATCATGCCTTTTTGTCTTTGGGAACCTTATGAACCGTTATCATCTGATGCTGGCGATTATCGGCGCAATCTTGATCTGGTCGGGCATTAACCCGAAAGATTACCCGACTTGGGCTTTGGAAGTCGCACCTGCCGTGATTGGCGTGGTTTTGCTGGCGGCGACGTACCGCCGCTTCCGTTTCAGCGATTTTGCTTATTGGGTGATGACGCTGCACGCGGTGGTGCTGATTGTCGGCGGGCATTACACTTATGCCGAAGTGCCGCTGTTCGACTGGCTCAAAGAGCCGATGGGTTGGGAGCGCAACAATTACGACAAACTCGGCCACTTTATGCAGGGCTTTTCGCCGGCGGTGATTGCGGCGGAGATTTTGTGGAAAAACCGGGCGGTCGAAAGCCGGAAATGGCTGGTTTTCCTGACTTTGTGCGTGTGCATGGCCGTCAGCGCGGTGTATGAACTGATCGAATGGCTGGTGGCGGAAATCAGCGGACAAAGCGCGGAGGCGTTTTTAGGTACGCAGGGCTACGAATGGGACACGCAGTCGGACATGATGTGGTGCGGCATCGGTGCGTGCGTGATGTTGATTGTGCTGCTGCTGAAAAAGCATTTTGCCGTACAACGCTGAATACGAATGTATAAAAGGCCGTCTGAAAAATATTTTTCAGACGGCCTTTTTATCCGACAGACTTATTTTGCAATTTCCGGCATACCTGAGGAGTGGTGGCTGGTGATAAGCCAGTTCTGGCCGTCCCATTCATAAGTGAAAGTATAGCGGGCAGGCACTTTTTTGCCGTTGGCGTAAGTGAAGGTGTAGATGCCGGCGTCAAACGCGGTATTGCAGCCGATTCGGATTTTGCGGCTGTTAATCACGCCTGAAGGACGGTTCGGCAGCCAATGCACGAAATAGTCTTCTTTTTCAGCCGCGGTCAGGCGGGGCGTATTGGATACGGTCGGCAACAGAATTGATCTGGGCGCATAATTGGCCACCACTTTTTTCGCATCGCCGGTTTTCAAGGAATCGTTCCAGCGATCGAACAAAGCGGCGATTTCGGCTTTATCGGCTTTTTTACAGGAAAGTTCGCCCTGTTGTTGCGGTTGGTCGTGTTTGTGCGGCGTGGAACAGGCGGCCAAAATGAAAGCAGCGGATACAGCCAAGAGGGCTGCGGATTTTTGTAGCATTATGTTTCTCCTGTGGAATTTTTATCGGTTTGAGATAAAGATGTACTGTTATAAAATTAGTACATCTGCTCTAATCATATCATGGTTTTTCAAACTCAAGGAAAATAAAAATGCCGTCTGAAAGTAAATTTTCAGACGGCATTTATTGCCCGAAACTTTTGCAACCCATTGGATTTGAGTCAGTTTATGGTGACGGCAGCGTGTAAGGGGATAATGTGCCGAAGGCAGGCATTTTGCAAAAGTTTCTGCTTGCTTTTCTAAGGCACGTCATGCCCCAATGCGGCGGAATAAACGTTAATCCACGCTTCTTCGCTGAAGCGGATATTCGGCGCGTCAACGGCGTTTTTCACGCGTTCGGTTTTGCCGGAGCCGACAATCGGCATCATGCCGGCGGGGTGGTTGAGCAGCCAGGCGTAAGCCAATGTATCCAAACGGGTTTCGTTGAAGGCTTCGCCTGCTTGCAGTAAGGCTTGGACAACGCGCCGGCTTTGTGCGTCGCTGCCGTCGAACAGTCTGCCGCCGCCCAAGGGCGACCAGGCCATCGGTTTGACGCGTTTTTCCAAAAGGTAATCCAAGCTGCCGTCTTCAAACGGGGCAATGTGCAGCGGGGAAATTTCGATTTGGTTGGTGGCTAAGGTTTGGTTGGCATAAGACTGCAACATGTTGAATTTTTGCGCGGAATAATTCGATACGCCGAAATGCCGCACCAAGCCGCGCGAATACAGATTGTCAAACGCCGCCGCGACTTCCTCGGGGTTCAGGCAGGGCGACGGGCGGTGCATGAGCAGCAAATCGAGATGGCCGCAGTTCAATTCCTTGACGGAACGCTCGGCCGACCAGATGATGTGCGCCGCGCTGTTGTCGTAGTATTTGCTTTTTATTTCCGGCAGGGTTTCATTGGGAAACGCAATGCCACATTTGCTCACAATCGTCATTTTATCGCGCAGGCTTTTTTCCAATTTCAAAGCCGCGCCGAACTGCCCCTCGTTGACGAATCCGCCGTAGCAGGCGGCGTGGTCGAAAGTGTTGATGCCCAAATCCAATACTTCGTGAATCAGCTTCAAATAGCCTTGCGCGTCCAACTGCCATTCGTGCGCGCGCCAATAGCCGTGAACCAGGCGGCTCATGTTCAAATCTGAGTTAATCGTGTGGTATTGCATGTTTGTTCCTTTACGTTTTCAAGTAAAAGGCCGTCTGAAAAGTGGATTTTTCAGACGGCCTTTGAATGTTTATTTGGAGTTGCGTGCCAGCAGCCAAGCCTGGGCTTCGGCTACGTCGTCGAAATATTTCGGGTGTTGGTTGGTAACCAGGCTGGACAAACGTGCGCCGAGCTTAATCCAAATATCGTCGGTCACAATCGCCACGCGGCCGAAATCGTCTTCGTGTTCGTTGAGGAATTTGATTTGTTCCACCGCCATATCGATGGTGAAATCCTTGAGCAGCGACATATCCAAGAGAATATCGGGCA
This sequence comes from Neisseria sp. CCUG12390, assembly GCF_047837985.1. Taxonomy (GTDB): domain Bacteria; phylum Pseudomonadota; class Gammaproteobacteria; order Burkholderiales; family Neisseriaceae; genus Neisseria. The sequence goes on from NZ_CP181244.1 coordinate 1,138,612, forward strand.
GGTGGATTTTTTGTTTGCTCTCCAGCAGCGCCTGCTCCAACTCGCGGAAATCATCCAGGGTAAATTCGTTGTACAGTGCCACATTCAGGCCGTAAGACTGCTCGCGGATGGAAATCATGTTCTGCTCCTCGTTTTATTTGAAAAAAAGCCGCTTGAACCAAACGGGTTTGATGCCGCTCAATACGCCGCTGGCTACAATAATAATCATACCGAGCACTTCCTGCCAAGTGATTTTATCGCCGAAAATCCACATGCCGGACAGTGCGGCAAACACCACCGTCAGATACGACAGCGAAGCGACGGTGAATTTGTTGCCCACTTTGTAAGCGTGGGTCATGCACAACTGCGCCACCGTCGCGCTGACACCGATGCCCAGCACATAAGGCGCGCTCGCCCACGACAAAGCGTGCCAGCCCGACAGCGTCGCCCACACCGCCGATACCGCCATGCCGGCCACCGACAGGAAAAACACCACCCGCCAGCCCGGTTCGCCCAAAAGCGACAATTCGCGCACCTGCATATAAGCCCAGCCCGACATCGCGCCGCCGGCCAAACCCAGCAACGCAGGGAAAAACTGCCCGCTTTCAAACGAAGGATTGAGCAGCACCACCACGCCGGTAAAACCGAGCACCAACACCGCCTGCGTATACAGCGCAATGCGCTCCTTCAGCACCAGAAACGAAAACACCGCCAGAAAAATCGACGAGGTATAGCCGAGCGTGACACCCGTCGCCAGCGGCAGGTGCATGACCGCATAAAACAGGCACAACATCGCCAGCGTGCCGACCACGCTGCGGTTGAGGTGCAGCTTCCAATGCGGCGTGCGGAACGTTTCGCCGCGCACTTTGGCCATCGTGCCCAGCACCAGCGCGGCGAAACTCATGCGCCAAAACACCAGCTCGCCGCTGGCCAGGCCGAATTCCTGCGAAGCCGCTTTGATACACAGGTTCATGATGGTAAAGCCTACCGAGGCGACGATAATCCAAGCGGAGCCGAGCAGGTCTTTGTTGCTTTCAGTCATGTTGGCGGTTTAAAAAATTAATCGGTTAACATTATAACAAAGGCCGTCTGAAAATTTCAGACGGCCTTTTATTCTGTCAAACCAATCCCTTATTCCCACTCAATCGTGGCAGGTGGTTTGCCGCTCACGTCATAAACCACGCGGTTGATGCCTTTGACTTCGTTGATGATGCGGTTGGACACGCGGCCGAGCAGGGAATATGGGAGTTCGGCCCAGTGTGCGGTCATGAAGTCGCTGGTGATGACGGCGCGCAGGGCGACGACGTAATCATAAGTGCGACCGTCGCCCATGACGCCGACGGATTTGACGGGCAGGAATACGGCGAAGGCCTGGCTGGTGAGGTCGTACCATGAAGTGCCGTTGTCGTCGGCGGTGTTGCGCAGTTCTTGGATGAAGATGTCGTCGGCCTGGCGCAGGAGGTCGGCGTATTCTTTTTTGACTTCGCCGAGGATGCGCACGCCGAGGCCGGGGCCGGGGAAGGGGTGGCGGTACACCATTTCGCGCGGCAGGCCGAGGGCGACGCCGAGTTCGCGCACTTCGTCTTTGAACAGGTCGCGCAGCGGCTCGAGCAGTTGCAGGTTCATGTTTTCAGGCAGGCCTCCGACATTGTGGTGACTCTTGATGGCGTGGGCTTTTTTGGTTTTTGCGCCCGCGCTTTCGATGACGTCGGGGTAAATCGTGCCTTGCGCGAGCCATTTGGCGTTGACGCGTTTTTTGGCTTCGGCGTCAAAGACTTCGACGAATTCGGCGCCGATGATTTTGCGTTTTTTCTCGGGGTCGGTCTCGCCTGCGAGTTTGCCCATGAATTGTTCGGTGGCATCGACATGGATGACGCGCACGCCGAGGTTGCGGGCGAACATGTCCATCACCATTTTGCCTTCGTTCAGGCGCAACAGGCCGTGGTCGACGAAGACGCAGGTGAGCTGGTCGCCGATGGCGCGGTGGATGAGCGCGGCGGCCACGGAGCTGTCCACGCCGCCTGAAAGCCCGAGGATGACTTCGTCGCTGCCGACCTGTTCGCGGATTTTGGCGACGGCTTCGTCGATGTAGTTGGGCATGGTCCAGCTGGGTTTTGCGCCGCAGATGTCGAGTACGAAGCGGTTCAGCAGGGCGCGGCCTTGTTTGGTGTGGGTGACTTCGGGGTGGAACTGGATGCCGTAGAATTGTTTTTCGGCGTGTTCCATCATGGCAATCGGGCAGGACGGGGTGTCGCCGATGACGACGAAGCCTTCGGGCAGTTTGGACACTTTGTCGCCGTGGCTCATCCATACGTCGAGCGTGTTCGGCTGGCCGTCTGAAAGGCCGCGCGTGAGTTCGCAGTCGATGGTTTTGACCTGCGCGTAACCGAATTCGCGCTGGTTGCCCGCCTGCACTTCGCCGCCGAGATGGTGCGCCATAAACTGCATGCCGTAGCAGATGCCGAGTACGGGCACGCCCAAGTCGAACAAGCCCGTATCGGCCTGATACTCGGAGTCGTACACGGAATTGGGGCCGCCGGAGAGGATGATGCCTTTGGGGTTGAAGGCTTTGATGTCGGCCAGCGGCATGTCGTAGGGGTGCAGTTCGCAGTAAACATGCGCCTCGCGCACACGGCGGGCGATGAGCTGGGTGACTTGGGAACCGAAGTCGAGGATGAGGATTTTGTCTTGGGTCATGGTGTCGGCTTTGCTGGAAACATAGAAAGAAAACGGCATGAAAAGGCCGTCTGAAAACGGTGGGATTGTACCATTTTCAGACGGCCTTTGCATGGGCAAATTGATTATGCAGACGTATGTCCGCAAGCGGTGTTCAAGTGTTTTCAGACGGCCTCAGGCGGATTGCTCAGGCCGTCTGAAAATTTATAAATCGCTGCCTTTCAAGTCGCGCGTGTACACTTTTGCGGCCACGTTTTCCAAGTTTTCGTGCAGGCGGTTGGCCAGGATGATGTCGGCGCGGTTTTTGAATTCGGCCAAATCGCGCACGACTTCCGAGCCGAAAAAGTCGCTGCCTTGGTATTCGGGTTCGTACACGATGACGGGTACGCCGCGTTCTTTGATGCGTTTCATCACGCCCTGGATGCTGGAGCTGCGGAAATTGTCGGAACCGGATTTCATGGTCAGCCGGTAAATGCCGACGGTCGACGGTTGGCGGCGCAATACGTCTTCGGCGATGAAGTCTTTGCGCGTGCGGTTGGATTCGACGATGGCGGTAATCAGGTTTTGCGGGATATTCTGATAATTGGCCAGCAGCTGTTTGGTGTCTTTGGGCAGACAGTAGCCGCCGTAGCCGAACGAGGGGTTGTTGTAGTGCGTGCCGATGCGCGGATCGGCGGAGACGCCTTCGATGATGTGGGCAGTGTCCAGGCCGAAGGTGGCGGCGAAAGAGTCGAGTTCGTTGAAAAAGGCGACGCGCAGCGCGAGATAGGTATTGGAGAACAGCTTGATAGACTCGGCTTCGGTCGGATTGGTCAGAATAATCGGGGTGTCGGGCTTCAGGCTGCAGTCGCGCAGGGCTTCGGCGAATGTCCGCGCGGCTTCGCAGGTGTCGCCCATGACGATGCGCGAGGGGTAGAGATTGTCGTATAAGGCTTTGCTTTCGCGCAGGAATTCGGGTGAGAAAATGATGCGGTCGGTGGCGAAACGGGTGCGCATTTTTTCGATGAAACCGACGGGAATGGTGGATTTGATGATGACGTAGCCGTGGCGGTTGGCCGCCAGTGCCGCAGCCAGTACCGATTCGACCGAGCCGGTATCGAAATAGTCGGTTTCGGGGTCGTAGTCGGTCGGCGTGGCGACGATGATGTAGTCGGCATCGGCGTACACGGCAGACGCATCGGCGGTGGCGTGCAGGGTCAGGGGCTTGCCGGCCAGATATGCGCTGATTTCCTCATCCTGAATCGGCGAGATTTTGCGGTTGATTAAATCTACGCGTTCCTGATCGACATCAAGCAGGGTAACGGCATGTTGTTGGGCAAACAAAACGGCATTCGACAGGCCGACATAGCCTGCGCCGACGACGGTAATATTCATAGGGTGTCTCATTTAAGTTGATTTGAAGTGTGTAAACGGTGTTCGCAAACGGCCAGTAACGCTTCCGTGGTATGGGCGCGTTCGGCAAACAGGGTGCTGATGCGGATATGGCGTGCAAGCGTAAGTGTGGTGTATGCTTCCACGGTGTTTGCGTCGTGATTGGAGTGGGCAAGGAAATGCCGTCTGAACGCGTTTTCGTGGGCGTGCAGCGCATCGGTTTTTCCGTAGCGGCGCAGGGCAAGTTCCTGAATGTGGGCGAGGTAGTTGCCCGCATCCAACGCGCCGTCGCCGCGGCAGGCCAAATCCAAATCCAGCAGGAACATGCGGCCGGGTGTGCCGTAGGGTTCGAGGATTTGGTCTTGGTAAAAATCGCGGTGCAAGGTTTCAGACGGCCTTTCGGGAAGCTGCCGGAGCAGGGCTTCGCAACGGGCGGATACGGCGGCGATGCGTCCGGCCAAATGCGGCAGTTTGGTTTGCGCTTCGGTCAGGGCTTTGTCGAGCACCGCCCATTCGTCCTGCGGCTGCCAGAAAGGCAGATCCAATCCGTCGGCCGCACCGCTGCGGTGCAACGCAAGCAGGGCATCGGCGGCGGCTTCGCCTAGAAAGGCGAGGCGGCGGTTCTTGGGGGTGAGCAACGCGCCTAAGGTTTGGCCGTCGATGCGGGTTTGAAACCAAGTGTTGAGTTCGGGCAATGCGCCCAACACTTCGGACACGCCGGTTTCAGACGGCCTGTTAAAGCCATGTTGCCAAAGATGCTGCTGGATGCGCGGCGAACGTTTGTCCAAACTTTTGGCACGGTATTTGCCGATGATGCGGCGGCTGCCTTCGCCGGCGGGAACGGTGTATTCGACCAAGGCGCGGCGGCCTTTTTTATGGTGGCGCAATGCGGCGGCAGACAGGGTTTCCTGTGCGGACAACATGCCGGCTTCGCGCAGCAGCGGCTGCATCCGGACGGTGTCCAGCAGCACGTTCAAAGGCGCGTCCTGCGATAAGTCCGGTTCGGTCATGCCGTGTTCTGTCAATGACGGATTGCAATCGAGCAGCATCTGCACGCGCTGCAAAATCTGCAAAGTGTATTGTTCCCAATGCGGACTGCGCTTGCGGAACGGTTCTGCGGCTAAGCGAAGGAGTGCCGATGCGGTAAACAGGCGCAAATCCGCTGCCGACGCTTCCCGTTTCTTGCGATAAGACTGCAACAGGCCGTCTGAAATACGTCCGGCTTCAAAACCGGGCAATGCGCCTTCGATGATTTGCAGTTCCAATCTGGCTTGAAACGTGGCCAAGTCCAATAACGGATGGCCTTGCGCGGCGCGGTCCCAATCCAAAATATGCAGCTTGGTTTCGCCTGCTTTGTTGGTGCGGCGGATGATTTGGTCGAGCGAAAAGTCGCCGTGTATCAGGGCGTATTGTTCGGGTATGTTGCGGAGGCCGTCTGAAACGCGCTGTTGCAGCGCGTCAAACCAATCGATATGTTCCGGCAGGATGTGGCGGAACGTATTGGCGACACCGGCAATCGAACCGATTTCGTCCGACAGCGTGTAGCGGGTGGGGTGGCTGTAGGTGGCTTCGTGGATACGCGCGAGTTTTCTGCCCAATTCGGCGCAAAGCGCATCATCGGGCAGGCGGCCTTCTTCGGGACACAGGCTCTCGCCTTTCTGCCAGCGGGTCGCCAAGGTGCGGCTTGCTCCGTCCGCTCCCGACAGTACCACCCCGCCGTGCGACACGCCGAACGCATTGCCGATGAGCATGTCGGTAAATTCTTCGGGCGTACCGCTGCGCAAAATGGCCAAAGGTTGGTTGCCGTAACTGATTTTGGCCACCAGCCGGCGTTCGGGTTTGTAGCGGAGAATATCGACCTGCGGCGTTGTGTCGGCATCAACGGGTAAAGAACAGGCTTTCATCATGCGGCGGCAGGCATCGGGGCAGACCAGCCAATCCGGTTTGCCGATGCGGCTGTCGTGAATCGGGTGCAGCAGCATGATGCACAAATCGGGCAGGGCAAGCGGAGCAAAAAGACCGCCTTTTTCCACCAGTTTGCGGCGCGAAGGCTTGTTCCAAGATTCTTGGAAACGCGTTTCGGTCAGGGCTTTGGCATAATAATGGCGTCGGCTGCCGTCGGCATACCCGATACGCAGCGTGCTGGCGCAGCTGTTGCCCGGTTTGTAGCGCAGGTATTGGATTTCCACATCGGCAGCCTGTTCGAACGGCTCGAGCGTTCGGAGTTTTTCCAACAGCAATTCTTTATCCAGCAAAGCGGCCAGGCCGGGCAGGCCGCCGTCTCTTGACACAATCCGTTTGTCGGCTTCGGTCAGCATCCTCATCCTTTTCTGTCAATTAATCTGCATTTTCCACCATGAGGCATATTGCCCGCCCGCAGCCAGCAGTTGGGCATGGCTGCCTTGCTCCACGACCACGCCTTTTTCAATGAAAATGATGCGGTCGGTGGTGGCGGCAAAGGCCAAATCGTGGGTAATGACAATGGTGGTGCGCGATTTCATCAGGTTGTGCAGCGCGGCGATGACGTGGCTTTCGCTTTCGCGGTCGAGACCCACGGTCGGCTCGTCCAACACCAGAATCGGGCTTTGGCTGATGGCGGCGCGCGCAATCGCGATGCGCTGGCGTTGGCCGCCCGAAAGCGAACCGCCGCGCTCGCTCAGAATGGTGTTGTAGCCGTCGGGCATTTCGCTGATGAAGTCGTGCGCGTTGGCCAGTTTTGCGGCGGCAATGATTTCGCTGTGGCTGACCTTGCCTTCGTTGTGCACGGCACCCAGGGCGATGTTGTCGCGGATGCTCAGGCCGAAGAGCAGGTTGTCCTGCGGCACCACGGCGATGTGTTTGCGCATACTGTTAATCGTGTAGTTGCGGATGTCCTCGCCGTCGATGCGCACCGTGCCGCCGGCGGGTTCGTAGAGCCGCAGCAGCAGGCTGGTGAGTGTGGTTTTGCCCGAACCCGAAGGTCCGACGATGGCGACGCTTTCGCCGGAAAGGATGGTGAAATCCACGTCTTTCAAAACCGCCGTTTCGTTTTGGCCGGCATCGCGGTAGGCAAAGCGCACATGGTCGAAATGGATTTCGCCGCGCGTTTCGGTCAGGTTTTTGGCACCGGGTTTGTCGGCAATGTCCGGCTTGCGGTCGAGCAGGTCGACGATGCGTTCGCCTGCGGCCAGGGCTTTGGACAGACGCGCGGTATATTTGGCGTATTCGCGCACCGGACGGAACGAATTGTTCAGATACGACATAAACACAATCAGTTCGCCCGGCGACATTTGGTTTTCCATGACCGAGCTTGCGCCGTAAAACAATACGAAAGCCGTAACGAATGCCACCAGAATATCGACGCGCCGCTCCAACCCTGCGGCCAGTTTTTTGGATTTGACCTCTTGCGTGCGGCTTTGGCTGTTGTTGCCTTCGAAGCTGCGGATGGTTTCGCCTTCGAGCGACAAAGACTGGATGGTGCGGATGGAAGCGATGTATTCCGATGCCTTGGAAGCCATACCGCCTTCTTTTTTACGCTGTTCGCGGCTGACCTCGTGGATGCGTTTGCCCGAACGTTTGGTGGTGAACCAAAGCAGCGGCAGCGAGGCCACGGCAAACAGCGTCAGCTTCCAGTCGAGATACATCATCACGGCCAGCATACCGCTTAACACGAAAATATTGGCCAGCATCGGCATCAGCGCCGTCACCACCGCTTCGCGCAACATGCCGACGTCGCTCACCAGCCGCATGGTCAAATCGCCGTTTTTCGCTTTCGAGTGAAAACTCATCGACAAACCCAGCAGGTGGGCGAACAAATCGCTGCGCACTTTGGCCAAAATACGGCTGCCGGCCAAGGAAAGCCCGACGGTGCTGAAATAGCTGCCCGCCGCCATCAAGAGAGCAATTACGATAACCGCAACGGCGCAGCCCAAGAGCAGGTAATGGTTGTCGATCGAGTCGATCGCGATGCCGAACATGGTGTTTTCGACCTGCACATTATTGACGGCCTGTTCGTTGGCGATACCGTCGTCAATTTTGTCGACGTGTTCGACCACCGACACCAGAATGTGATCGACGGCAAACGCCAGCGGCAGCGGTTTGAGCAGCCGTACGAAAGTCGCCGTCAGCAGCGCCAGCAGGGAACCGGCAATCAGCCAGCGTTCGGGGCGGATGTATTCTTTGAAGCGGTAGGCCACTTTCCACCACGAGCTGTTTTTCAACAGGCCGTCTGAAGAGGCTTTTAAAGATTTCGGGCGCAGCGAACGGAAACGGCTGACGGTATCGCGCCAATTATTGTCTTTCATGACGGATCTCTTATATTAATTTTTCAGACGGCCTGTATCGGCGGCGATGTTTAAAATGCGTTCCACCACCGACAGCCAGCTGTGTTCGCGTTCGGCGGTTTGCCGTGCGGCCGCGCCCAAACGCTGGAGCGTTTCGGGACTGTCCAGCAGCGAAGCGATGCAGCCGGCCATTTTCTGCGGGTTTTCGGCCTCGACCAAAACACCGTTGAGGCCGTCTGAAACCACGCTTTCCAAATGCCCCACGCGTGTGGCGACCACAGGGATGCCCGCGGCCATGTATTCGTAGATTTTCAGCGGTGAAAAATAGAAATGTTCCATATTCGGGTACGGCGCGACGGCGATGTCCATTTTCGCCAGCCATTGCGGCACTTCGTCGGGCTGAACCGCGCCGCTGAAGGTAACGCCGTCTGAAAAGCCGAGCGCATCGATGCGGTTTTTCACGGATTCGTATTCGGGGCCGTCGCCCACGATTAACAAGTTCACGTTGGGGTTGCGCGCGCGCAGCAAAGCCCATGCTTCGACCAGAGTGGCCAGGCCGTGCCACGGTTTGAGCGTGCCTAAAAAGCCGACGGTGGCGGGCGCATCTTTTTTCAGACGGCCTAAACGTGCGGCGTTTTCCGCAGCGGCAGGGGCGAAGCGTTCCAGCGATACACCGTTGGCCACCACATGCACGCGGCCTTGCGCTTTGGGAAAGGTTTCCAGATACTGCTTCACGCCGGGCGAAACGGCAATCATCGCGTCGGCAGCAGCAAACACCGATTCGGCCACCGCCTGCGCTTCAGCTTCCAGCGGCAGTTCGCGGTGTTTTTTCTGCTCCTCGATCAGCGGCGCGTTCACTTCCAAAATGCCCGCGCAGCCGTGCTGCTCGGCGAACTTCATGCCCGCGTCGCTCCACAAGGAATAGCGTTCGTACACCAAATCGAACGGAGCTTCCGCCGCCAGCATGGCAATGACTTTTTCGTTGGCGGCCAACGCCGCGCGCGCACGGATTTCCGCCGAATCTTTCGGCAGCGCATCCAACGGGCGGATTTTGACGTTTTTCAATGCTTCGGGCACATCGCCGCCCAAACGCTGGGTAAACAGGGTCACGTCCAGCCCTTTTTGCAGCATGCCTTTAATCACTTCCTGCACATGCACGGACGCGCCTTTGGTGCCGAACACGGGAATGCCCGGATCGGCGCAGACATAAGCCACTCTCATGAACGCGCTCCTTGTGTGTGGCCGGCAACGGCTTGCTCGAACAGGCGGCGCAGTTGTGCGGCGTTGCGGTCTTCGTCGTATTCGCGTTCAATCAGTTCGCGGCCGTTGCGCGAGAAGGTGCGGCACAAATCATGGTCGTCCAGCAGACGCTTCATGGCGTCGGCCAAGGCTTGCGGATTGCGCTCGGGTACGCACAAACCCGTCAGGCCGTCTGAAACCAGTTCGGGAATACCCGCCACTTGCGTGGAGATCACGGGCGTGCCCAAAGCCATCGATTCCAGCAACACGGTCGGCAGGCCGTCGCGGTCGCCGTCTTCGCTGATGACGCAGGGCGCAACCACCATATTGGCGTGTTTCATCATGTCGATGATGTAGGGCTGCGGCATCGGGCCGACCATCGTTACCATGTCGCCGATACCCAATGCTTCGATTTGCGCGGCCAGTTCTTCTTCAAGCAAGCCGCCGCCGACCAAGGTGCAGCGCAGCGGAACATTCTGTTTTTTCAGCAAGGCCAGCGCGTCGAGCAATACGTCGAACCCTTTTTTCAACACCAAACGACCGACCGCCAAGATGTGGCGTTCGCGCGAACCGAATTCGCTGTAAGGGAATTTGCGCAAATCCATGCCGTTGTAGATGCGCACGGCTTTGGCGGCATCTTCGCCGTATTGTTCGCGCAGATAGGCAAGGTTGTAGTCGGAAACGGTAACGGCGGCGGCGGAATCGCGCATTTTTTTATCCAGCTCGACGGGCTGCTCGTATTGGAAATAGATGTCTTTGGCGTGGGCGGTAAACGTGTAGGTAATGCCCGCGAAAATGGCGGCCTGCCGTGCAACCGTGGTGGCCTGTGTGCCGAAGTGGGCGTGCAGGTGGTTGATGCCGCGCTCTTTGACCTGTAAAGCGACATTGATGCTTTGCGCCAGTTCGTGAACGTTGCAGTCGGCCTCGGCCAGTTTTTGCGCAAAATCGGGCAATTCTTGAAAGGCCGTCTGAACCAGCTGCCACACGGCTTCGGGTTTGTGCTGTTTGTTGTTGTAACGCGTTACCGGCGCGCGCACCTGCGAAATGCCGTCCTGAAAATGGGTTTCTTCAACCGGACCGAGCGCGAAAATATCGATTTTCAGGCCTTCACGCTCGTGCGCCAAGATTTCGTTGACGACGAAGGTTTCGGAAAAACGCGGATAACGTTTCAAAACGTAGCCGACGTAAAGCGGAACGGTAGGGTGGTTTGATTGCGGGTTCATGATATTTTCTTTGGCGTGAATGGTTTAAAAACAGCGTAAAACGGCAACGCTTTATTCGAGAATCTTGCGGATTTCGCCGACCACGCGGTCGAGGCCGTCGAAGCGCAGGCCGGTACGCGCATCTGCCGGTTTGTCGGTTGAGCGCATAAATGCGCTCAATGCTTCGGGTGTCAATTCATCCGGATGCAGGCATTCGATGATGCCGCGCTCGGCCAGGCGCGACGCGCGTATCCATTGTTCCGTGCGCGGCTTGATGCGCGGCACGATGAGGGCGCGTTTGTTGAAAGACAGGATTTCGGTGGTCGTGTTGTAGCCGCCCATCGAAATGATGCACTCTGCGTCACGCATGATTTTCAAAGGCTCGGGCACGAAATCCACCACTTTGATGTCTCTCAAAGGACGCTTTTTCGCCATTGCGTGAAGCTGTTCGCGCTGTTCTTCCGGCATAAGGGCGCCGGTAATCAGCAGGCCGCGCCAGTTTTCGGGCAGGGCGGATTGTACAAATGCTTGCGCCACTTCAAAGCCGTCTTGCCCGCCGCCCAAGGCGCACAAAGCAAAAGGGCTTTCGATTTCGGACGCGCCGACTTTCAAGCCGCGTACTTCCATGCGGCGGCTTTGGTCAAGATAGCCGACATAACGCAGTTTTTCCACAATATCGGGGGCGACTTGGTATTCTTCGGCGAAGTTGTAAAGGCTCGGGTCGCCGTAAACCCAAATGCTGGAGAAATAGAGGCGGATGATTTCGATGTTTTGCAGCTTTTTCCATTGGCTGCGCACCGCTTCGGGTTCGTCAATGATGTCGCGCACGCCCAATACGATGTGCGTGCCGCGGCTGGATAGTTCGGGCAGGATGTTGTCCAGCTCGCTCATTGCCCCGCGCGGTACGTTGTCCACCACCATGATGTCCGGCTCGAAGGCTTCCAGCGCGGCATGGATAATGTTTTTGCGGATGTTGACCAAACGTTTCACGTCTTTGCCCAATGAGCGCGGAATGTATTTGCCGTCGACGGTTTTGTAATAAGTCGGCAGAGTCACGCTGTCCGCACCTTTCGGTAGCTTGAACGCTCCCGATTCGCGTACGCCGGAAATCAGCAATACTTCGGCTTCTGGGTAAGCTTCCAATACGGATTGCGCTAGCAGCATATTGCGGCGGATATGACCCAAGCCCATGGTATCGTGCGAATAAAAGGCAATGCGTGGAGAATGTTTGGGATTTCTTTCCATGATGATTCAGGGTCGGTTAATGGGGTTATGGCTGTCGGATTAGATTGGCATTTCAGAAAAAAAGTGCCCGGCCTTGCGAAGGCAACGCACTATATCATCGAAAATCAAGCTCCACCATTTCGAGATTTTACGGATACAGATGGTTCTTAACGGATTTTTAATGCGATGAAACGATTGTTTCAATATTCACAGCAGGCAGGAAACATCATATGTTTGATGTATATATGTTTGGAAAAGCGTATGTGTCGGTATCCGTTCTGTAACAAGTGAAAAAGACAGGTGGATGATGGGAGCATGTAAATCAATAAAAATAATTTTCCATTTCTAACAAAAAAGACCATAAAAATAAAAAATTATGGTCATTTATTGTTAAATTAACTTAGGAAATTATTTTTTTGTTTAATCCGATTCATTGCTTTGTCAAGGCAACACCGCTAGACTTGCGGCGTTTCATCAATATTTATCAATGTTTCAATCATTTTCTTTCTAAGGAATAACAAACATGAAAAAGAAGGCGTTAACGCTTTTGCTGTCTACCTTTATCGCCGTACCGGCCGGTGCCGTGACGCTGTATGAGAACGAAGAGACCGGCACCAAAATCGATTTCAGAGGCTCTGCCCGCATCAAATGGGAAACCACCGCCGACAAAACGACCGAATACGATGACGGCGAAGTGGACGGCGTTACCAAAGAAGCCAAAAACCATCCGGTGAAAAACAACGGCTCGCGTTTCGGCTTCCGAGCCAAGCAGTCTTTGGGTAACGATGACCTTTATGCCCTGGGACGCGTGGAATGGCGTTTCCGCGGCGAAGACAGCAACGGCGTAGACCGCCCGTCCAATCACGATTTCGACCACATCTATACCCGCGAGCTTTTGGGCGGTATCGGCCACAAACGCTACGGCGAACTGACATACGGTAACCAAACCGTGATTACCGACGATGTGAAGCAAACCGATTTGGCCAATACCCTGAGCCTGAGCGACGGCCTGCTGGCTTCGGGTGCGCGCCGTTCGATTCAATATAAATACGAAAACAAAGACCAAGGCATCAAAGCCGGCGTATTCTACGGCGGCCGCAGTCCGCGCGGTAATAACGGTTTGACTGAAAAACGCAAGGATATTGTCGGTGCAGGGGCAATCAAAACATTCGAGGTCAACGGTGACGACGAATTGAATATCGGCTTGGGTATCAGCCGCGAGCGTTTCAGACAGGAAGAGCCGGTGGATTACACCCGTACTGCCTACGCATTGGGTACGGCCTATACTTTTGACGATACGACCGTGGGTTTGGACATCGAACGCCGTATCCGTAAAAACGAAGACGAAGCCGGTTACAAACGCACCAATGATGAAATCCGCACCGTCGTTTACCACAAATTGACTAACGACTGGCGCGCATACGGCATGTATGCCTACAAAACCGAAAAACGTGACGAAGTTTCATCGGCCGACCGCAAAGAGAAACAGCATCAGTTTATGCTGGGTACGGAATATTTCCTGATTCCGAAAAGCGAACCTTTCCATGTGAAAACCTTTGCCGAAGTGCAGACCACGCGTTCGAAAGAATACCGTAACGGCGAATTGCACGAAAAAAACCGCAACTACACCACCGTCGTCGGTTTGCGTGCTTATTGGTAAATCCGGTTTGCCGTAACAGCGGATAAACAAAGGCCGTCTGAATGTTCAGACGGCCTTCCTTTATGTCGAAATGAATGATAGAAGCCGGTTTCAGACGTCTTGTCAGGATAAACGGTCGGGATGCTTAGGCGTTTTATACGGAACCATGCTGCTGCGGGAGAGCAGAAGCAGGCAGCCCAGTATCATCATGCCCAGGGCAATCAGCGGCGAATAGGCAAACCAGTATTCGGTGCGCAGATAAACCGCTGCGCCGATATACATTAAAATCGGCCCCGAAATAATCGATTGCTTGTTGATGCCGTCCATAATCATCACGGCCAATCCGGCAACGGCCAAGCCGATGGCAATCAGGGTGGCGGTAGCGGGCAGGATGCCGGTGGTTTTTAAAAACCAAACCGCACCGAACAAAATTAAAAACAAAGGCAGGGCAAGTGAGGCTTGTCGCATGTGAAGTAGCTCCTTAAAAGTTTTCAGACGGCCTGTGGTAATGACCGCCATATTATTGGGTCAAACAGACCGTCTGAAAAGATGCGGAACGGATTATTTCACGGTTTTACCCAACAAGCGGGAAATCAGGCTGTCGGTTTGGCTTTGTAAATTCTGGGTAGTATTCAGATTGTCACGCAGGCTGGCAACAGGATGTTCAGGGGTACGGATAAGCAGGGAAACTGCATTGCTGCGTGTGCTGTAACGCAAATTATAACGGCATTCCGGATCGTATAAGCGTTTGCGGTTTTCCGCGATATTTACATTTTCGCTGCTGATGCCGAGTTTTTCCAAAGACACGGCGATATTTTGAATCAGCGCACGGTTAGGGGTTTTGGGGTTATCCAAAATACAGATGTGGCTGATTTTTTGCAGTTCGTCCGGACCGTAAGTACCGATGCGGGTTTTGCCGCCGCTGCAGGCAGCCAGTGCAGCAAGACTGCTCAAGACGAATAAAGTTTTCAGTTTCATTGTTTTCTCCAGTTTCTAGGTTGCTTTTAAGACGAAGAGGCGTTTTTCATCAAACGCTGTTTCTCACGTTTCCAATCGGCTTCTTTCAGACTTTGGCGTTTGTCATGTTGTTTTTTACCTTTCGCCAAGCCGATTTCCATTTTGATGCGGCCGCGGTTGTAATGCAGGTTCAAGGGGACGATGGTGTAACCGGCACGTTCGGTTTTGCCGATAAGTTTATTGATTTCGGCTTGATTCAGCAGCAGTTTGCGCGGGCGTACCGGATCGGGTTTGACGTGCGTCGAGGCGGTCGGCAGGGCGGTAACGTGGCAGCCCACCAGATAAAACGCATCTTTTTTCCAGTAGATATAGCTTTCCTTGAGTTGTACCCGTCCGGCACGGATGGCTTTCACTTCCCATCCTTCCAATACCAAACCGGCTTCAATCTGGTCTTCGATAAAGTAATCGTGAAAGGCTTTTTTATTATTGGCAATACTCATAATGCTGATTCTTTATAGGTTTTCAGACGGCCTATTTTATCAGGCCGTCTGAAAAAGGGAAATAACGGGTAAAAGGCGTGGAGGCCGTCTGAAAGCGTACAATGCTTAAAACTAAAACGCTTTCACTAAAGTAAAACGCGCCACCGCTTCGCCGTTGAGTTCGACGGTTTCGGCAAACATGGCGGCAGGGCGCACCCACAGGCCGAATTCGCCGTATAAAGCGCGGTAGACGACGAATTCCTCTTCGGTTTCGCTGTGGCGGGCAAGGCCGGTCACTTCATAAAGACTGCCTTTGTAATGGCGGTAAATACCGGCGGGAACAGAATATTTCATGGTCGGATGTGGCGTCGGTAAAAGAGGTTGATGTTTGCGATGTCTTGCGTGTGTTCCGGCTTCAAATCGATTTTCAAATCGGCCAGCTTGATGAGCAGGCTTTCTTCCGCTTCGGCGACGGAACAGGAAACTTCGCCTTGGCTGCGAAAATGTTTAATCAACTCATCAAGTTGCATTAAAGCACGTTGATAATCGTCCATATCGTACCCACAATAAAAAATGGCGGGAAACCCCGCCATTACTTTGCGGCTTGCACCGCGCACTCGTTAAGCAGCTTGAATGTTAGCGGCTTGTTTGCCTTTAGGGCCGGTGGTCACTTCGAAAGAAACGCGTTGGCCTTCTTTCAAGGTTTTGAAACCTTCCATGTTGATCGCAGAGAAGTGGGCGAACAAATCTTCACCGCCTTCGTCCGGAGTAATGAAACCAAAACCTTTAGCGTCGTTGAACCATTTTACGATACCGGTTGCCATTGAGAACTTCCTATACTTAAAAAATTTAACAAAAACAGCAAATAAGGCAATACGTCAAACCAAAAAGTTTCAAGTTTCTCCCTAAAAACGATATGCTTTTTCGAGTGCCGACTCTGCTTAACCATCTTTTTACATTCGTTAATCTCTGTCGTCAAGCAATGTTTGGGAAAAAGCAGAAAAATTATTAAAATAGTACAAAATACAACAGAAAATGCGGATTTCCCGTCATGCCGGCGGATGAGTCCGCCGGCATCATATTATGAAAAGAGCGGTTTAAAAAACGCTTTGGAGCCTTATATACCATGAGTAATACCCGCACCAACCACGAAACCGATATTTTAGTGAACGACCGTCAGGCCCGTCCGCCCAAACGTTATGGCGTTTTTTTGTTAAACGACGATTACACGACCATGGATTTTGTGGTGGCGGTGTTGACGGAGATTTTTATGTTGAACGAAGAGCAGGCGGTGGCGGTGATGCTGCTGGTTCATCATGAGGGCAAAGGCTTGTGCGGCAGCTATACGCGCGACATTGCACAGACCAAGCAGCAGCAAGTCATGCAGCGGGCCAAGGCGGAAGGCCATCCGCTGCAATGTATCGTTGAGGAGATTTGATTCATGCTTTCATCGGAATTGGAACGCATTTTACAGGTGCTTTATACCGAAGCGCGAGGCGAACGTTACGAATTCATCAGTTTGGAGCATTTGTTGTCCGTGCTGATTGATGAGGACGAATCGGTCAGAAACATTCTTGCCGAATGCGGCGTCGATTTGAAATTGTTGTCCGAACAGCTTGCCGGCAGCGTGGCCGAAAATACGCCGCGGATTCCGGATCATCTGTTGGACACCACCGAAACGCAGCCTACATTGGGTTTCCAGCGTGTGATTCAGCGTGCGATGGTGCATATGCAGTCGGCGGGGAAATCCGAAGTTTCGCCGTTGGATTTGCTGGTTGCCCTGATGAGCGAGGGCGACAGCCATGCGGCTTACTTTTTGAAGCTGCAATCGGTGACGCGTTTTGAAATTTTGCGCAGCATTGCCCACGGTACGAATACGGACAAAGACGACGTTTCAGACGGCCTCGAACCGGAAGACGGCGAACCGGGCGGAGAAAAAGGCAATCCTTTGGCGAAATACTGCGTCAATCTGAACGACGAGGTCAAAGCCGCGCGTATCGATCCGCTTATCGGACGCAAACACGAAATGGAGCGGTTGGTGCAGATTTTGTGCCGCCGCCGCAAAAACAATCCCTTGCTCGTGGGCGAGGCGGGGGTAGGCAAAACCGCGCTGGCCGAAGGTTTGGCGCATCAGATTGTCAACGGCAGCGTACCGGAAACACTGCAAAACGCGGTGGTTTATTCGCTCGATATGGGCGCGCTGCTGGCGGGAACCAAATACCGCGGAGACTTTGAAGCGCGAATCAAAGCCGTGTTGAAACAGTTGGAAAAAGTCGAACATGCCATTTTGTTCATCGACGAAATCCATACCATCATCGGCGCAGGCAGCACTTCGGGCGGCACGATGGATGCGTCCAATCTGTTAAAGCCGGCCTTGGCCAAAGGCATGCTGCGCTGCATCGGTGCGACCACTTACGACGAATACCGTACCATTTTCGACAAAGACCATGCCTTGAGCCGCCGTTTCCAAAAAATCGACATTGTCGAGCCGACGGTGGAGGAAACCGTGCAAATTCTGCGCGGCTTGAAACCGATGTTCGAAGATTTCCACCAAGTGCGCTATACCCAAGGCGCATTGGAAGCGGCAGCGGAGCTTTCCGCGCGCTACATCAACGAGCGTTTCCTGCCCGACAAAGCCATTGACGTGATGGACGAAGCGGGTGCGGCGCAACGCATTCTGCCGAAATCGAAGCAGAAAAAAGTCATCGGCAAGGCGCAGATTGAAAGCGTGATTGCCAAAGTCGCGCGTATTCCGGAAAAAACCGTGTCGCACGACGACAAGCAGGTGCTGCAATATCTCGGCCGCGATTTGAAAAACATGGTGTACGGCCAAGACGATGCCATCGAAGCCTTGGTTGCCGCCGTGAAAATGTCGCGCTCCGGCTTGGGCTTGCCCGACAAACCGATCGGCAGCTTCCTGTTTTCCGGGCCGACAGGGGTGGGCAAAACCGAAGTCGCCCGCCAATTGGCTTTCTCGCTGAGCGTGCCGCTGCAACGCTTCGATATGTCGGAATACATGGAACGCCATGCCGTGTCGCGCTTAATCGGTGCGCCGCCGGGCTATGTCGGTTTCGACCAAGGCGGTCTGCTGACGGAAGCAGTGAACAAGCAGCCGCATTGCGTGCTGCTGCTGGACGAAATCGAAAAAGCGCATCCCGATATTTTCAACGTGTTGCTGCAAGTGATGGACGCAGGCCGTCTGACCGACAACAACGGTAAAAGCGCGGATTTCCGCAACGTCATTCTGATTATGACCACCAATGCCGGTGCCGAAAGCCTGAGCCGTCCGACCTTCGGATTTACCGGCAAACGCGAGCGCGGCGACGAGATGCAGGCCGTCAACAAAATGTTTACGCCTGAATTCCGCAACCGTTTGGATGCAATTATCCCGTTTGCGCCATTGTCCGAACCGGTTATCATCAAAGTGGTGGACAAATTCCTGCTGCAATTGGAAAAACAACTGCTCGACAAAAAAGTCGAAGCCGAATTCACGCCGGCATTGCGCAAATACTTGGCTGAAAAAGGGTTCGACCCGCAGATGGGCGCGCGCCCGATGCACCGCCTGATTCAGGAGAAAATCCGCAAAGCCTTGGCAGACGAACTTTTGTTCGGAAAACTGGCCGAGGGCGGCTACGTCAAAATCGATTGGAACCGCGACAAAGGCGAAGTGGTGCTGAAATTCCAAAAAGGCGCGGCAGAGAAGAAGACGCAAGAGGCCGTCTGAAAAGCTGAGATGTAAGAAATCACCGAGTTGTTTACACAACAGGTTGAGAAAAATAATCCTCCAAAGTCTCAAAAGGCGTCCTGCCTTTCAAGCTGCCGTGCGGCTTGACCGTATTGTAGAAATTCACAAAGCGGCACAATTCCCTGCGCCGGTGTTGCGCATCGTCAAATGTCTGCTTATCGTGCCACATCTCCATCAGCGTCCGAATCACCCGTTCCGCTTTGCCGTTGGTCTGCGGACGCGCAATACGGGTAAACTTCTGCACGATGTTGTTGCGGCAGCAGGCAGCGCCAAACGGGTGGGATGCATTGCCTTTGTATTCCACTCCGTTATCCGAGTATGCGCATTCGACGGTGTACGGGCAGCAGTCAATCACATCCCTCAACAGAAACTTGGCGGCACTGGCAGCCGTACGGTCGGGCAAGATGGCTGCGTACAGTTCGCGGGAGTAGTCGTCGATGGCGACAAACAGGTATTCGAACGGGTCGGCAACGCTTTGGTTTTTCAGCCGCGGCAACCGTTTGGTATCGAAATGCACCATTTCGCAGGGATAGGATTTGTTGTAGCGTTTAGCCTGTTTCTTGAGCTTTTCTTCGATGGCTTTTTCAACCTTAGCCAAACGTTTCATCCCGTATTTGGCTTGTTTGAACCGGTTGTTGGTACTGTTTTGCGGCGTGAGCAGCTGCAGCCGTGCGGCTTTGAGGATACGGTAGATGGTTACTCTGCTGACTTGGTATTGCCGGGCAAGTGAAGTAACGGTAATTTTATCCTGCGTATAGGCGCGCCAAACGGCTTGACGTTGGTGCGGTGTAAGTCGGGTATTTTTGTGGATGTTCATGGCAGTATTGTCTTTCAAATACTGTAAACAACGCTAGCCTTTCTTACACGGGATTAGAGATTTTTGGATATTTTCGGGGATTGAAAAGCTATCAAGCTGTGTTTATGCGTTAAATCGCGCCGTCAGCAAAGAAAGGCCGTCTGAAAGTTAATTTTCAGACGGCCTTTTCGCTTTTTTCATTGGATTGATAAACCCAAATTCGACCTTGCTTAACGCGGATGCACCATATCGGCAGGCACGACCAGTTCGTCAAATTCTTCGCCGCTCAACAAGCCCAATTCAATGGCGGTTTCTCGCAGGGAACGGTCGTTTTTGTAAGCGGTTTTGGCGACTTTGGCCGCGTTTTCGTAACCGATTTTGCGGTTCAAGGCCGTGACCAGCATCAGCGAGTGGTGCAGGAAATAGTCGATTTTTTCCGGCACCGGCTCGATGCCGGTGGCGCAATGTTCGTTGAAGCTGTTGCAGGCATCACCCAACAGGCGGATGGATTGAAGCAGGTTATAGCCAATGACGGGCATATATACGTTCAGCTCGAAATTGCCCGACGCGCCAGCCATGCCGATGGTCACGTCGTTGCCGAACACTTGGCAGCACACCATGGTCAACGCTTCGCATTGGGTCGGGTTGACTTTGCCGGGCATGATGGACGAACCGGGTTCGTTTTCCGGAATTTTGATTTCGCCCAAACCGCAGCGCGGCCCCGATGCGAGCCAGCGGATGTCGTTGGCGATTTTGTTCAGGCTGGCGGCCAAGGTTTTCAATGCGCCCGAAGCGTACACGGCGGCATCGCGTCCGGCAAGTGCCTCGAATTTATTGGGGGCGGTCACAAACGGCAAACCCGATAACTCGGCCAGTTTGGCGGCGGCTTTTCCGGCGTATTTGGGGTGGCTGTTCAGACCTGTGCCGACGGCGGTGCCGCCCAAAGGCAGTTCGTAAAGCCCTTGCAAGGCATCGTTCAGACGACCTAAGCCGTGGTCGAGCTGGGAAACGTAGCCGGAGAATTCCTGTCCCAGCGTGAGCGGCGTGGCGTCCTGCAGGTGGGTGCGGCCGATTTTGACGATGGATTCGAATGCTTGCGCTTTGGCATGCAGCGTGTCGCGCAGGGCTTTGACCGCCGGAATCAGCAGGCGGTTGATTTCGACGGCGGCGGCAACGTGAATCGCCGTCGGAAAGCTGTCGTTGGTCGATTGCGCGTGGTTGACGTGGTCGTTGGGGTGGATGGGTCGGTAGGCCGCCAAACCCGTGCCGGCGATTTCGTTGGCGCGGTTGGCAATGACTTCGTTCATGTTCATGTTCGACTGCGTGCCCGAGCCGGTCTGCCATACCACCAGCGGGAATTGGGCATCAAGTTTGCCGTCTAACACGTCATCCGCCGCCTGAATAATCAAATCGCCTTGCTCCGCTTTGATGCGGCCTAACGACACATTGGTAGCGGCTGCGGCTTTTTTTACCAAAGCCATTGCGTGAATCAGCGGCTGCGGTAGGGTTTCGCCGCCGATTTTGAAATTGTCGCGGCTGCGTTGGGTTTGTGCGCCCCAGTAGGCTTCAGACGGCACTTCGACATCGCCCATGGTGTCGTGTTCGGTACGGGTAGTCATGATTTCTCCTGTTTAACATTCAAATGCGAACCATTCGCATAAAAGTGATTATAGTCAGTTAAACGGATTGTGAAAAGGCCGTCTGAATGTTCAGACGGCCTCGGTATCGTTTCGGTGATTATTCTGTTGAATTTTCTTCTTCGGTGACAGGCGCGGTTTTTTTCAAGCCGAAAATCACACAGATAATCACCGCGCCGACAAAAGCGAAATTGCCGGTGTAAATGATTGCGGCGATAAAAGCAGCCGCCATGATGAGAAAAACAGTGTCCATATGGTATGCGCCGAATTTCATGGCCGTCTCCTGATAAGAAAGTGAATTTTCGGTTTACAGCACAAAGTATTCACTATCAAATGCTTACGGCTTTCAGACGGCCTTGTTCACACCCACTCCGCCAAATCTTCCGCATCGATGTCCCACGACCAAATGCCGTTTTGCGTGCCGTTCATGCCGCGTAAAAACAGATAGCGTACGGCGATTTGCGGCAGGGCGAGGCCGCGCAGTTTGAAATAGCGGCCGACGGCGATGGCGTAAATCAGGGCTTGCAGGTAGTAGTGGTGTCCGGCCATCGCTTCGTTCATGGCGTTTTGCGTGTAGGCCGCTTCGCTGCCGCCCAAGTCGTTGGATTTGTAGTCGATGACGCAGACTTGGCCGTCTGAAGCGATGCAGGTCATGTCGATGAAGCCGTTCAGATAGCCCTGTACATCCTGAAAATCCAGCCTTTGCGCCGCTTCGACACATTCGGCGGGCAAGCCCAAATGCGGTTGGGCAAACCATGCGCGCAACGCGGCAAGGTTGAAATCTTCCATATACAGGGTAAAACCCATTTCGGGCAAACGGTTGTCAGGCGGAATATCCGACAAGGTGTCTTTTCCCGAAATCGGCGTTTCGCGGCAGCAGTCGAGCAGTGTAATGACCGCGGGCAGCCATTTTTCTTCAAAACCGTATCGGGTCAGGGTTTCCGAAACCTGTCCGCTTTGTTCGGCGGCGGGGACTTGAAAATCGAGGTTTTCCAGCATTTCGTGCAGGCACAAGCCGGCCTGCGTGCCGCGCGGAAAACGGTGGATGCTCAAATCATCGGAGTCATCTCCTGCCGTGTTTTCAGACGGCCTGATGCTGCCCTCCGCTGCGTCCAAACCCGGTTGCAGCTCTTCGCGTTCGCTGTCGTGCGCTTTGACGTGGCGGCTCAAGCCGGTGAAACTGGTGTGGCGGATGTATTCGAATCTGCGCGGCGGAATGTCGGCAGCCTGATATTGCGTATGGGTTCGGCTGCCCGAATGATAGGAAGCGGGCAGAGGTGTATCTTCCGTGAATGCAAAGTCCGTATCTTTGTTTTCAGACTGCCTCTCGATGAAGTTTTGCCAATTGCGTTTCAGCATGGCCATTTCCGCTGCGGCCTTGCCGTTGCGCCGTTCGGCTTCGTAAGCGGCTGTGACGGATTCGCGCGTGTCGTCGGTGCGGCCTTCGAGCAGGTAGGCAAACGTGTTGTTGGCGGTATCTTGGCAATGGGCGGCGTAAATATTGAGCTGCTCTTCGGCTCGGGTCTGGGCGACGTAAAGCAGGCGCAGGCGTTCGGCGGTTTCTTCGTCGGCCAACTGGATTTGGTCGGCTTCGTCAAGCTGGTGTTTCGCCAGCAATTCGCTCTGACCGCCGCCGCGGTGGAGAATCTGCCAGCAGGAGGCTTTGTTGTCCTGCGCGTCCCACACGAAGGGGCAGTAAACCAGCGGATACTGCAGCCCTTTGGCCGCGTGCATGGTGACGATTTTGACCAAGGCCTCGTCGCTTTCCAAACGCAGCACATTGCTGTCGCCGACGCTGCCGTTTTCCGCCAGACTGATTTGCACCAGCAGCCATTGGTGCAGCGAAGCGGGGCTGTGGCTCTGTTCGTTTTCTTCGGACAAACGCTCGAGCAATTGGTGGTAATTGGTCAGGCTGCGGCCGTTGCCGTCTGAAAGCAGCCGCGTTTCGATGCCGTGTTCGGCGGAGAAGGTTTGCAGCGCGGCATAAATGCCCTGCTGCTGCCATCGTCGGGCGGCGTTCTCGGCGGAATCCATCCAAGCCAACAGCTGCGCCTCGTTTTGATTGAGCGCGTAAAGCCGCTCCGCATCGTAGCCGAACAGCACGCCGCTCAAGGCAAAGCGCAGCGATTCCGTGTGGCGCGGGTTCAGCCAGAATTCCAGCAGCGCGGCCAAGCCCTGCGCTTCGGGCGAGGCGAACACGGATTCGCGGTGCAGTAGCACGCTTTGGATACGGCGCGATTTCAAAGCCTGCGCAATCATGCTGCCCTCGTTGTGGGTGCGCACCAACACGGCGATGTCGCCCGATTCCAGAGGCCGGCCTTTGAAATTCAGATGGCCTTCGGCGGCTTCGTTGAGCGCGGAGGCGATTTCGTCGGCGCAATATTCAGCGGCGCGTTTGCGCAAGGCATCTTTGTTGAGCGGATCGGTTTCCGCGCCGTGCAGCCAGCGGACTTGAACGGCAGGGCGCGGCGGCGACAGGCGGCTTTCCGCGCGCGCGGCGGCCACTTCGCCGTAACCGATGTTTTCCAGTACGAACGGCCGGTTTTTCTGGCGGAACAATGCGCTTATGCCGTTAATCAGCTTGGCATGGCTGCGGAAATTGGTCGAGAGCGTGTAATGGTGCTGCGCATCCTCCGCCGCTTGCAGATAGGCGTAAATATCTGCGCCGCGAAAGCTGTAAATCGCCTGCTTGGGATCGCCGACCAAAAACAACGGCTTGTTTTGCCGGATAAAAATCCGGCTGAAAATCTGATATTGCAGCGGGTCGGTGTCTTGGAATTCGTCAATCAAGGCCACCTGCCAAGTTCCGGCAACGGCTTCGGCCAGGGCTTCGGCGTGCGGATTGCCGGGCTGCAAAGCGGTGTGGACATCCAGCAGCAAATCGTCAAACGTGCGTTCGCGGCGCGATTTTTTCTGTTCGGCCAGGGCGCGGTTGATGTGGTCGAGCAGGTCGAGTTTGAGCAGGGTGAGGGCGTTTTCTTCTTCGGCGGCTGCGGCCTGCAGTTTTTCGCCGAGCAAACCCAATCCGTGCAGTTCGGCTTCGGTCTGGCTGCTAAGGGATTGGTTTTTTTTCAGTTTTTTCGGCAGCACGTCGGCACGCAGGTTTTTCAGCCGTTTGAGCGAATCGGCGTCGGACGGGGGCAGACGGCCGGTTTCGGCGGCGTGGCCGAGTGCGGCAAACAGGTTTTGATAGGAAGGCTTTTTGAAAAACGTACCGCTCAAAATGCCGCCGTCAAATGCCTGCCAAAACGTCTCTTCGATATTTTTCAGACGGCCTTGAATGTTTTCCCATGTCTGCTGCAAATCCGTTCGGGCGGCGGCCAAACCGTTGTCAGGCCGTCTGAAAACCAGATAGGGGCGGCTGACGAAAGGGCGGATTTCGGCGAGCATGGTTTGGGGCGTTTCGCGGTGGCGGAACACCAGTTCGGCGGCCATCGGATCGTTGCTGATCCGTTCGCGCCAGAAATCCTGCGCGGGAACAAGCAGACGTTCGCGGCTGTCGTCGGCCAGTTCGACATCGAATTGGGTTTGGCACAAAAAGGCGAAATCGCGCAGCACGCGTTGGCAGAAGCCGTGGATGGTGTAGATCGCCGCATTGTCGAAACTGCCGATGGCGGCTTTCAGGCGCACAATCAGCCGCGCTTGGCTTTCCTGCGCCAAAGCCTGTGCCAACAGGCCTTTGAGAAATTCATCGCCCGGGTGTTCGCGCTCGCAATATTCATGGAGGCCGTCTGAATGTTCCGCCGCATTTTCCACGCTTTCCAAGGCTTGCAACACTTCGTCCAAACGCGCGCGCAAACGGGTTTTGAGTTCGGCGGTGGCGGCTTTGGTAAAGGTCACGACCAATACTTTGTCCACCGGCATTTTTTCCAGCACAATCAGTCGGGTAAACAGGGCGGCGATGCCGTAGGTTTTGCCGGTGCCGGCGGAGGCTTCAATCAGATTGGTGTCTCGAATCGGAAGCGACAGCGGGTCGAAGGTTTGGACGGTGTGGGACATGGTTGCGGAAAATCGGGAAAACGGTAGGGTTATCATAGCAGAGGCCGTCTGAAACCGCATGGGCTTTTCAGACGGCCTTGACGCAAAATATCGGGATTACAAAGCGGCCAGACGTTCAACCGGCGGCGCATAGTAATACGCGCCGGAAACAGCGGTCGAAATATGCTTCAGCAGCAGGTCGGTTTTGCCGTCGGTTTCGCCGAACATGCTCAATAATTGCGCTTCGATGTTGTGCAGCGTGTGGCAGTAGGCGATGAACATCAGGCCGTGTTCGCCGGTGATTTTGCCGTAGGGCAGGCTGCGGCGCACGATTTTCAGGCCGACGCCGTTTTCTTTCAAATCCACGCGGCCCAGATGCGAATCGGGCAGACGCACGCTTTTGTCCAGCTCTTCGTCGGTTTCTTTGGTGCGGCCGATGCAGCTTTCCTGGTGCGGCACATCGACCTTGCCCCAGCGTTTCAAATCGTGGCGGTATTTTTGCAACAGGACATAGCTGCCGCCTGCGTCGGGCTGCCCTTCGGGGATAACCGCAACTTCGCGGACGGCTTGGTCTTGCGGGTTTTCCGTGCCGTCCACAAAGCCGTCCAAGCCGCGTTCCTGATACAGGCGGTAGCCGTGTTCTTCGGTGACGACGGTCAGGCTGTCGCCGAATGCGGCCAAAACCGCCTGCGCCAAAGCTAAGGCGGCGTCTTGCTGCAGGGCTTGGATGTGAATCAGCACGTCTTGCTGGGTGGCCGGTGCCAGGCCGTTGCCCAAAGGCGTAAACGGCTTGATTTCGCGGCCTTCGCCGGCATGGCCGAAAATGTGCCAGGCTTCGCTGCCGAACGCGACGGTCAGCCCCAACGCGGCCTGCGGAAACTTGGCCTGCAAAGCCTGAAGACGAGCAACGCTGTCTCGGCAGGCGGCTTTGACGGCTTCGGTTTGGCCGATGCGGATGTCGGCTTCGATAAACACGCCTGCTTTGGCGTGGTCGGGAATAATGGCGGTTTGCGGATTCATGTTTCGGCTTCCGGAAAGTGGTTTTTAATCGGGCATGATTATAACGCAAATCGGATAGGCGGTTTACAGTTGCTTGCTTTCAGACGGCCTTTGTTGACACGCCGCCATGCTAGAATATGCGCCGTGATTTTTGACGGATTTGTTCATGCGTATCGGATTTTTTATTATCGTTTTGGTCGTGATGCAGCTCTTCACCTTCGGCTTGGGGCGTTCGCTGCAATGGCTTTTCGCACCGTTCATCGGCAAGCGCGGCCGGCGTTGGCTGATGGGGCTGGCCTATTTTATTACCAACAGTTTGATTGTCGGGCTGCTGCTTCAGGTTGACCATGCCATTTTCCGCATTACCGCGTTTTGGATGGTGTTGCTGCTGTTCGTGATGTATTCGGCGTTGGCAACGTTTGTGCTGTACCTTCTGCTGCGCAAATTTATGGCGCAGCCGCCGCTGTCGCGCAGCCTGCGCCTGTTTGCGCCGCTGTTTCTCGTGTTCCTGACGGCATTGTCGGTTTACAACGCCTACACGCCGGTGGTGCGCCACCAAAGCATTACCATCAATAAGAAATTAGACCGGCCTTTGCGCATCGGTTTGGCCAGTGATATGCATCTGGGTCTGCTGGTCGGGTCAAAACAATTGGACAAGCTCGCGGCCATCATGCAGCAGGAGAAAGTCGATTTGATTCTGCTGCCCGGCGATTTGATGGACGACGATACCCAAGTCTATACCGCCGAAAACATGCAGCCGCATCTGGCGCAACTGAAAGCGCCGCTGGGCGTATATGCGACGCTGGGCAATCACGATTTGTTCGGCCATCAACATGAAATCCGTGCGGAGCTGGAAAACGCCGGTATCCGCGTGTTGGAGAATGAGGCCGTCGAAGAACACGGTTTGCTGATTGTCGGGCGCAATGACGATATGGACAAATCCCGTCCTTCGACCGAACAATTATTGCAGGGGCAAAATACTGCTCTGCCGGTGTTGCTGCTGGATCACAGGCCGTCTGAAATCGACCTTCATGCCGCATTGCCGGTGGATGTCCAAGTTTCCGGCCATGTGCACAACGGGCAGGTCACCCCGGCCAATTTAATCGTGAAAGCCATCAATCGCGTATCGTACGGCTATCAGGCCATCGGCAACGGCCATTATTTCGTGACGTCCGGTTACGGCTTTTGGGGTATTCCCATGCGCCTGGGTTCTCAGGCGGAAGTATGGGTCATCGACGTGAAAGGCCGTCCGTGATTTGAATCGACAGGCCGTCTGAAAATCGACGCAGGTCTTTTCAGACGGCCTTTTTTTGTCTTCCGATTCAGTTGTCCGCCCGAATCCGCATCCGCCGTCTTGCTTGGAGAAAAGCGGTATTCCCTGTATTTGGAGATTTTAGACTTTCTCTAATCTGCTTGTTTTTGCATTAAAAAGAAGTGTACCCGCCGCTACTTTAGTCGGTAGTGACGCTTTCAGACGGCCTTTTCATATGTTTCGGCTTGTCTAAGCGCACAAATCCGCCTAGACTGCCGGATGAGTCTGTTTCAGGATAAATAGAATGCCCAAAACCAAACAAGATATTTTCGAACACAACCGCCAATGGGCCGAGCAGCAATTGCGCAACGACCCGCATTTTTTCGACAAACTTTCCCTCAATCAAACGCCTGAATACCTCTACATCGGCTGTTCCGACAGCCGCGTGACGGCGGAAGACATGATGGGCATGCAGCCGGGCGATGTGTTCGTGCACCGCAATATCGCCAATATGGTGAATGCGATCGACATCAACGTGGCCTCGGTCATCAATTATGCGGTTTATCACTTGAACGTCAAACACATCGTCGTCTGCGGCCATTACGAATGCGGCGGTGTCAAATCGGCGATGCAGGCCAAGGATTTCGGTATGCTCAACCCTTGGCTGCGCTGCATCCGAGACGTGTACCGCCTGCACCGCGAGGAATTGGACGCGATTGAAAACGAGCAGGCGCGTTATGACCGCCTGGTCGAATTGAACGTGCAGGAACAATGCATCAACGTCATCAAAATTGCCGGTGTGCAGAAGCGTTACTTGCAGGAGAAATTTCCGGTGGTGCACGGCTGGGTGTTCGACATCCGCACAGGCCGTCTGAAGGATTTGAACATCGATTTCGACAATATTCTGAAAGAGATTCAGAAAATTTATGATTTGACCGACAGCGACTGGAGCGTGCCGCAGCCGGAATCCGCCGATTGATGGTGTATTACTTGCAGTAAGGCCGTCTGAAAAATTTTCAGACGGCCTTTTGTTTGTACGTAGAAATATTATGCCGCTTTTGTCTCAACATTTCTTCTTAAACAGTTTTTCAATCTATTGGCTAAGTAATTGTTTTTTTGTTAATCTTCTGCATTGCCTGTCGCGTTTTGCAGATTGTCTTACAAACAGATACATCAGGTTTGCCAAAAGACTATTTTCCGATGCCGATGCTCAAAACTTCCGCATCACGCGCGTATTTTTTTGTTTCCATAGGCAACTGGAACACATCGGCATCAGGATTGCTGAAATCGCCGCCTTCCACCCGCAGGCTTAGCCACTTCGGCTGCTTGGCGAACTCAGCGAATTGGCGCATTTCGATTTCGCTCATGGTGATGTTTTTCAGACGGCCCCATTGTTTGGCGGTTTGTGTCAAACGCATTTTCGGGTACACGCCGTCTTTTGTCCGGCAGGCGGGCGAAAATGTTTGGAGAAATTCGATTTTGCTGCGCTTTATAATTCAAGGCCGTCTGAAACCACTTTTCAGACGGCCTGCCTGTTTCCTAAGGCATTACGCCAAGCCTTTTTTCTCCAAATAGCTTTCGTAGTCGCCCAAGTAATGTTCGTAGCCGCCTTTGCCGTCCAACTCGATGATTTGGGTGGCGAGCGATGAAACAAACTGGCGGTCGTGCGAGACGAAAATCAGCGTGCCGTTGTATTTTTCCAAGGCCATGTTGAGCGATTCGATGCTTTCCATGTCCATGTGGTTGGTGGGTTCGTCCATCACCAAGACATTCGGTTTCAACAGCAGCAGTTTGCCGTAAAGCATACGGCCTTTTTCGCCGCCGGACAAAACTTTCACTTTCTTCACGACATCGTTGCTGCCGAACAGCAGGCGGCCAAGCGTGCCGCGGATAACCTGTTCATCGTCGCCTTCCTGACCCCATTGGCGCATCCATTCGCTCAAGTCCATGTCCACGTCGAAATCGTTTTCATGGTCTTGCGGATAGTAGCCGACGCTGGCCTTTTCCGCCCATTTGATCGTGCCTTCGTCGGGCGTGAGGCCGTCTGAATATTCGGCGTTGTACGCGCCGGCCAACAGTTTCAGCAGGGTGGATTTACCCGCACCGTTTGGGCCGATAATCGCCAGGCGTTGGCCGGCTTCCAAGATGAAGTTCAGGTTTTTGAACAACTGGGTTTCAAAGCGTTTGGCCAGTTTTTCCACTTCCACGGCCTGACGGTGCAGCTTGGCTTTTTCGTCAGCTTCGAAGCGGATATACGGGTTTTGGCGGGTCGAAGGTTTGACTTCCACCATTTCCGATTTAATCTTGTCGGCCTGTTTCAGACGGCTTGTCGCTTGGCGGGCTTTGGATTTGTTGGCCGAGAAACGCGCCACGAATTCTTGCAGCTCTTGCAGTTTTTCCTTGGCTTTGGCGTTGTCTTTCAGCGCACGCTCGCGGGATTGGGCGGACGCAAGCATGTAGTCGTCGTAGTTGCCCGGGTAAATCGTGATGGTGTTGTAGTCTAAGTCGGCCATGTGGGTGCAGACTTCGTTCAGGAAGTGGCGGTCGTGGCTGATGATGATCATGGTGCTGTCGTATTCGTTCAACACGCCTTCCAGCCAGCGGATGGTGTTGATGTCCAAGTTGTTGGTCGGCTCGTCGAGCAGCAGCACGTCGGGTTTGGAGAACAGCGCCTGCGCCAGCAGCACGCGCAGTTTGAAGCCGGGGGCGACTTCGCTCATTTGCGCGTTGTGCAAATCTTCCGAGATGCCCACGCCGCTCAACAGTTCGGCCGCACGCGCTTCGGCGGTGTAGCCGTCGTATTCGGCGAACTTGGCTTCCAAATCGGCCGCGCGCATATAGTCGTCTTCTGTGGCTTCCATGTTGGCGTAAATCGCGTCGCGTTCGGTCATCGCCGCCCACATTTCGGTGTGCCCCATCAACACCACGTCCAACACGCGCATGTCTTCGTAGGCAAACTGGTCTTGGCGCAGCTTGCCCAAGCGCACGCCGTTTTCAATCGCCACTTCGCCGGCGGTCTGCTCCAAATCGCCGCCCAAAATTTTCATAAACGTCGATTTGCCCGAACCGTTGGCACCGATCAGGCCGTAGCGGTTGCCCTCGCCGAATTTGACGGACACGTTTTCAAATAGCGGCTTCGCGCCGAACTGCATGGTAATGCCGTTGGTAGAAATCATTCTTTGTAAAACCTTTATAAAAATAGAGTGTTATAATCGGGCGGAATTGTAGCATATTTTGTACAGGCCGTCTGAAAATGTCAGGCCGTCTGAAAAAGGAAATGCGTTTGGAAACCGAAAAAATCTATTACGCAGTCATCATTTTGATTTGCGCCGCTTCCATGCTGCTCAGCCCGTTTTTCTACATCCGCCGCACGCGCAACACGACGGAAGTGCGGCAGCGGCCGCAACGCTGGACACCGATTGTCATCGCCAATCTGATTATGATTGCCGCGCTGGTGTTTATTTGGTGGAAGTGGTTTTAACCTTTTCCTGACACCGTATCGGCATTGGATTGGCGAATTCGGTTTCAGACGGCCTCAATCCGGTAAACCGTTTATTTTAAAACTGTCAAACAGAAAGCATATGATGAAAACCATTACCTTACTCCTTTCCGCATTACTCGCCCACACAGCTGCCCAAGCGGCAACCGTTTACGAATGCACCGACCGCAGCGGCCGAAAGATTTATAGCCAAGACGGGGGCAAAAACTGCAAAGCCAGCAATATCGGCCGCCCGTCGGTGTACACTTCCGCCGTTCCCGTTTACCGCAATGAAACGCCTGCTGCTGCCCCGATTCGGGAATCAAACCTGCCCGCCGTCGATGCGGCTGCTGCCGAACGCGAATTGCAGCAGGCGCAGCAGGCTTTGGAAGAGGGCAAAAACGTGCGCTTGGGCAACGAGCGCAATTACGCCAAATATTTGGAACGTGTGCAGGGATTGGAAAACAAAGTCAAAGCGGCGCAGGAAAAAGTGAATGCGGCGCAGGGCGGCGGTGTGGAACAGGAGTTGCGGTAACTGCATACAAGGCCGTCTGAAAAATGGATATGTCTCAAACGGTTGTAACGTTTCCGATGAAGAGGTTCGGTTTGGCTGCGCCTGTTTTGGGGGCAGGGATTACCGCTTGGACGGGTTTTGTCGGTTGGCGATATTTAATCGTTGCGGCAGAACCTGCCGAGGGCTTTGAAATCGGGGTGTGGCTTGCGGCTTTGCTGGCTTTGTGTTGGGCAACCTGTCGTTCGGCAAGGTTTGCTTATGGAAGCCTGAGATGGCCGCAGCAGTTTATCCGTTTGGAGCCTGAAGATTTGGTCTATCGGATTTATCCGGAGAGCGGAAAAATCGCTTATCGCCAAATCAGAATGGTGGAAATGACATGGCGCAGCAACAGGGGACAGATATATAAGGGTAGGCTGCACCTGTATTATCTGCCTGACGGTGCAGAGGAAGATATGGCAAATTATCGGCATAGGGTACTGAAGTTGGATTATCTGCAACACCCCGACAAACGTTGGTGGCACTATATGCAGACAGACCTGTATCTGGAAATGTTGACGGAATTGGAGCGGCAGCTTGCCGACAGAATCCCTGACGGATTGTTACACAGTAAATTGGAATATGAGAAATACCGAACAAGGGTTTGGCTGGGAAAATAAAGCGCAGGTAGAAGGCCGTCTGAAAAGCAAAGAATTCTGTTTCAGACGGCCTTTTGATGATTTGAAAGGATAAAATAGATGAAGAAACATTTCTGCCTGAACATCGGCAGAGAAAATCCTGTTTAATCAAAGTGAATGTTTTTAAACGGCAAGGAGCCTGCTTTAATAATTAACTTCGCTTGTTGCAAAGGCCGTCTGAAAAATTTTTCAGACGGCCTCGGTTTTGTATCAGCGAAGTTCGCGGATGTCTTTCCAGCCGTCGCTGGTTTTCACCAAAGTGGCCGTTTGTGCGCGGATTTCGTCAAAAGGCAGTTTTTCGTTGCCGCCGGCTTTCAGCAAGTTGCCGATCCATTTTTCAGGTACGAATTTCGCTTCGTAAGACACACGCGAAACGGTCATGCCGTTTGACGGGCTGGGTTCGGTGTACCAATTGATTTTGTTCACCTTTTGGTGGCCGATACAGAAGTGCGGCATCTTGTTCCTGACTCGGGTCTGTTTCTCGCCTTTTTCCGTCAGCCTGTAGACCAAGACCTTGGTTTTTTCTTCACTGCCGAACGCGGCGGGTATGCTTTCTTCGGTGTGTTCGTAAAAATCTTCTTTTTCCAAAATCCGCAATTGCTTCAGAGCGGTTCGGTTGATTTCGTTTCCTTGGGCGTCTTTTTCCGCCAGTTTGATTTCAGCGGTGCCGATAGGCGTTTGGGCAAAATTTTCCGCTGAGCGGGGATTTTGCACATTCAATACCAAAGGTACGCAGACGCCCTGTTTTTCTGCATGCCGGTTGATGGTTTTTTCAAACAGCGAATTGCTGGGCTTGTTGTCGGAACAGCCGGCTGCCAATATTGCGGCGGCAATCAGCGAAAACGTGACGGTTTGTTTCATTGGGTCAGCTCCGTGGTGTGTATGCTTTATTTTAACGCATATTGTGGCAAACTGCGCAAGCCGTCGGTAGAATGGCCGTGCAAATTCCAATGAAAGGCTGAAAACGATGAAATTATACGGTATTCCCAATTGCGACACGGTAAAGAAGGCGCGTGCCTGGCTGGCTGAAAACGGCATTGAGGCCGAGTTTGTGGATTTTAAAAAAATGCCGCCTTCCGCCGGGCAGATTGAAGAATGGCTGTCGCAAATCCCTTTGGAAAGTCTGTTGAACAAGCGCGGCACGACTTGGCGTAAACTCGATGCCGAAACGCAGGCGCAAGCGGCGGAAGCGGAGGGGGCGGTCAGGGTAATGATTGAAAACCCGAGCGTGATCAAGCGTCCGGTGCTGGATAAAGACGGCCGGTTTCATGTCGGATTTTCGGCAGAACAATATCGGCAGATTTTCAGCAAATAGGTTTTCAGACGGCCTTCTGCATTCCGCATGGTTTGATGCAGGCCGTCTGAAATACGGAGTGCAGGTTCGCAAAAAAAACGTTACAATGTGCGTTTGCCATCTATATGTCTTAATTGATTGAATTGTTATGTTCCATTCCGTTGAAAAATACAAATTGCCCGCCCAGATTTTGTTGGGGCTGATTGCGTTGACGTTTGTCGGTTTCGGTGTGAGCACGGTCGCTGCGCCGGGTTCGGATTATATTGTGAAAGTCGGCAATCAGAAGGTAAGTGACCATGAGTTGAATATGGCCATGCAAAATGCACAGGCGGCAGGCGGTAATGAATCCCGTGATGCGGTGTTCCAATCATTATTGCAGCGTGCGTACCTGACGCAGGGCGCAAAGCTGATGGGGATTGCGGTGTCGCAGGAGCAAATCAAGCAAATCATCGTGGATGACCCCAGCTTCCATGATGCCGGCGGTAAGTTCAGCCAGGCGATGCTGACGCAGTATCTCGGTCAGCGCAACATGAGCGAAGACCAGTTCGTAGAAGAAATCCGCGAGCAGTTCGCTTTGCAGAACCTGCTGAATCTGGTGCAAAACGGTACGATCGTCAGCGATGCGCAGGCGGCGCAACTGGTGAATCTGACCCAGGCCACCCGCACCGTCCGTTCGGTAACGTTCAGTCCGGAAGCTTTCGCCGCCCAGATTAAGGCGGATGATAAGGCGGTACAGGGCTTTTATGATGCCAACAAAAAAGATTATGTGATTCCCCAAGCGGCTAAAATCGAATATGTTGCTTTGGATGCCAAGGCGTTGGCTGCCAAGCAGAGCGTGAGCGAAGAAGAAGTGCGCAAAGCGTTTGACGAGCAGGCCGCTGCTGCTCCCGCAGACAGCAAACCTGTTTTCGAGCAGGAAAAGATCCGTATTGAGAATGAACTGAAGCTGAAAAAAGTTTCCGGCGAATTCAATAAACTCAAAGAACAATTGGCCGAAGAAGCGTTCAATAATCCGAACGGTTTGACCGAGGTGGCCAAAAAGCTGAATTTAAAAGTAGAAGCACCTGACGAATGGCTGACCCAAGCCAACGGTAAAGCGGCAGGTATGCCGGACGAGCTGATTGCAGCCGTTTTCAGCGATGATGTTTTGAAGAAAAAACACAATTCCGAGCCGGTAACCGTGTCTCCCGACGTAGTATGGGTCGTGCGGGCCAAAGAAGTGCGTGAAGAGAAAACCGCACCGCTTGAAGAAGTGAAAGAAGAAGTTCGTTCAGCTTACCTGCTGACCGAGGCGCGTAAACTGGCTGAGAAAAAGGCCGATGAAGCATTGGCCGATTTGAAGTCGGGTCAGAAAACGGCGGTGGAATGGTCGCAGGTTTCCGATTTGAACGCGCAGCAAGCCCGTCAATCCATGCCTCCTGAGGCGTATGCCGAATTGCTGAAGGCGCGTCCTTCGGCGGGCAAACCGGCTTATGTGAAACTGGAAGGTTTGCCGGCTCCGGTGATTTTGGAAGTGCAGGCCGTCAAGCCGCCTGAAAATGTCAACGAGCAATTGCCGGCAGCGAAGCAGGCCGTGGTTCAACAGCAAACGGCTAATGTGTTTGACCAATTGTTGCAGTATCTGAACAAAAAAATCAAACAGGAGCAAGGTGCTCAAAAAGTGAATCCGACAGAATAACGGATGGATTCAGACGGCCGGGATTCCGGCCGTTCGGTTTATTAAGATTCATGGGAAGCAGTAAGGCCGTCTGAAAATATGAGTAAACAACCCGATGCATTCAGCCGATTGATCAATGCCTTGAAAGTGCTGCCGAATGTCGGTCCGAAATCGGCGCAGCGTATGGCGCATCAATTGCTGCAGCATAAGCGCGAAGAAGCACAGGAATTGGTGGATGCCTTGCAGCATGCACTGAAGCAGGTGCATCATTGCCGGATGTGCAACACTTTTACCGAAAACGAGATTTGCGACATTTGTGCCGATGAGCGTCGTGACAAAAGCCGGCTGATGATTGTCCATATGCCGGCGGATGTGTCGAATATGGAAGCGGCGCATTGCCATGACGGCTTGTATTTCGTGCTGATGGGGCAGATTAGTCCGGCGCAGAACATGGATATTTCGGCAATTGCTTTGGATAAGCTGGTTGGGCGTTTGCAGCAGAGCGAAATCGATGAAATCATCATTGCCACCAATTTTACGGCAGAGGGCGATGCTACGGCGTATGTGCTGTCGGAGTTATTCAAAAATCTGCCTTACAAAGTCAGCCGTTTGTCGCGCGGCATCCCGTTGGGCGGAGAGTTGGAGTACGTCGATGCGGGTACTTTGGCGCAGGCGGTTTATGAGCGGCGTATGGTGAAAGAATAAAGCGGATTGGCAGGCAGATGCAAAAGGCCGTCTGAAAATTTTTCAGACGGCCTTTGTGTCAAACCAAATCGGATTATTTGCAGCTTACGCCCTGAATTTTAGGGGTATCGCCTTCGCCTACTTTAAAGGTACATTTGGTGCTGCTGCTGCCGGATACGACGACGTTACCGCCCGAGCGGGTCAGGCTGACGGGTTCTTTGACGCCCATGCCCAAAGCAGTAGCGGCCAATTGTTGCACGTGTGTTTCAGAGTAAGGTGTGTTGTTGGAAGCAATTTTAACTTCTTTGGCAGCATACGCATTAACGCTGAACGCCAAAGCAGCAGCGGCCGCGGACAAAGCCAAGAGTTTTGTGGTTTTCATTGTTTTTTCCTTATGATGGAAGGCACCCGACGGATACCGTTGAAGCTAGAATAAGACCGATTTGCTGCAAATGCAAATTTTTCGGCGGATTTTACCGAAGTTGTGGTTTAAACGACCAGTCTTTACAGTCGGTTTTCATGCCTGATGCATTTCAGACGGCCTCAACGTTTTACGGTACAATACCGCTTTTATTTTTTCAAATAAGGCAGCTTGACATTAAATGGCTTCTTTAGAATCTTGGATCGGCCTGCGCTATTTGCGGGCGAAAAAGCGTAACGGATTCATGTCGTTCATCACCATGATTTCGATTGCGGGCATCGCACTGGGCGTGACGGCATTGATTGTGGTGTTGTCGGTGATGAACGGTTTTCAGAAAGAAATCCGCGGCCA
Source organism: Neisseria sp. CCUG12390 (assembly GCF_047837985.1). Classification (GTDB taxonomy): domain Bacteria; phylum Pseudomonadota; class Gammaproteobacteria; order Burkholderiales; family Neisseriaceae; genus Neisseria. The sequence goes on from NZ_CP181244.1 coordinate 1,175,120, forward strand.
GCTTTTAAACGTTGCGCCTCATGCGGAAATCGGTTATTTCGACAACGGCAACGGTGCGGCATGGCAGGATTTGCGCCGTTATATCAAAGACAGGCCGGAAGTTTTGGCCAGTGCGCCTTATGTTTCCGACCAGGCTTTGCTGGCCAATTCGGGCGAGGTGCGTGGCGTGCAGATTCGGGGTATTTTGCCGTCTGAAGAGAAAAACGTGGTGGATTACGGCAAAGACATGCCCGTAGGCAGCTTCGACGATTTGAAGCCGGGCAGTTTCGATATTATTTTGGGCGAAGGTCTGGCGCAGGCTTTGGGCGCTGAGCCGGGCGGCAAAGTAACGGTCATTACGCCTGAAGGCAATGTGACGCCGGCGGGTGTCGTGCCGCGTTTGAAGCAGTTCAACGTGGTCGGTATCGTCAAAACCGGTGTATATGAAGTGGACAACAGCCTGGCGATGACGCATATTCAAGATGCGCAGGTGTTATACCGCTTGGGCGAGGGTGTCGGCGGGTTACGGCTGAAACTGGCCGATCCGCAAAACGCGCCCGATTTTATCGCCAATCTGATTCCTGCGGCGGAACAGCAAAACGTTTGGGTACGCGACTGGACATTTAACAACCGCAGCTATTTTGAAGCGGTCGAACTGGAAAAACGCATGATGTTCATCATCTTGACGCTGATTATTGCCGTAGCGGCGTTTAATTTGGTGTCGTCATTGGTGATGGCGGTTACCGAAAAGCAGGCCGACATTGCGATTTTGCGCACGTTGGGTTTGCCGCCGTCCGGCGTGATGAAGATTTTCATGGTGCAGGGCGCGTTTGCCGGTTTTTTCGGCACTTTAATCGGTGTGGTATGCGGCGTATTGCTGGGCTGGAATGTCGGGAAAATCGTGGCGTTTTTTGAAAAACTGTTCGGCGTACACCTGATTAATTCGCAAATCTATTTCATCGACTATCTGCCGAGTGATGTCAATATGAAAGACGTGGCGGTCATTGCGTGTATTTCTCTGGCCTTGGCCTTTATTGCGACGCTTTATCCGAGCTGGCGCGCGGCGAAAACCCAACCTGCGGAGGCATTACGCTATGAATAATAATATCGTGTTGAAATGTGAAAACGTCGGTAAAAGCTATAATGACGGTGCGTTAAATGTACAGGTGTTGAACGGCTTGAATCTGGAAGTCAGCCAGGGGCAGAGCGTCAGCGTCATCGGTTCGTCGGGCAGCGGAAAATCCACGCTGCTGCATATCTTGGGCGGGTTGGACATGCCGTCTGAAGGCCGTGTGACGCTGATGGGGCAGGATTTGGGGCAAATGAGCCAAAAGCAGTTGGGCTTGCTGCGCAATCAATATTTGGGTTTCGTATATCAATTCCATCATCTTCTGCCTGAGTTTTCCGCATTGGAAAATGTGATGATGCCTTTGCTTATCGGCAAAAAAACAAAAGCCGAAGCCGAAGCGCAAGCTGAAGTAATGTTGGAAAAAGTCGGTCTCAAACAGCGTATGCTGCATCGCCCGAGCGAACTTTCCGGCGGCGAACGTCAACGCGCTGCGATTGCCCGCGCTTTGGTGACGCAACCGAAATGCCTGTTGGCCGATGAACCGACCGGCAATCTCGACCGCAAAAATGCGCAAAATGTGCTCGACATGATGCTGGATTTGAAAAACGAACTCGGCACCAGCCTGATTGTGGTGACACACGACGATGAACTGGCCGTACGTTTCGAGCGTGTCATGACCATGCAGGACGGACGTTTGCAAGACAAATAATCCATATGCAAACGTGTGCAAAATAATATGATAGGCCGTCTGAAAGACAGAATGGAATCTGCTTTTTCAGACGGCCTGTTTCGTGAGATGAAAAATGAATGCCCTTGGAGATTTGAACCAAGCAGCGGCTCTGGCTGCGATACAATTCCTGAAACAACACACACCGGCAGAGGCGGCCTTGGTTGCTCCTTACGTCGAGGACTTGTTCAATGCCCTACAAAGCGGACACTCGTTTATCCGGGTCAGTGATGAAGAAGCGGCAACGCTGAAACGTGCGCCTTCAGTGGTTGGGTTTGACGGTCAAAAACCATTGGTATTGAACGGACGACGTTTGTTTTTAGGCAGATTATGGCAGCTCGAACATGATTTGGCCGTCGAAATCAAACGGCTGGCAACCGCAACGGTGGCTGATGTCGATTGGTTGCAGGCGGCTCAAAATCTGCAAAACTGGTTTCCCGAAGCGGGTAGCGAAGGGCAGCGTGATGCGGCCGGATTGGCATTATTGCAGGCCTTTATGCTGATTACCGGCGGACCGGGCACGGGTAAAACGACTACGGTCGCCAAGTTGTTGGGGCTGATTTGCGATAACGCCGCAACCTTACCCCGCATCGCCTTGGCCGCCCCGACCGGAAAAGCGGCGGCACATATGGCACGCTCGCTGCATCGTGCCTTAGACGGCTTTGATCTGCCCGAACGCATCAGGCAGCATTTGCTGATGCTGGAGGGGCAGACCGTGCACCGTTTGTTGAAACTGCGCCCGCCGCAAATGCATCCGGCGTTCCATGCGCAGCAGCCTCTGCCTTTAGATGTGTTGGTGGTGGACGAGGCGTCCATGCTGGATACATCGCTGCTGCTGCAACTGCTTAAGGCTGTTCCGAGCGGTTGCCGCGTGATATTTTTGGGTGACGAGTTCCAATTGCCTTCCGTCGGCGTCGGTGCGGTATTGGCGGCATTGTCGAGGCAGACGGTTTTGGATGAGGATACCGACCGCCGTTTGAACCAGTATCTGCCGCAGCATAAGTTTGCCGTTGCTGAAAATCCGCCCGCATTGTCACAAAACATTGCGCATTTGCATGTCAGCCACCGTTTCGGCGCCGACAGCGGTATCGGCTGCTTGGCGCGGGCGGTGGTGTCCGGCCAAAGCGAAACGGCATGGGCGCAGTTTGAGCGTTTTCCGGACGAATTGCAGGTGTTGCATGCCGATATGAAACGCCAAGCCGAACTTTTATATCGCAAGCATCAAAAATACTGGCAGGCGGTGGACGGCGGCAATATTGCGCTGGTTTTCGGCCATGCGGCTGATGTGGCGGTATTAACGGCATGGCGGCAGGATGCCGATGCGTTCAATCAGGCTTATTTCCTTCATTTGCAGCGGCAGCGGCGCATATCCGGCGATACGCCTTGGTTTGCCGGACAAATGATTATGGTGACACGCAATGACTATGCACTGGATGTCTTCAACGGCGACATCGGCCTGATCATGCCGGATACCGAATCAGCCAACGGTTTGGCGGCGTATTTTCCGTTTTCAGACGGCTTCAGGAAAATCCCCATCAGCCGGCTGCCCGCGTTTGAAACGGCTTTTGCCATGACGGTTCATAAAAGCCAGGGTTCGGAATATCGGGAAGTCTGGCTTCTGCCGCCGACTGTGGAAGCAGCAAACCAAAGCGATGATGTGCTGAACAGCTTGAATAATGCGCTGCTGTACACCGCCATTACCCGTGCATGTGAGCGTTTTACCTTTTTAGGGGATAAAAAGACCTTTGAAAGAGCGGTGAAAACCCAGAAAAAACGGCAGACGGCACTGGCCGATATGCTTAATTCGCTGTTTTAAAGAATAATAAATAAAACTACATCATATTTCTTTTATGGGATTTTTTAGTAGTTTTGCATAAAAAGTATTGAGAAAAGTTTCAGACGACCTGTATTAAAGTTGATTTTTATCAAATTAATCGGTTTATTTTTTAATTCATGTAAAATTTTCTTGACGCAATACAGTAAACTACATAGGATTGTTGCCGTATTCGTTACATAATTTAATGGCTGCCTTTTTGATAAGGCAGCAATCTTTAGGGTTTGTAATTGAATAACACCGATGTCGTCTGCAGTCGGTTAAGCCAATTGGCGAAATTGCATTGATGTCGGCTGTGAGGCTGACTCAAACAATGAAAACTAAAACGGTTTACTTCCCCATTATCCGGAGATTTACATGAAGATTCAAAAAACCTTTGCTGTTGTTTGTGCCGCTTTAGCCGCTGCGCCTTTTGCCGCAGCCAACCCTGCCGACGTTGAGCGTGATGCTGCCGCTCTGGCGACTACGGATGATTATGTCAATTCCGGCAGTATTGTCCGCAAGGATGATGATAAAATTAGTATTTTCAATGATTTGCTTACCGTAAACGGTGCGCTTCGGGTTCGTGTGGACAGTGAAGACACCAGAGCGAACAACAGCAGCGTCAATCCTACTCCGGAAAATACACACAGCGAATTCAATGCGGAATTCTGGGTTCGTGCCAATCTTTATAAAGACTGGAAAGCCGTCGCGCAAATCGAACCGAACATTGATTTGGAAACGGGTAAATTCCGCGGTGACGACGACGTTCCGGTAAACAAACTCTACGCCGAAGGTACGGTTTACGATTTCGGCAATCACAGCATCAAAGCACGCGTAGGTAAATTCGGTGCGTTTTCTTCATACGGCCGCGTTTGGGATACCGAAGTAACGGGTGCCGAGTTATTCTTCGACAACAAAGTGTTGCCGACAAAAGTAAGCGCAGGCCGCCGTACCGGCTTCTTTAATGACAATGTCTGGGGTGTGGGCGGCCGCCGCAAGCATTTTGCCTCGGTTCAAAGCGTTTATCCGGTTAACGAGAACATCAACATCGGCGCAACCGTCAGCTACATGAAAGATGTCGACATCGGTGACCGCCGTAACGCCAAAAATGCCGTATTCGGCGAATTGGGTACCGACATTAAGTTCAACGACGATTGGCGTTGGATGGCTGCGGTCAGCAAATCCAACATCAAAGCCTATAACGATGTCGGCCAAAAAATTAAAAACGACGGCGTATTTACAGAGCTTCGCTACAAACTGGCGGATTGGGACGTGCGCAATTCGTATGACGTATTCTTGAACTACCGCCGCGTGGGTTCATTATCCGGCGTATCTTCGGTTGAGGATTACAGCAAAAACGTTCAGGGCGTTCAATTGGGTGCAACTTATATCCCATGGAAAAACTGGAAAGTGAAAGGCTTCTACCTTCACGGCAAGCAAGTGACCGCAACCGTTGGCGGCGATAAGCAGGATGTCAACGTGATTCGCGGCCAGGTGGAATATAAGTTCTAATCGCTTACCGGCAAACAGGCAGGCCTTGTTTGCCGGTTTCAGACGGCCTAATCCGGCTGCTCAAGATTTGACCTGTTTTTCAATACATTCAAGGCCGTCTGAATAATTTCAGACGGCCTTGATTTATGTTTACCAACTGTCGCGTTTGACTTTGTCCAATTGGCGGCGGTCACGCTTGGTCGGTCTTCCGTCGGGGTAGGCGGCAGTAATGCGGCTGGCCTGATCAAGCAGCTTTTGGTTTTCGCGTTCTGCTGCGGTTTGGGCATCTTCCTGGTAGAGTAATCTTGCCTCGGGCGCAGGACGACGCTGGTGGTTCAAAGCCAGCACTTTAAATTTGTAGGGCAAGGAATTCAAGGTCATGTCGATAATATCGCCGGCGGCAATATTTTTGCTGTTTTTCACCTTGGAACCGTTGACCTGAATCCTGCCAAGCTCGATGTGTTTTTGGGCGAGGGCACGGGTTTTGAAGAAACGCGCCGCCCACAGCCATTTGTCGAGACGCATGGTGTGATTGTCTTGTTCGTTTTTCATAAGCGTATCAGAAAAGATTTGAATTGATTCTGAGTTTATCATAAGATACGCCACTTAATGTATTAGTGTATCTGCACTAAAAAAAATAAACGGGCCGTCTGAAAATCTCGGCAATTTCCTGTTTTTTACCAAACAATGCATATAAAATGCTGCTAAAAATGCGTGATTAGCGTATGATTACAGCAGAATCTTATTCGTGAGAGCTTCATTGTATGAAACCTGTTTTTTTAGATTTTGAACAACCTATTGCTGAACTGACCAACAAAATCGACGAGCTGCGCTTCGTCCAAGGTGAGTCGGCCGTCGATATTTCAGACGAAATTTCCCGGCTGCAAAAGAAAAGCAATGATTTAACCAAATCTATTTTCAGCAAACTGACACCTGCCCAGATTTCACAGGTTTCACGCCATCCTCAGCGTCCTTATACCTTAGACTACATCAATGCGATTTTTACTGATTTTGAAGAGTTGCACGGCGACCGTCATTTTGCCGACGATTATGCGGTTGTCGGCGGTTTGGCGCGTTTCAACGGGCAAAGCGTTATGGTCATCGGTCATCAGAAAGGGCGCGATACCAAAGAAAAAATCCGCCGTAATTTCGGTATGCCGCGTCCGGAAGGATACCGTAAAGCCTTGCGCCTGATGCAGACTGCCGAAAAATTCGGTTTGCCGGTAATGACTTTCGTCGATACGCCGGGAGCTTATCCGGGTATCGGTGCAGAAGAACGCGGTCAGTCGGAAGCCATCGGCCGCAATCTATACGAATTGACCCGCCTGCGCGTGCCGGTTATCTGTACCATTATCGGCGAAGGCGGTTCGGGCGGTGCATTGGCGATTGCCGTGGGTGATTATGTCAATATGTTGCAATATTCGACTTATTCCGTGATTTCTCCTGAAGGCTGTGCGTCTATTTTGTGGAAAACCGCCGAAAAAGCCGCCGATGCCGCTCAGGCTTTGGGCATTACCGCCAAACGTTTGGAAGAATTGCATTTAATCGACCGCATCATCGAGGAACCTTTGGGCGGGGCGCACCGTAATTTTGATGCCGTGATGTCAAGCGTGCGACACGTTTTGGAAGAGCAGTTGCGCGATGCGCAAAGCATTCCGATGTCGGATTTGCTGTCACGCCGTTTCGACCGCATCATGGCATACGGTAAATTTACCGAGAAATAATTACCGTATGCAATAGCATCTTAACAAGCAGGCCGCCGCCTGCTTGTTTTTCTATGGCAGGCCGTCTGAAAACAAAGGGTGGAAAATGGATTTATTGGCTTTATTGGAAGCCGATTTGATCGGGCAAACCGGGGAATTGGATATTGAAGTCGGTTTGAGCGGCGGGCTGGATTCCGTGGTATTGCTGCATCTGCTGGCAATTTTGCGGGATAAGAAAAATTTCAAACTCAACGCCGTGCATGTCCATCACGGTTTGAGTCCGTTTGCCGATGAGTGGGTCGAATTTTGCCAAACGCTGTGCGGCAATCTGAATGTCGGTCTGCGTATTGCCAAAGTGAAAATCGACAGCAAAGGAAAAGGTATCGAAGCAGCGGCAAGGGCAGAGCGTTACCGTGTATTTTCAGACGGCATGAGTCAGATTCTGGCTTTGGCACATCATCAAAATGATCAAATCGAAACCTTTATGCTCGGGGTGGCACGCGGCGGCGGCATCCGCGCTTTGGCGGCCATACCGAAATGGCGGGAATTAAACAGGCAAACCATGATTTGGCGGCCGCTTTTGGGGGTTTCCAAGGAAATATTGGAACAATATGCTGCACGGCATGGATTGGTTTATGTAACAGACGAAAGCAATCGGAATACCTGCTATCTGCGCAACTGGATCCGTCATGAAGCGTTACCGCAATGGCAGTGTCAGGTTCCCAACATCAATCAGCAGATCTTGGCTAACGTGCGCAGCATCCAGGACGACTTGGCTTTGCTGGAGGAAATTACCCTTGACGATTACCGCCACATCCTTTCAGACGGCCTGTTTCATGTCGGGAAATGGCGGGGATTGAGCGTACTGCGCCGCCGCCGCGTGCTGCATCATTTTTTTGCTGCCAACCAAATCCGTCTGCCTTCCCATAAAACTTTATCGGAAATGGCCAGGGTTTTGCTGGAGACCTCATCGGCGCAATGGCAGTTCGATGACAAAGCCGTTGAATATTACCGTGGAAACTTATATGTCCTCAACATTCCGCCGCAAAACTATCCTTGGCTGAATTCCAATCCGCTTCAAGGCCGTCTGAAAGATATTTTGCTGGAAAACGGCTTTGTGCTGAAACCTTGCCGTTACGGTTTGAGCGAACAGACATTAATGCAGGCCGGCGGAATTAGGAAAATCGACGGAAACGACAAGATTCGTTTGGGTATGATAAATAAATCAGTCAGAAAATTATTGCAGGAGAAGCATATTTTACCGTCTGTAAGAAGCATCTGGCCGGTCATCACAAACGTTGAAAATCAATGCCTGGCAGTTGCTAATCTTACAGCGAATCAGGATTTTTGGGCTTTCGATGGTTTTTTACCTGTTTACGAACCATTTGAGAGATATTTTACGGAACTAAATACTGCCGAAAGTGTCATAGGTTAGCAAGCACGCTTTGCTGTTTGATGACTGAATGAGTGCAGTAAAAATAAATATAAGGTTAAGCAAATAATGAATGATCGTCAGATCGATCAAATGCTGGTAGAGCGCGCGCAAAAAGGCGAACAGAAGGCGTTTGAGATGTTGATGTCGAAATATCAGCGCCGTTTACTCAGATTGATTTCGCGTTTCGTCAAAGACGAGCACGAAGTGAACGATGTCGCGCAGGAAGCCATGATACGGGCTTACCGTGCCCTGCCGAATTTCCGTGGCGAGAGCGCATTTTATACATGGCTGTACCGTATCGGTATCAATACGGCCAAGAATTTTTTAGTAACTTCCGGAAAGCGGCCGTTTATCAGTTCAGAAGCCGCAAACGAGGAAGGCGATGTTCTTGATTTGACGGATCAGGTTGCGGATTATCATACGCCGGAAGCTGAGATGATGAATCGGGAAATTTTGCAAACGGTTCAGGCGGCAATTGCCAAGTTGCCTGAAGACTTACGGAAGGCCATTTCATTACGGGAAATGGAAGGCCTGTCTTACGAGGAAATTGCCCAAATAATGGATTGTCCGATAGGAACCGTGCGTTCGCGTATTTTCAGGGCGCGCGAAGTCATTGCCAAAGACTTGAGGCCTTTATTGGACACATCTGACAATCAACGGTGGTAAGAATAAAAAAGGTGGTAAGTAAAATGACAACAATAAACGATAAATTCGAATATATCTCCATTGCAATGGACAACGAAGATTTATCCGAGGAAATGTTGGATAAGCTGCTGGCAGATGATGCAGCGGTTCAAAAATGGTATGAATACCATTTAATCAGCGACTGCATGAAAGAGCAGACTGTAGGACGCGATGCAGATTTTATGCAAAGCGAACATTTTGCCGCAGCGTTGGCAGAAATCAGTCACGAGCATCAGTCTGCCTATGCAGAAAAAGCGGCCAAATCCGTATCTGAGCAAAAAGCCGCCAATTCGGCATTTAAAGGATTTGCCGTTGCCGCCAGTTTGGCTGCGGTTGCGGTATCGGTTTGGCAGTTTTGGCCGCAGGCAGGTGATGCGCAAATGCCTGTTGCTGCCGAACAAGTCCAGCCTGCTGCCGATCAGAATATAGTGCTGGTTAAGGCCGTGGAGCCGGAGAAGAAATCGGCTTCGGATGTGGTGGTACCTGATGCCGCCAAGCAGTTGCCTTCTTCCGAACGAACCACCGCGGTACGCACCGAGAAGCAGACAAATCCTGCCGCTACGCAACAAGAAGTGGTACAGTAATCCGAAAAAGCCTTTACGCCAAGTAAAGGCTTTTTTATTTTCAGACGGCCTCACCATGCCGTCTGAAAGCAGCTATAATGCACGGCATGAAACTGATTACTTCCGCCCAAAACGAGCAGCTCAAGCATTTGGCCAGGCTGCTTTCCCAATCCAAAGCACGCCGCGAATACGGGCAAACCGTATTGGAAGGCGTGCATCTGCTGCAAAGTTATCTTGAATCGGGCGGTAAACCCGTACAGGTCTATCTGCCCGAATCCAAAGCCAACCATCAGGAAATCCGCCGCATCACCGGGAAGCTTCCGGTCAGCCTGATGACTTGGGTCGGCAACGAAGCCTTGGCCAAAATCACCAGCCTGAACGATTCTGATGATGTGATGACGCTGATTGACATTCCGCACGAACAGGTGTGGCCGAAACAGGGCGATTGCGTGGTGCTGGAGTGTGTGCAGGATCCGGGCAATGTCGGTACCGTCATCCGCAGCGCAGCCGCCTGCGGTATGCCGCATCTGATACTCAGCCAAGACAGCGCGGACGTATGGTCGCCGAAGGTATTGCGCGCCGGAATGGGGGCGCATTTTCTGCTGAAAATCCACAGTCGTGTGCCGATGGCGCAATGGCTGGACGAATATCAGGGTAGTGTTTGGGCCACCGCCTTGGGCGGGCGCAATCCGTTCAATCTGTATGAAATGGATTTACGCCGGCCGGCCGCTTGGGTTTTCGGTAACGAAGGCAGCGGAATCAGTGCGGAAACATTGGCCAAAGTCAGCGCAACGGTCAAAATCCCGATGTCGGGGCAGACCGAATCACTGAATGTCGCGATGGCGGCGACCGTCTGCCTTTTTGAACAGATGCGCCAAAGAATGTAAAACGGACGGCAAAGGCCGTCTGAAAGATACTGAAATTTAAAAGATTGAAAATCCAAGGAATAGAAAATGCAAACCACATTTAATGAAGCCTCGCGCAACCGCCTGATCGAGCTGCTCGATGCCAAATCGCAGGAACACAATACCATGCGCTGTGACGAAGTGCAGGGCTTTATGATGGCTTTGTTAAGCGGCCCCGATACGCTGAATCCGAATGACTGGCTGCCCGAGGTATTGGGCGACGAATCGCTTTTTGATGCCAAAGAGCGTACCGAAGTCGAGCGTTTGGTTTTGGCGTTGGCGATGGACATGCGCACGCAGTTGGCGGAGAAAAAGCTGCCGGATTTGTGGCTGTATGAAGACGAAGCGGGCAATCCCGATTTCTATACATGGTGCAATGCTTATCTTTATGCCTTGGACGTGGTGCCGACCGACTGGTTCGAGGCGGTCAATCAGGAAGAATTCGAAGATTTGTTCTATCCGATTATGGCATTGGGCGGCATTTACGATGAGGAAGAAGACGGCGAAGTGATTCTGCACCTGACCGACAAAGAACTGACCGAGCTGGAATCCGACCTGCCGCATGTTTTGCTGGATATTTTCAGCTATTGGCAGGTCATCATCAACAAACCGCAAACCGTGCGCCGCGAAGGTGAAAAAACCGGCCGCAACGATCCTTGTCCTTGCGGCAGCGGTAAAAAATACAAAGCCTGCTGCGGTAAAAACTGAGTTAGTCCGATTGCCCAGGCCGTCTGAAAATAGAAAGTCATTTTCAGACGGCTCGGAGATTTTTGAACACTTTCGGATTTTACCAAGACCGCAAGTCTTGAATCTGCTCAAAGGCCGTCTGAAACATTTGGTTTTCAGACGGCCTTTGCAAACCGGTGGCTAAGCATCCGAATCCTTAAAACAGGCTGACAATCCAAACGGTCAGCAGGGTCAATATAATGGTCAGCGCGCAGCCGACTTTGGCGACCGTGCCGATGATAAAGCCGATAAATGTCCCCAAGCCGACTTTGCCGGCCTTGAGCATATCGCGCTGGGTCATAAATTCGCCGACGCCCGCCCCGAGCAGGGGGCCGAGCAGCAACCCGGGCAATGAAAAAAACGCGCCGACAATGCCGCCGATAAACGCGCCCCAAACCGCCAGTTTGCTTGCCCCCGTGTATTTCGCGCCCAACATGCCGGCCACGTAATCCATCGCCGTGCCGATGACGGTCACGATACCCAGAAACACCAGTGTGGTCGTGCCGAAAATCTGGTAATCGTTGACATAAGCCAGCAGCCATGCGCCGCCGAACATCAAGCCCAAGCCGGGAATCGCCGGGTAAATCGTGCCGAGCAAGCCGATCAGAATCAAAATCAAAGCCAAAGTAATCAAAGCAGCAGTCATGTGCGTTCCTTATCAAATGAATTTCAGACGGCCTGAACAATTTGCAGAATTCAAAGATTTTCAGAAGCCGGGTTTCTTGGATGAACCTGATTTTGCAAGATTTCAGACAATCAATTGTCGGCTATTATGACGGCAAAAGCCGATTGCGCAAGGTAACGGAATGCAAAAATATTAAAATCCGAATGCGGCGCACTCGGATTTTTTAATTTGGGAAAAGCCTGACGGTTATTCGTGTTTCACGCGCCGCAGCCTTTCGGTTTGCTGGCCAGAATATTGATGACTTTGCGTGGCGGTTTGCCGGTTTCGATTTTGATTTCACTGCTTTCTTCATCATCGAGGCCGTCTGAAAAGCGTTCCGGTACGTTTTCGCGGTCGAATGCCAAATCACCGCCGTGTTTCAGGGTTTGGCCGCGCTGTAGACCTGCGAAATCAAAGAGTTCGGTGTCGGCCAAATGTGAGGGCACGACGTTTTGCAGGGCGGAAAACATCGATTCGATGCGGCCGGGAAAGCGTTTGTCCCAATCGCGCAGCATGTCGCCGATGACTTGGCGTTGCAGGTTGGGCTGCGAGCCGCACAGGTTGCACGGAATAATCGGGAATTGTTTCAATTCGGCGTATTTAATCAGGTCTTTTTCTTTGACATAGGCGAGCGGGCGGATGACGATGTGCTCTCCGTTGTCGCTCACGAGTTTGGGCGGCATGGCTTTGAGTTTGCCGCCGTAAAACATATTCAAAAACATGGTCGCCAAAATATCGTCGCGGTGGTGGCCGAGCGCGATTTTGGTGCAGCCCAACTCTTTGGCGGTGCGGTAGAGGATGCCGCGGCGCAGGCGGCTGCACAGCGAGCAGGTGGTCTTGCCTTCTTCCAACACGCGCTTCACGGTGGAATAGGTGTCTTCTTCGACGATTTTGTAGTCCACGCCGATGGATTCGAGGTATTCGGGCAGGACGTGTTCGGGGAAGCCGGGCTGTTTTTGGTCGAGGTTGACGGCAACAAGGCTGAACTCAATCGGCGCGCTGGCTTGGAGCTGGCGCAGGATGTCGAGCAGGGCGTAGCTGTCTTTGCCGCCGGAAAGACAAACCATGATTTTGTCGCCCGGCTCAATCATGTTGAAATCGTTAATCGCATCGCCGACGGCGTGGCGCAGGCGTTTGTTGAGTTTGTTGTTTTCTAATTCTTGTTTGGTTTTTTTAGACATGGCTTCAGGTGGGAAATCAAGTGAAAATCTGAGTGCGTATTTTACCCGAAATCGGGTGGGCATGTGGTTGGAATCAAGGCCGTAAAAAGCAAAGGCCGTCTGAAAGGAAGGTTTTCAGACGGCCTCGGTGTCAGCCGAGCAGGTATCCGAATGCTTTGGCCATCCGCTGCGGCACTTGTTCGAAATGACCGCCACTGTTGAGTTCGAAGGCCGTTTCGATGCCTTTTTGCCGCCAGTCGGCCTCTGTGGCGCGTGTGGCGTCTTCGACAATAGCCATGCGCGGATTTTTGGCATTTTTTTCTTTGTCGCCGACCGAGAAGTAGGCTTTTTGCGGCGGGGTCTGTAATGCGCGTCCGGCCGCAAATTCCGTCCAGCCGTCAAACCACAGCGAACCGGAAACCGATGCGATGCGGCTGAAAGGGGTGGTATGGTAAGCCGAATACGCGGCGAACAGACCGCCTAAGGAATATCCGGCCAAAGCCGTCCATTGCGGCTGCAGGGCAAACCGTTGTGTGGTTTCGGACAAAACCGTATCGGCCAGCCAGCGTAAATAATCCTCTGCACCGCCGCTGAAATCAGAGGCTTTTTTGAACGCAGCCGGTGCGGGCCACGGGCTGAAAGCGTGTTCCCAATCCGGCTCGTCTATCGAAACCAAGGCGGCTTTGCCTTCGATCAAGCCGGCTAAATCGTCAGATTCTTCTTGGCTGAGAAAGGTCAGGAAAAGTGGCGCATCCGTTTCTCGGCACGGGTATACGGAAACCGTTTTATCGTTAAGGGCAAGGATGTGTTTGTCCATAAATGCTTATTGAAAGAAAAGGCCGTCTGAAGGTTTCAGACGGCATCGGAATCAGTCGGCTGCGTTTTTCTTGCCGAAATAAACAAAACCGGCCGCACCCAATACAATCATCGGCACGCTCAGCCATTGTCCCATCGACAGACCCAAAGTCAGCAGGCCTAAGTAATCGTCAGGCTGGCGGGCAAATTCGGCGATAAAGCGGAAGAAGCCGTAGCCGCCTAAGAATAATGAAGCCACTTGTCCGGCAGGGCGCGGCTTTTTGGAAAATACCCACACCAAGACAAACAGGCAGACGCCTTCGAGCGCGAATTGGTAAAGTTGGGAAGGGTGGCGCGGCAGCATACCGAATTGGTTGAGCCATTCCGCCCATTGCGGATTGTGCGCCGCCGCTTCCATGTCTTCGTAATGCGCCTGCGGAAAACCCATTGCCCAAAAAGCGTTCGGGTCGGTGACGCGCCCCCACAGTTCGCCGTTGATGAAGTTGCCGATACGGCCTGATGCCAAACCCAGCGGCACCAGCGGCGCGACGAAATCCATGGTTTTCAGGAAGCTCATTTTGTGTTTGCGGCTGAAGAGCCACATCGCGGCCACCACACCCAAAAAGCCGCCGTGGAACGACATGCCGCCTTCCCATACTTTGAGCATACTGATCGGGTCGGCCAGATAGTCGGAAAGTTTGTAAAACAAAATATAGCCCAAGCGGCCGCCGAGAATCACGCCCAAAATGCCCCAAGTGAGAAAATCATCGAGCATGTCTTTGGTAAATAAAGTATTACCTTGCGCAATGCGGCGGCGGCCGAGCCAGATGAACAGCACGAAACCGACGATATAACTTAAGGCATACCAGCGGATCGCCAAGGGGCCGAGGCTGACGGCGATGGGATCGAATTGGGGATGGATAATCATGGGTAAGGATACTTTCTTGAGTGTGTGGAAGGCCGTCAGGCCGTCTGAAAAAAAGGCAGGGGTAAATCCGCTTTGCGGACTCATTTCAAATTTCTGTTTTAAATTTGAAAACGGCAGGATTCACAATCCTCCTGCATTATCTGAAAACCATATCGGCGCAGGCAGGTGTTTTACCTGTTTTCATTCAATCGATTGATGTCTCGGGTTGTTTAGAAATGTGGGCAGCAAATGCCCGACCTGCGGAATTCAAAGGCCGTCTGAAAATATTTCCGACTTTCAGACGGCCTGTTTAATCAATAATTTACCGCAAACCGCCCGATACATTCCAAATTGCCGACAATACTGCTTCGCCCAATCGCAGGGAGCGTTGGCCGTTCCAGCCGAAATCGTCGTCGGGCAGGTTGTTGTTGTCTTTAAACGGCATTTCCAGCGTGTAGGCCAGGCATTTGAATTGTCCGCCCACCCATGCGGTGGCCATGGTCATATTGGCTTGGCCGGGTGCGTCTTTGTCGTAGCCGATTTCGTCTTGGAAATCGGGACTGGCGGCTTCAAAGGCTTGTTTGAACCGGGTTTCCAGCGCGGCAATCCGCTCGTCGTAGCCCGGTACGCCTTCCGTGCCCGCCACGAAGACAAACGGAATGGTTTCGTCGCCGTGGATGTCGAGGAACAAATCCACGCCGGTTTCGAGCATTTTTTCGCGCACATAATACACTTCGGGGCTGCGTTCTGCGGTCGGATTCTGCCATTCGCGGTTGAGGTTCGCGCCGGCGGCATTGGTGCGCAGGTTGCCCAATACCGAGCCGTCGGGATTCATGTTCGGCACGATGTAAAACGTGGCACGGTCGAGCAGGGCGCGGGCGGTCGGGTCTTGCGGGTCGAGCAGGCGGCCCAACAGGCCTTCGACGAACCATTCGGCCATGGTTTCGCCCGGGTGTTGACGCGCGATTATCCAAATTTTCAAATCGCTTTCGGCTTGGTTGCCGATGGTGAGCAGGTTGATGTCGCGGCCTTGCACGGTGCTGCCCAAATCGTCGATTTGGCACAAACCGCTGCCTTGCGCATCGCCCAGCAGGTTCAAATGCTGCTCGTGGGAATACGGCTCGAAATAGGCGTAATAAATGCTGTTGGACAAAGGCGTGTGGTTGATGGTCAGCACGCCGTTTTCATAGCTTGTCGGCACGCGGAACCAGTTTTGACGGTCGTAAGACGCGCAGGCCTGATATTCTTCCCAGCCCTCCGGATAAGCCGCATCAGCCGCGTTTTCAAAGCGCATCATGCAATTCTGATAGGCCGCACCCTGCAGGCGGAAGTAGAACCATTGTGCGAAATCCGAAGCGTTGTCCGGACGCAGCGCAAGGCGGATGTCGGACGGGTCGCCCGAATCTTTCACAATCACGGAACCGGCGTCAAATTGGGTGCTGATTTTTATCATGGAGAGATTCCTGCGTGGAATATAAGTTTAACAGCCCGCTATTCTAAAACATTTCAGGTAAATCATAAATCCTTTTCGGCTCCGGCTTGTTTCAGACGGCCTTTGGTATTAATATTCCGAAAGTAAAATTGTCAACAATCAAAAGAGTAAGCCCATGACCGATATGAAACACATTTCCCCGGCCGACAAGGCCGCGATCCTATCCGAAGCCCTGCCGTATATCCGCCGCTTTTCCGGCTCGACCATCGTCATCAAATACGGCGGCAACGCGATGACCGAACCGGCCTTGAAAGAAGGTTTCGCACGCGACATCGTGCTCTTGAAACTGGTGGGCATTAATCCCGTGATTGTTCACGGCGGGGGGCCGCAGATTAATAATATGCTCGAGCGCGTGGGCAAGGAAGGCGTGTTCGTGCAGGGCATGCGCGTGACCGACGGCGAAACGATGGACATCGTCGAAATGGTGCTGGGCGGTCATGTGAACAAAGAAATCGTCTCCATGATCAATACCCACGGCGGAAAAGCCGTCGGCGTAACCGGCCGCGACGGCCACTTTATCAAAGCCAAAAAACTGCTGATTAACACGCCTGAAAACCCGGGCGTGGACATCGGGCAGGTCGGCGAAGTGGAAAGCATCGACACCTCCCTGATTCAGGGTCTGATCGACAACGGCCAAATCCCCGTCGTCGCCCCCATCGGCGTGGGCAAACGCGGCGAAGCGTTCAACATCAACGCCGATTTGGTGGCCGGAAAACTGGCCGAAGAACTCAACGCCGAAAAACTTCTGATGATGACCAACATTACCGGCGTGCTGGATAAAGAAGGCAACCTTTTGACCAACCTGACCCCGAGCCGCATTGACGAATTGATTGCCGACGGCACGCTCTACGGCGGGATGCTGCCGAAAATCAGTTCGGCGGTCGAAGCCGCGGTTAACGGCGTGAAAGCCACCCACATCATCGACGGCCGCGTGCCGAACGCGCTTTTGCTGGAAATCTTTACCGATTCCGGTATCGGCTCGATGATTTTGGGCGGGGACAAGGCGTAAGTTGAATCAATCAAACCAAGGCCGTCTGAAAAATTTTCAGACGGCCTTTGATATTTTTGCGAAACTTGTAAATTTCCGAAAATCCTTAAACCGTCATTAGCTGCGCAAATCCGCTACGCTCCCCCGCGCAGACACACTACTGTCTGGAATAAATTTTTATTAAATATCAAAATGTTATAGGTTTTATATTTTGGTAAAAAATGAAATTTTGAAATATCAAATAGTCAGCAAACACTGATTCCGCAAAACTGTTTCGATTCCGACAGTAAATTTTGAAGTTCCTACAATCTGTCCCTTCTCCTGCGCTTGGCGCGGGGGAAGGTCAGGATGGGGGTGGTACTTCGTAGAAGTACATTTTTCCTGAGTTTCAGCAGATTTTAATGTTTCTGCGAAACATCACCCCCTCCCCAACCCTCCCCCGCGTCAAGCGCAGGAGGGGGAGCAGATTGCAGCAGCCCAAACACCGCTGATTTTGAGTCAGACAGAAGCTGAAAATGCTGAAAATATCAGCCTTGCAGATTTTCAGACGGCCTTTGGCATGGAATTCCCTGATTTTACTTGTGCAAACCGCATTCCTTGCTGTCCCTGCTTTCCCACCACCATCTTCCGGCGCGGATATTTTCGCCTTCTTTGACCGGACGGGTGCACGGTTCGCAGCCTATGCTCGGGTAGCCCTGACGGTACAAATCATTCAGCGGCACATCATGTTCCTGCGCATAAGCCCACACATCCGCTTCTTCCCAGTCGAAAATCGGGTTGAACTTGGCGATGTTGCGTCCCGAATCGTGTTCTTCAAAATCCAAGCCGCTGCGCGTATCCGACTGGCTGCGGCGTTGGCCGGTCAGCCATGCCGGGGCGTTGCCCAAGGCGCGGTCGAGCGGTTCGATTTTGCGGATGCGGCAGCATTGGCGGCGCAGTTCCACGCTTTCGTACATGGCGGTCGCGCCGAACTGCCGTTCAAATGCCTGTGCGTCGGCTTCAATCGGGCGGTACACTTCCAATCGGGTCTGATAACGCGCGTTGGTCGCGGCAATCAGGGCTTCGGTTTCGGGATTGAGTTTGCCGGTATCGAGCGTGATGATGCGGATGGGCAGTTTCAGACGGCATATTGCGTCGGTAATCACCATGTCTTCAACTGCCAGGCTGGACGCGAACACGGCCTGCGGAAAGCGTTCGGCAATATTTTTCAGACGGCCTTCCAATTCAGCGGTAAGGGCGGGCAGGCGTTGCCGTTCTTCGGCGGTTATTTTCGGAATGCTCCAGAGAATCGGGCGGAGAAATGAAGTCATGGCGGTGTTCCTTGTTTTATTTGGCTGTGTTCGGACGTAATCTCCGGACGCGGCCTTTTATTTTCAGACGGCCTGCCTGATACAGGATGGGTGCAACCCATCACCGGCAGATTCGTTTGAATCCGGTTCGGTTTGCCAAAAGTCAGGCCGTCTGAAAATGATTGATACTGCCATTTTCCGCCTGTAACGAAGCGAAAGGAAAGAATGCTTTTCTATTTCTTTATAACCAAAGCGACTGCTGCTGGTTTTTCGGCAGCAGGTGGCTCACGCCGATGCCGATGAGGCGGAACGCGTCTTCCGTCTGCGGCGGCACGCGTCCGATCAGCGTGTGCGCGGCTTGGAGCAGGGCTTGGCTGTCGGGCAGCACCGAAGAATACGTCAGCGAGCGCGTGATGATGCGGAAATCGTGTGTTTTGAGCTTGAGCGTTACCCCTTTGGCATCGACGTTTTTGCGCTGGATTTGCCGCCACAGATCTTCTGCCAAGTGCGGCAGGTGTTCGGCCGTCTGCGCCAGCGACAAATCTTCCGGTAGGGTGATTTCGGTGGAAATCTGCAAACGCTCGCGCTCGGGCTTGACAGGGCGTTCGTCGATGCCGCGCGCCAAATCGTACAGCCGGTAACCGTAGCGGCCGAAATGGTTCAGCAGTTCGCCGCGCTCGAAACGGCTCAAATCGCCGGCGGTGTTCATGCCCAAAGCCTGCATTTTTTTCAGCGTCACCTTGCCAACGCCGGGGATTTTGCCCAGCGGCAGCGTTTCCAGAAAAGCGTCGATTTTCTGCGGGTGTAAAACAAACTGGCCGTTCGGTTTGCGCCAGTCGGACGCGATTTTGGCAAGAAACTTGTTCGGCGCAATGCCTGCCGATGCGGTCAAACCCGTTTCGGCCAGAATTTCGGCACGGATTTTCCGCGCCACTTCGCTGGCATAGCGGATATTCTGCTTGTTTTGCGTAACGTCCAGATAGGCTTCGTCCAGCGACAGCGGCTCAATCAGGTCGGTATGCCGTCTGAAAACCGCATGGATTTGCGCCGAAATTTCGCGGTATAAATCGAAATGCGGCGGAATATAAACCGCCTGCGGACACAGCCGTTTCGCCGTCGCCACCGACATCGCCGAGTGTAGCCCGAACTGCCGCGCTTCATACGAGGCCGCGCAAATCACCGAGCGCGCGCCTTCCCAAGCCACGACGACGGGCTTGCCTTTCAGGTGCGGCTGTTCGCGCAGCTCTACCGAGGCGTAGAACGCGTCCATATCGATATGGATGATTTTGCGGTCGGACATTTGGGTTTTGAAAAACGGGAAAACGGTATTTTAGCGGAAAATGGGCGTGAAAAGGCCGTCTGAAACCCAAACTGAGTTTTCAGACGGCCTAAAGGTTAAGCCCTCGGTTTTCCATTCGGATTGAATGAAATCAAGCTGTGTCGAATGAAAAAGGCCGTCTGAAAATAATAGATTTTCAGACGGCCTTTTGCTGCGGAAGCGAACCTTATTTCTTAGCCGACAACTGATCGAACAAGCCGCCGTCAGCGAAATATTTCTTCATGATTTCGTCCCAAGTGCCGAATTTTTCGTTGGGTGTGAAGGTTTCGATGGCAGGAAAATCGGCTTGGTGTTTGGCCAATACGTCGGCATTGCGCGGACGCAGGTAGAGTTTGGCGGCCAATTCCTGCGCCGGTTCGCTCCACAGGTATTCCAAATATTCTTTCGCCGCTTCTTGCGTGCCTTTTTTATCGGCGACGCTGTCGACCACCGCTACGGGACTTTCCGACAAAATGGTGTAGCTCGGGTAAACGATTTCAAACTGGCCTTGCGTCAGTTTTTTGCTGACATGGTTGGCTTCGTTTTCAAACGTGACCAACACGTCGCCGATGTTACGCTGGCTGAAGGTGGTGGTGGCCGCGCGGCCGCCGTTTTCGAATACGGGCGCGTTTTTCAGGAATGCGGCGACGAAATCGTTGGTTTTGGCTTCATCGCCGTTGTTGACTTTCAGGCCGTAGCCGTATGCGCCGAGAAAGGCGTAGCGGCCGTTGCCGGTGGTTTTCGGGTTGGCCAGGACGATTTGCACGCCGTCGCGGGTCAGGTCGTTCCAGTCTTTAATCTGTTTGGGATTGCCTTTGCGCACGAGAAACACGGTGGTGCTGGTAAACGGCACGGCATTGTCGGGCAGGCGTTGCGTCCAATCGTTTTTGACCAGGCCTTTTTGCTGGAGCATTTCGATGTCGGAAGTCTGGTTCATGGTGACGACATCCGCCGCCAAACCGTTGGCGACGGACAAGGCTTGTTTGCTCGAGCCGCCGTGGGACTGCTGGATGTCGATTTCCGCGCCGTTATGCTTGGCTTGGTATGCTTTGATAAACAGCGGATTGTATTCTTTGTAGAAATCGCGGGCGACGTCGTAGGATACGTTCAAGAGTTTGACGCTTTTGCCGTCGGCTGCGGCGGAGGCATTGCCGGTTTGGGCGGCTTCTTCTTTGGGCGAGCAGGCGGCCAGAGCGAGGGCGGCGGCAAGTGCGGTCAGGGCGGTGGTGCGGATGGTCATGTCGGTTGTCTCCTTAAATCGATGGAGACACTTTATACCGTCTGATTGGCGGTGAGAAATAATGTTTGATTTGGTGGTTAGCAGGTTTGGTTATAAAGGTTAAGGCCGTCTGAAAGTTGTACGGAAACTTTCAGACGGCCTCACCGTATTCCTATAAATATTTGCGCATCAGTTCGCACTTCGCCCTGACGGTTTTGTTCAGCGGCAAGACCGCTTCGCCTAAGGATTCGTAGCCGTTGAGTCGGTAGAATGGCACGGAATTGAGTGAGGCGTAAAGTTTCAGGAAGCTCAGGCCGGCATCGTGCGCCAGTTTTTCGGCACGCCGCAGCAGCGCGGTTCCCAAGCCTTGGTTGTGAACCAGCGGATGCACATACAGCGCGTCAAGCTGGGCTTCTTTGAAATCGACTTGGAAAAAGCCCTGAATGATGCCGCGGTATTCCACTACCCACAAGGCTTTTGACGGGTCGGACAGCGTGGCGCGGTAGCTTTCTTCATCGAGCAGCCCTTCCCACGCCTGCAGCACGCGTTCGTCGTAGCTGCGGATGCAGGTGTATTGCACGGCGTGAAGGTGCGCATTGTGGATGAAGCGGCAGTCTTTTTCGGTAGCGGGGCGGAGGACGGTAAGCAGGCTCATGGTCGGTATTCGCATCAAAATGTTCAGACGGCCCGATGAAGCGGAGGCCGTCTGAAAAATCAAACGGTTGGCCGTATGATTATACCAGCAACATGGTTTTCAGACGGCCTGCCCGGAAAAATTATTCGGTTTTGAAATGTTTGCGCAACACGAAAAACATCACCGCCATGCAGGAGAACATCACAATCATGTCGCCGAACGCGGTGAATTCGCCCCAGTATCTGCCGCCTGCGTACACAAACGCAAAAAAAGCGTGCAGCGCGGCGAGCAGGAAAAACATGCCCGCCCATGCCCAATTGAGTTTTTTCCAGCCCTCGGGCGGTAAAACCAATACGGAGCCGAACATTTTCTGCACGGCGGAACGGCGGTCTTTGAAGAAAAAATGCGACAGCAGCATACCGACACCGAAGGCGGTATTCAGCAACACGGCCTTGAGGCGGATATAGTAGTCGTCGCTCAAAGCCAGCGTTACGCCGCCGAAGACGACGGTCATGGCCAAAACCAGCCATTGCTGCCGCTCCAAGCGGAATTTCTGTTTCACGAGATGATAGCCGTACACCAATACGGTGGCGGCAATCAGGCCGGCGGTGGCGGCCAGGACGTGGTTGTTGTCCGTTCCCGCCGCGCCGGTCAGTTGCAGCAGAAAATGCTGCGTGTCGGTCGGTTCGACGGTTTTGTAAAGGTAGAAAAAGACGATAAGGGGGATAAAATCAAGCAGGGCGTTCATGGGATTGGGAACTTGGGTTTCAGACGGCATTAACGGTTTGGAAAGGCCGTCTGAAAACAAAATAAATCAACAAAAAATGCCGGATTTAAAATCCGACCCGGTTTATAAGTTTTCAGACGGCATTTTAGCCCAAATGCCGTCTGAAAACGGAAAACGATTGTAAAAGCAGACAGGCACGGTACAGCATGGTTCGGAGGCCGTTTGAAAATGACACGAACTTTTTCCAATATCAGACGCGCCTGTTCACGCGATTCGGATTTTGCACGGATTGCAAAATATGGCGCGGAAACGGTTTGCACAGGCCGAGATCTTTGCAAAACTCAATCTAAACCAAAAGTCTATCCCCGTCATTAGCTGCGCAAGTCCGCTACGCTTCCCCCGCGCAGCTAATGACGGATTAGAGATTTTTGAATATTTTCGGATTTTGCAAGGTTCAGGCCGTCTGAAAATATTTCACTTTCAGACGGCCTGTTCAAAGTCAGGTGTGGTCGGGGCAAAATAAACCGAATCAGGCCTTTTTCAGACTGGCGTGCAGTTTCTGCGCTTTTTCAAACGCAGCGTCCGCGTCGGCGGCCAGCGTAACGAAATGCCCCATTTTGCGGCCTTTTCGGGCGGATTTTTTGCCGTAGAGGTGCAGGAACGAAGCCGTGTCGCTTTGCAGCGGCAGCCAGTCGGGTTCGCTGCCGTCGCCGCCCCAAACGTCGCCCAGAATATTCGCCATACAGCAGGCCGAAAGCAGGCGGGTGTCGGCGGGGGGCAGGCCGCACATGATGCGCACCTGCTGCTGGAACTGGCTCGCGGCGCACGCGTCGATGGTGTGGTGGCCGCTGTTGTGCGGACGCGGCGCGATTTCGTTGACGATGAGTTCGTGCGTATCGCCGACGACGAACATTTCCACCGCCAGCACGCCCACATAATCCAGTTCGTCGGCCAAACGCCGCGCCATCTGCCGCGCCTGCTGTTGAATATCCTGCGGCAGGCGGGCGGGGACAATGGAATAGGCGAGAATGCCGTTTTCGTGGATGTTTTCGGCGGGGTCGAAAGTCTGCACGTTTTCGCTGTTCAGACGGCATACCACCACCGAAATCTCGCCGCGTAAATCGACCATTTTTTCCAACACGCAGTCCACTCCGCCGTGTTCGGCAAAGGCCGTCTGAAGTTCGGCCAAGGTTTTCACGCGGATTTGGCCTTTGCCGTCGTAGCCCAGTGTGGCGGTTTTCAGAATGCCGGGCAGAAATTCCGCACTCGCGTCGGTAATGTCTTCGGGTGTGCAGACGGCCTGATACGGCGCGGTCTGCAAACCGGCTTTGCGTATCCACGCTTTTTCCTGAATGCGGTTTTGCGCAACAGCGACGCAATCGCCGCTCGGCGACACGCGGGTGTGCCGCGCCAGAAAGCGCATTGCGTCGGCATTGACGTTTTCAAATTCGGTGGTGACGGCGGCGCATTTCGCCAATTCGTCTAAAGCGGCTTGGTCGTCGAACGGCGCGCACAGATGACGGTCGGCAAATTCCGCCGCCGGCGCGTTCGGGTCGGGATCGAGCACGGTCACGCGGTAGCCCATGGTTTTGGCGGCAACGGTAAACATACGGCCGAGCTGGCCGCCGCCGAGAATGCCGAGATTGGCGGGAGGAAGGATGGGGGTGTTTTGCATGGTTTGACTTTATTATATTTAACTGTAGCTAAGAAGCCGCTGAAACGGGTCAGCGGTCTTTGATGATCCGGTAGCCGTTTTGTCCGGCTTTTCCGGTTTTTGCGCACAAAGCATCGCCGCAGCGAACAATATCGGATTTTGCCAGCAGTTCCGACACTTCCGCCCGAGCTTTATTCTGTTTGACAGTATCCGCATAGTGCCAACTGAGCCAGATCCCGAGACACAGCATGATAATCATCAGCACAAGGCTTGCCGATACAATTATCCAGCTTTTTCGGGCAAGCGTACGGTTTTTTTCGGTGACGGAATGCAGGTAGGCGTTGAATTCTTGGGTGCGGCTTACCATGACTTCATGGATTGAATCCATATCTTTTTTATATTGTTCCAAAACGGTATCGAGCCGGGCTTTAAGATTTTCATCGGCGAATGCCGTCATTTCCCTTTTGTTTTGCGCCAAAGCGTCATCGAGCCTGTCTTGAACCATCGCGGCGGTATCGTCCATTTTTTGCTCGTAATGCTTTATCATCGCCGAAGATGATGCAATGACCTGTTCAAGGCCGTCCAAAACCGTTTCTGTATTCATCATTTATTCCTTATTAATCTTCAAATTACCGTTGCGGCATCAGCGGCTCATGCTGTGCGAATGGTGCTGCTCCATCTGCCGTTCGTATTCGCGCCGGCGGTCTTGTTCGGCCAGCACCTGATCGGCCTCAAGCGTTTGCGCGAAACTCTCGCGCTGCGGTGTTGCGGCGGCTTTGGCGGAATCGGCCAGGGCATGGGTGGCGTAATGGTAGGAAGTTTCGTGCCATGCAAACAGCTCTCCGTCTTTGTTGATGCCGACATGTCCGATTTCGGGCATACGGTTTGCGTAGGCTTGGGCGGTCAGCGCGGCGACGCTGTTTTTCATTTCGCGCTCGGTGTAGGGCAGGTTGTTTTCGCGGTAGTAATCGCGCAGACCCGCGTCGATTTGGGCATGAAGGAGCTGCGCGCGTTCGGGCAGGTTTTCCAGACTGAAGCGGCGGTTTTCCTCTTCGCGCTGAAGCCTTTGGGCAGCGGCCTGTTCCATTGCGTTTTCAAACACCTGCTGCGCTTTGGGGCTGAGGGCGATCATTTCGTCTTGGGAAGCGCAGATGGCTTCCCTGGCGTTGCGTCCATAAGCGTCGGCGGCACGGTCGAGTTTGCCCTGAAGGGCGTTCAGACGGGCTTGCAGGGGATTTTCCACTTCGTTTTGCACGGAGGGCGACTGGTTGGGCGCGGTCTCGATACCGTTAAAATCCACCCCTGCTTCTTTGAGTGATTCTTCGTCTATGCCTATCTTGCCCAATTCTTTCATATTCAGACGGATTTTGCTGCCTTGGCCGTGATAATGCTGCTCGTAGGAGGCAGCCAGCTTGATGGCGTAAGCGGCGTATCGGTCGGGATAGTCAATCGCAAAATATTCGGTTTTATCGAAAAAGTTTTTTCCCATGGCTTCGATATTTTTATCGTTTATGGGCAGGTACATGTTTTTGTCTAATTGGAGATTAGATTTTAGGGTGTAATTTCCATTTTTTTCTTTTATGAAATCGTGCATATGGTCTGGTGCAGCGTGATAGATCTGTTTTAAGGTTGGCTTCGGATTAGTCTGCCTAACCATATCGACAACCGCGTTAAAGCCGTCGATTTCAGCCAGTGCTTCTGCTTTGCGCAAGCGTAAAACGTGCGCTTTGACTTCGCCGGTATAATCCCTGCGGCCTTGCTGCTGCGCCTGTCTGTTTATGGAGTCTTTGGTTTTTTGAAAATCTTCCCCTACCTTGTCAAGGCTGTGCTGGGTTTCATGTGCAGTTACAAAAACCAGATTCCCCAATCCCTCGTCTGTACGGTCATTCAATATCTTGGGATTAAATCGGATCATCTCGTCTGTTGGGGAATATGAGCCGTTGTTGTTCGGATTTTTATCGATTCTGAATCCTTCGACTATGCCTTTGCTGATGGCGGAATTGATATTTTTAGCCAGCAGGGGCGATGAATTCAATGCCTGTTGCAGCCTTTCCGATTGTGCCTGCGTTCCGCCCTCCTGAATGAAAGTGAGGGTATGGAATTCTTTCAGTTCTGAAGTGGTTTGGGTACTCAAACGGTTAATTTCGGGGGTTGCCATGATAAAACTCCTTTAAAATTCATT
The DNA here is from genome assembly GCF_047837985.1 of Neisseria sp. CCUG12390. Taxonomy (GTDB): domain Bacteria; phylum Pseudomonadota; class Gammaproteobacteria; order Burkholderiales; family Neisseriaceae; genus Neisseria. The sequence continues at coordinate 1,201,247 of NZ_CP181244.1, forward strand.
GATTATTGACATCAGCCGACTAAAATCATTCTGATACAGGCTTTTTTCTTGTTAGGAGTGTTTTTGGGGTTGTAATACAAGGGTAATACTTTTACTTGCAAATTTCCCTTATCCAAATAAACTCCCATCTGCATACCGTCTTGGACAATGTTCGGCTCTTGGGTAAAGCCCATTTTTTCCGCTTTTTGTACAAATTCATCAAAATCCATACCGCAGATTTCTTCAATATAGAGGCTTTCATGATTGTCAATATCATCATTTATTGAATTAAAAGATAATCGAAGGCCATCTTGTTTTTCTATAAGGCCTTTAGTTTTATTGAGACTCCATTCCCAGTTGTTTGATAATTCTTTAAAAAAGTAATAGCTGTCTGTCTCGCTCTCATCAGCTCTCATTTTTACACCGAAAGCCCGTTCTATATGCTCGACGGTAAAATCTTTAATCGACTGGGAAGAAGCCATCATTTCCAGCAGATTGGTTAAAATTTCTCTCTGCATTTCCGGTGGGGTTTTATTTTCTGACATTTTTACGGTTTCCTTGTTTACGGGTTGTGAAGCGGTTTTGCCTGATTCGGGAGGAACGGAACAGGCGGCGAGCAGCAGAGCTGCTGTGATTGCTGTTAATCGGTATTTCATGGTTTTCCTTTGGTTAAGGGAAAGTTATTTTTTCAGACGGCCTTGATTATATCGTAAGGCCGTCTGAAAAAATAATCTCTCAACTGCGCCGCTATTGGTGGCGGAATTGATATTTTTAGCCAGTAAGGGCGATGAATTCAATGTCTGTTGCAGCCTTTCCGATTGCGCCTGCGTTCCGCCCCCCTGCATGAAAGTGAGGGTATGGAATTCTTTCAGTTCTGAATCGGTTTGGGTACTCAAACGGTTAATTTCGGGGGTTGCCATGATAAAATTCCTTTAAAATTCATTGATTATTGACATCAGCCGACTAAAATCATTCTGATACAGGCTTTCTGCTCGTCAGGATTATTTTTGGGGTTGTAATACAAGGGTAATACTTTTACCTGTAAATTTTCTTTATCCAGATAGCCCCCCATCTGCATACCGTCCTGAACAATGTTCGGCTCTTGGGTAAACCCCATTTTTTCCGCTTTTTGTACAAATTCATCAAAATCCATACCGCAGATTTCTTCAATATAGAGGCTTTCATGATTGTCAATATCATCATTTATTGAATTAAAAGATAATCGAAGGCCATCTTGTTTTTCTATAGGGTCTTTAGATTTATCGAGACTCCATTCCCAGTTGTTTGATAATTCTTTAAAAAAGTAATAGCTGTCTGTCTCGCTCTCATCAACTCTCATTTTTACACCGAAAGCCTGTTCTATATGCTCAACGGTAAAATCTTTAATCGACTGGGAAGAAGCCATCATTTCCAGCAGATTGGTTAAAATTTCCCTTTGCATTTCCGGCGGGGTTTTGTTTTCTGACATTTTTACAGTTTCCTTGTTTACGGGTTGGTTTACGGGTTGTGAAGCGGTTTTGCCCGATTCGGGGGGGACGGAACAGGCGGCGAGCAGCAGGGCTGCTGTGATTGATGTTAATCGGTATTTCATGGTTTTCCTTTGGTTGGGGAAAGTTATTTTTTCAGACGGCCTTGTGATGAAAGGCCGTCTGAAAATATTGAATCCTGTTTAAAATTTACCTGTCCAACCCTTCCTGAACCATCTGCGCCGCCCTCACTACCGCGCGGGCTTTGTTCTGGGTTTCCTGCCATTCGGCTTCGGGAACGGAATCGGCGACCACGCCTGCGCCGCTTTGGACATACAGCGTGCCGTTTTTAATCACGGCGGTGCGGATGGCGATGGCCAAGTCCATGTCGTTGTTGAAGCTCCATACGCCGACTGCGCCGCCGTAGATGCCGCGTTTGCTGGGTTCGACTTCTTCGATGATTTCCATGGCGCGGATTTTCGGTGCGCCGGAAAGTGTGCCGGCGGGAAAGGTGGCGGCGAGGATTTCCATGTTGCTGATGCCGTTTTTCAGACGGCCTTCGACGTTGGAGACGATGTGCATCACGTGGGAATATTTTTCCACTACCATTTTGTCGGTAACGCTGACCTGACCGGTTTGGCTGATGCGGCCGACGTCGTTGCGCCCTAGGTCGATGAGCATGACGTGTTCGGCGATTTCTTTGGCGTCGTTGAGCAAATCCTGTTCGTTGGCCAGGTCTTCGGCCGGGGTTTTGCCGCGCAGGCGGGTGCCGGCGATGGGGCGCACGACGACGGTGTCTTGTTCGCGGCGCACGAGGATTTCGGGCGAGGAGCCGACGATGTGGAAGTCGCCGAAATCGTAGTAGAACATATAGGGCGACGGGTTGAGCGTGCGCAGCGCGCGGTAAAGTGCCAGCGGGCTGTCGGTGTAGGGCATGGTCATGCGCTGGCTGGGCACGACCTGCATGCAGTCGCCGGCAAAAATGTAGTTTTTGATTTTATCGACGCAGGCTTTGAACGGATTTTCGCCGAATTCGCTGGCCGGTTGGGTGGTGGCGCTGCCTAGAGACAGCGGAATGGCGCAGCTTTGGCGCAATTGGGTACGCAGGTCTTCCAAGCGTTCGCGTGCGGTTTCGTAGCCGTCGGCCTGGCTCGGGTCGGCATAGACAATCAGGTGGATTTTGCCGGAAAGGTTGTCGATAACGGCCAGTTCTTGCGAAAGCATCAGCAGAATATCCGGCGTTTCGAGCGGGTCGGCTTTGGGCGGATTTTTCAGGCGGTGGGCGAAATGCTCGAAATGGTAGATGGTTTCATAGCCGAAATAGCCGACCAGTCCGCCGGTAAAACGGGGCAGACTGGGGATTTCGGGTGTTTTGAAACGCGCGTGGAAGGCTTCGATAAAGGGCAACGGGTTGCCTTCGTGCGTTTCGATGATTTTGCCGTCGAAATACACGTCGACGCGTTTGCCGCTTGCTTTCAGGTAATGGCGGCAAGGCAGGCCGATAAAGGAATAGCGGCCGAAGCGTTCGCCGCCGACTACGGACTCGAGCAGATAGGTGAACGGTTTGTTCGCGAGCTTGAGGTAAAGCGACAGCGGTGTGTCGAGATCGGCGAGGATTTCCTGAACCAGCGGAATGCGGTTGTATCCTTGCGCGGCTTGGGCTTGGTATTCGGTTTTGCTGATCATATTCAGACGGCCTCGGCTGAAAAATCCGACGGATAAAACGGCCGGATTTCGGATGTTAAATAGTGCAAAGAGTATAGCAGTTTATACCGGGGCTGTTAACCGGTTTGCCGGAGCGGCAGGCCGTCTGAAAGCAAAATAAAAACACCGTTTCGCAAGGAAACGGTGCCGGGTATTTTTAAAAACTGGATGCCGTGTCGATTCTGGTTTGACGCGCACGCTTGAATTTGACGAAGTAGCCGAGGGCGACGGGGACAAGGGCCAAAATGATTTTGAATGTCCAGCTTGCATACCACGGTTTGGCAACCACAATCGCTTGGCTTTCTGCGCCGGGGACAATGAAATCCTTGATGGCGAACCAGTCGAGGAACGGCCACCAGCAAGCCACCAGTAAGCCCAAGAACCAAGGCCAGATCATGCGGCTCAAATCACGCTGCCACAAGAAGAAACACACCACCGCCCAAAGCAGGGTAAAGCCGGTAATCAGTAAAGAAGTATAGGTATCCGCACCAAAATAACCGGTGAGGAAATAGGTCAGCGCGACCCATAATAATCCTAAAACGAATACGATTAATTCTTCAGGACGTTTGAACATTCGGTTTCTCCAATGATGGCGCAAATTTTATCAGCTTGACGGGAAGGGATACTATACCTGAAAAAAACGGCTTTTGTGAAGAAGGTTCGGACGCGCTTTCAGACGGCCTGATTTTTCAGACGGCCTGTTGTGTGGCAAAATACCGTTCACTTGAAACGATGCAGACAGGAGCGGCCATGCGCCGAAAAATCATCATTACCGGACATACGGGCGGCTTGGGCGAAGCGTTGGCGGCGCATTATCTGCAGGGCAGTATGGAAGTTTGGGGCATTGCACGGCGCAGCTTGCCCGCGCAAAACGGTTTGCGGCAGTCTGCCGTGGATTTGGCCGATACGGAAGGGTTGGCGGCATGGTTGCAGCGTGGTGAAATCGATGCTTTTATGCAGGATACCGATGAGCTGGTTTTGATTAACAATGCCGGAACAGTTTTTCCCAGCGCGGTATGCGGCAAACAGAGGCCGTCTGAAATTGCGGCGGCGGTGGGTTTGAATATTACTGCGCCGCTGCTGTTCAGCAATCATGTTCTGGCGGTCAGGCCTGAAAATCTGCAGGTGAAAATCGTGCACATCAGCAGCGGCGCAGGGCGCAATGCCTACCCGGGCTGGAGCGTTTACGGCGCAAGCAAAGCCGCATTGGATCATCATTTGCGCTGTGTCGAAGCGGAAAACCACCATAATGTGAAAGTGTGCAGTATTGCGCCGGGCGTGGTGGATACCGACATGCAGGCGCAAATCCGTGCGCAGGATGGCGGGGATTTCCCGATTCTGCCGCGCTTTCAGCAGCTTCATGCCAATCAGGAACTCAGTCCGCCCGAGACGGCGGCAAAAATCATTGCATCAATGATTGACGATGCGGATTTCGGGGATGAAATTATCCAAGATGTCCGCACTTGGCAGTCTTTGAAACAGACTTTTCAGACGGCATCCATGGTGGGAAGGCCGTCTGAAAAATAAGATGACAGATAAGGAAAGTCAAATGAGTATGGATTTTCAATCTACTTTGAAAGCCTTGGGCAAACAGGCAAAAAAAGAAGCCGAGCAACGCCTGCTTGAAGCGGTGGAGGCTAAGAAGCGAGAAGAAGAACAGGTAGATTTTGCCAAAGCGGTCGGTGCGGTTACGCCGTTGAAAAATTCGCAACGCTATGAAGCACCGCGTCCGAAAACGGCCATCAAGCCGCGCCCGAAAGCGGAAACCGATTTGGCGGAAGAAGACTATTTTTATGTCGGTCAGGGCGGTTGGGACGAACCGCCGGCGACGTTCAGTAAAAACGGCCAAGGCAAAAACGACATCCAACGCTTGCGCAACGGGCATTATCCGGTGGTGGCCGATGTGGATTTGCACGGCTACACGCAGGAAGAAGCGCAGCAGGTGTTGAACGAGTTTATCGAATTCACCAAAAAACGCGGCGTATGCGGCGAAATCGTTCACGGCAGCGGTTTGGGGTCGGCCGGTTACAAGCCGGTTTTGAAAAACATGACCCGCCGCTGGCTGATGCAGCACCCCGACGTATTGGCCTATGTCGAGCCGCGTCAGGGAAACGACGGTGCGGTACGGATTCTCTTGAAGCGTCCGCGCCGTGATGAGGAATAAGGAAACAGGCGTTTCAAGGCCGTCTGAACCGGCAATGGCGGTTTCAGAGGGCCTCATTTGTTTCCTCATGCCGGCAAGGATTTTGTCATCGGTATTTTTACGTTTTTTTGCGCATGAATCCAAAGAAAGAGCGAAAACATACTTTTTCTTAAATGGCTTTGGCGGGATAAGATACGAAAATAAAATATTCGTTTTATTTCGAATGCGAATTTATTGGGAAATTGCACAAAAATCTTTCCGGAAAAAATTTCATTTTTATCGGATAAATCACCGTATCGGTTTGCCAGTCGGATTAAATACTGATACGATTTCAGTTGTCTCTTTACGCAAGGTATGGTTACAAGCGTTGTCATTAATCAGGCTTGGAAACTTTTTCCTATAAATCAGATGTTTTGGCGGTAAATCCGCCATATACTCCGCTAAAATGTTCGATTTCGAAATTGTAATTTTCTAAATCGAAGAAATATGAATCGACCCGAAATTAATTGGTTTCGAAGTCGGTATTTGTAATCTCACATAAGGATACTGATATGTCCACTCAATTGCACGATGTAGATCCGATTGAAACGCAGGAATGGCTGGATGCGTTAAGCTCGGTTTTGGAAACCGAAGGTACCGAACGCGCCCATTTCCTGCTGGAAAATCTGGTGAAATACACCCGCCGCCGCGGTGTCCACATGCCGTTTGACGCGACGACTGCCTATTTGAACACCATTCCGGTCGGCAAAGAGCAGAAATCTCCGGGCAACCATGAATTGGAACACCGCATCCGTTCGGCCATCCGTTGGAATGCCGCCGCGATGGTGCTGCGTGCCGGTAAAAAAGACTTGGAGCTGGGTGGCCATATCGCATCTTTCCAATCGGCCGCCACGCTGTATGACGTAGGTTTCAACCACTTTTGGCGTGCCAAAGGTGAAGGCGAAGAAGGCGATTTGGTATTCTTCCAAGGCCATGCTGCGCCGGGTATTTATGCACGTGCTTTTGTCGAAGGCCGTCTGACCGAAGATCAGTTGGATCATTTCCGTCAGGAAGTGGACGGCAAAGGTATTCCTTCTTATCCGCATCCGCACTTGATGCCTGATTTCTGGCAGTTCCCGACCGTATCGATGGGCTTGGGTCCGTTGATGGCGATTTATCAGGCACGTTTCCTGAAATACCTGGATTCGCGCGGTTTGAGCAAAACCAAAGGCCGTAAAGTCTGGGTATTCTGCGGCGACGGCGAAATGGACGAACCGGAATCTCAAGGCGCGATTGCATTGGCGGCGCGCGAAGGTTTGGACAATCTGATTTTCGTCATCAACTGTAACCTGCAACGTTTGGACGGCCCTGTCCGCGGTAACGGTAAAATCATCCAAGAATTGGAAGGCAACTTCCGTGGCGCGGGTTGGAACGTGTTGAAAGTGATTTGGGGCAGCAAATGGGATGCCCTGTTGGCGCGTGATACCAACAATGCGTTGAAACAGCGCATGGAAGAGGTGTTGGACGGCGACTACCAAACCTACAAATCCAAAGACGGTGCGTATGTGCGCGAGCATTTCTTCAATACGCCCGAATTGAAAGCGTTGGTTGCCAATATGTCCGACGATGAGGTTTGGGCATTGAACCGCGGCGGTCATGACCCGCACAAAGTGTATGCGGCCTACCATGAAGCGGTAAACAATGCCGGCGGCCGTCCGACCGTGATTTTGGCGAAAACCATTAAAGGCTACGGCATGGGTGCTTCAGGCGAAGGCCAAAACGTTGCCCACCAAGCCAAAAAAATGGACGTGAAATCGCTGAAGCAATTCCGCGACCGTTTCGGTATCGACGTGAGCGACGAGCAAATCGACAGCGGCGATCTGCCTTACTACCGTTTCTCCGAAGACAGCGAAGAAATGAAATACCTGCGCGAACGCCGCAACGCTTTGGGCGGTTATCTGCCGCAACGTAATCCGAACAACGAAGCGCTGCCGATTCCTGAATTGAGCGCGTTCGACGGCCAATTGCAATCCAGCGGCGACCGCGAGTTTTCGACGACTATGGCGTTTGTCCGCATCTTGTCCACTTTGTTGAAAGACAAGCAAATCGGCAAACGTATTGTGCCGATTGTTCCGGACGAAAGCCGTACTTTCGGTATGGAAGGCATGTTCCGCCAATACGGTATTTGGAACCCTAAAGGCCAGCAATATACCCCGCAGGATAAAGACCAGCTGATGTTCTACAAAGAATCGGTTGACGGTCAGATTCTGCAGGAAGGTATTAACGAACCGGGTGCAATGGCCGACTGGATTGCGGCGGCAACTTCCTATGCGAACAACCGCTACGCCATGATTCCGTTCTATATTTACTACTCAATGTTCGGTTTCCAACGCGTCGGCGACTTGGCATGGGCAGCCGGCGATATGCACGCACGCGGCTTCTTGTTGGGCGGTACGGCAGGCCGTACAACCTTGAACGGCGAAGGCCTGCAACACGAAGACGGCCACAGCCAAATCCAAGCCGACCTGATTCCGAACTGCGTGTCTTACGACCCGACTTTCCAATACGAATTGGCGGTTATCGTTCATGACGCATTGCGCCGCATGTATGTCGAAAACGAAGACGTGTTCTACTACCTGACTTTGATGAACGAAAACTACACCCATCCTGCCTTGCCGCAACGCAAAGGCATCGAACAGGAAATTCTGAAAGGCATGTACCTGCTGGAAGAAGGCGGTAAGTCTGACAAGAAAGTCCAGTTGATGGGTTCGGGTACGATTTTGCAGGAAGTGATTGCAGGTGCCAAATTGCTGAAAGAAGATTTCGGCGTAGAAGCCAATGTTTGGTCTTGCCCGTCATTCAACGAACTGCACCGCGACGCGATGGAAGTGGAACGCTTCAACCGTCTGCATCCGTTGGAAGAAGCCAAAGTGCCGTTTGTGGCGCAGCAATTGAAAGGCCATGAAGGTCCGGTCGTTGCCGCTACCGACTACATCCGCAGCTTTGCCGAACGTATCCGTGCCTACATCCCGAACGATTTCCATGTGTTGGGTACCGACGGTTTCGGCCGTTCGGACAGCCGTGCGAATCTGCGCCGCTTCTTTGAAGTAGACCGCTACAACGTAGCCGTTACCGCTTTGGCCGCTTTGGCCGACGAAGGCAAAGTCAGCAAAGAAACCGTACAGCAAGCCATTGAAAAATACGGTATCGCCACCGATACCGCCCCAAGCTGGAAACGCTAAAACGTTTCAGACGGCCTTGCGAACAGAGGCCGTCTGAAAACGGATTTTGAACGCAAACCAAGATTCAGAATCAAGTTTCAAGCATTCAAGGCTGATGTTTCAGACGGCCTGAACCATAAAGGCCGTCTGAAAACAGACGTATCTGTTTCAAAAAACCTTACTGCGACGATAAACGTTGCAGCACAACTAAGGAACAAAACGATGAGTCAAATCGTAGAAATCAAAGTACCCGATATCGGCGGTCACGAAAACGTCGATATTATTGCCGTGGAAGTCAAAGCCGGCGACACCATCGCAGTGGACGATACCCTGATTACCCTGGAAACCGACAAAGCCACGATGGACGTTCCTGCCGATGCCGCAGGCGTGGTAAAAGAAGTGAAGGTCAGCGTCGGCGATAAAATCTCCGAAGGCGGTGTGATTTTGCTGGTGGAAACCGGTACTGAAGCTGCTGGAGAAAAACCGGCCGCTGCCGAAGCGCCCAAAGCTGAAGAAGCCAAAGCAGAAGCGCCTGCCGCTGCGCCGGCTCAAGCTGCTGCACCTGCTGCCGCAGCAGGTGGCACGGTAACCGTGGCCGTTCCCGACATCGGCGGCCACAGCGACGTGGATGTGATTGCCGTAGAAATCAAGGTCGGCGATACCGTTGCCGAAGACGATACCCTGATTACTTTGGAAACCGACAAAGCGACCATGGACGTGCCTTCTACCGCTGCCGGTGTGGTGAAGTCCGTATTCATCAAAGTAGGCGACAAAGTATCCGAAGGTTCGGCAATTATTGAAGTCGAAGTTGCCGGTGGTACCGTTGCCACACCCGCCCCCGCTCCTGCTGCCGAGGCGCCTAAAGCCGCTGAAGCTGCTCCGGCTCCTGCTCAAGAAGCACCTAAAGCCGCTGCTCCTGCCGCTTCTTCTGCACCTGTTGCCGCATTCGGCAGCACACCGGTCGATGAAGCTGCATTTGCCAAAGCGCATGCAGGCCCTTCGGCCCGTAAACTGGCACGCGAATTGGGTGTGGACCTGGGTCAAGTCAAAGGTACCGGCTTGAAAGGCCGTATCGTCGGCGACGACATTAAAGCATTTGTCAAAGCCGCTATGCAGGGCGGTGCGGGCAAAGCGGCTCCTGTAGCGGCCGGTGCCTCTTTGGGCGGCGGTTTGGACTTGTTGCCGTGGCCGAAAGTGGACTTCAGCAAATTCGGTTCGGTTGAAGTGAAAGAATTGTCGCGTATTAAGAAAATCTCCGGTCAAAACCTGTCTCGCAACTGGGTAGTGATTCCGCACGTTACCGTAAACGAAGACGCGGATATGACCGAATTGGAAGAATTCCGCAAACAGTTGAACAAAGAGTGGGAACGCGAAGGCGTGAAATTGTCGCCTTTGGCCTTTATCATCAAAGCTTCCGTTGCGGCCTTGAAACAATTCCCTGAGTTCAACGCTTCTTTAGACGGCGACAACTTGGTATTGAAAAACTACTTCAATATCGGTTTTGCCGCCGATACGCCGAACGGTTTGGTTGTGCCGGTGATTAAAGACGTTGACCAAAAAGGCTTGAAACAAATCAGCCAAGAATTAACCGAATTATCGAAAAAAGCCCGCGAAGGCAAGCTGAAACCGCAGGAAATGCAAGGCGCATGCTTTACCATTTCCAGCTTGGGCGGTATCGGCGGTACCGGCTTTACTCCGATTGTGAACGCGCCTGAAGTAGCTATTTTGGGTGTGTGCAAATCGCAAATAAAACCGGTTTGGAACGGCAAAGAGTTCGAACCGCGCCTGATGTGTCCGTTGAGCCTGTCTTTCGACCACCGCGTTATCGACGGCGCGGCCGGTATGCGTTTCACCGTATTCTTGGCCAACCTGTTGAAAGACTTCCGCCGCATTACGCTGTAAGCGTAAAAGTTTTCAGACGGCCTCAAGCAATGAAGGCCGTCTGAAAAATGAATCGATAAGAAAGGTTCAAGAAGAAAGGTTTAAGATGAGCTTAATCGAATTGAAAGTGCCCGACATCGGCGGTCACGAAAATGTAGACATTATCGCGGTAGAAATCAAAGCGGGCGATACCATTGCCGTTGACGATACCCTGATTACTTTGGAAACCGATAAAGCCACGATGGACGTGCCGGCAGAAGCTGCAGGTGTCGTGAAAGAAGTCAAAGTCAAAGTCGGCGATAAAATTTCCGAAGGCGGCCTGATTGCTGTAATCGAAGCCGAAGGCGCGGCTGCCGAAGCACCTAAAGCAGAAACCCCTAAAGCTGAAGCTGCGCCTCAAGAATCACCGAAACAGGCTGCTCCTGCACCTCAAGCCGCACAGTTTGCCGGTACTGCCGATGCCGAATACGACGTGGTGGTATTGGGTGGCGGCCCGGGCGGTTATTCCGCTGCCTTTGCCGCAGCCGACGAAGGTTTGAAAGTTGCCATCGTCGAGCGTTACAGCACTTTGGGCGGCGTATGTCTGAACGTAGGCTGTATTCCTTCAAAAGCTTTGCTGCATAACGCTGCTGTGATTGACGAAGTGCGCCACTTGGCGGCCAACGGCATTAAATATCCGGAGCCTGAATTGGACATCGATATGCTGCGCAACTATAAAGAAGGCGTAGTAAGCCGTTTGACCACCGGTCTGAAAGGCATGGCTAAAGGCCGTAAAGTCGATGTGATTCAAGGAGAGGGACAATTTGTTGGCCCTAACCACATGGAAGTGGCTTTGACTACCAGCGAAGAATACGAGAAAGCCACGCAAACCGGCGAGAAAAAAACCGTTGCGTTCAAAAACTGTATCATCGCAGCAGGTAGCCGTGTAACCAAACTGCCGTTTATCCCTGAAGATCCGCGCATTTTCGACTCGACCGGTGCATTGGCTCTGAAAGAAGTGCCGGGCAAAATGCTGATTATCGGCGGCGGTATTATCGGCTTGGAAATGGGTACGGTGTACAGCACGTTGGGTACGCGTTTGGATGTCGTGGAAATGATGGACGGCCTGATGCAGGGGGCGGATCGCGATTTGGTCAAAGTTTGGCAGAAAGCCAACGAATACCGCTTCGACAACATTATGATCAACACCAAAACCGTGGCTGTCGAGCCTAAAGAAGACGGTGTTTACGTAACGTTTGAAGGCGAAAACGCACCGAAAGAGCCGCAACGCTACGATGCCGTATTGGTGGCTGCAGGCCGCGCGCCTAACGGCAAGCTGATTGGTGCCGAAAAAGCAGGTGTGGCCGTAACCGACCGCGGTTTTATCGAAGTCGACAAACAAATGCGCACCAACGTACCGCATATTTACGCCATCGGTGACATTGTCGGCCAGCCTATGTTGGCGCACAAAGCCGTACACGAAGGCCACGTTGCCGCTGAAAACTGTGCAGGCCATAAAGCCTATTTCGACGCGCGTGTGATTCCGGGCGTTGCCTACACCGCTCCTGAGGTGGCTTGGGTCGGCGTAACCGAGCTGTCTGCCAAAGCAGAGGGTCGGAAAATCACCAAAGCCAACTTCCCGTGGGCTGCTTCCGGCCGTGCGATTGCCAACGGCTGCGACAACGGCTTTACCAAGCTGATTTTTGATGCCGAAACCGGCCAAATCATCGGCGGCGGTATCGTCGGTCCGAACGGCGGCGATATGATTGGCGAAATCTGTTTGGCCATCGAGATGGGCTGTGACGCCGAAGACATCGGTAAAACCATCCATCCTCATCCGACTTTGGGTGAATCCATCGGTATGGCTGCGGAAGTGGCATTGGGTATTTGCACAGACTTGCCAGCGCAGAAGAAAAAATAACAGGCATCAATTAGCAGCATAATCTGTTGCCTGTTCATTTCTAGTTCAAAGGCCGTCTGAAAAATAAACTGCACCTTAATGGATGGGAATATCCAATCCATTAAGGTGCAGTTTTCTTATTATCGATACGATAAGGCTTTTAATTAAAGAGTGAACCAGTAGATACTTAACGCTTCCTGCTGTAAAAATTATTTTTCCCTCAGATGAGAAAATAAAATTATCTTTCTAAAAACTGTATATCCGTCGCAGGGTTATAAAAGCAGATTGTCGCAGCATGGAATTTGTGAGCAATAAAAAGATAGTGAGACCGATCTGAAGAAATTGATGGGCAATGACAGTATATTTTGAATTGGAAAGCGCACACAGGTTACGGACTCAGGTTAAAAGAAGGCCGTCTGAAAAGTTTTGGTTACCCAGAGCACTTTCAGACGGCCTTTTGTCTCGCAACCGGATTATTGCGCTTTCAGTCGGGCAATGCGGTTATCTAAGGAAGGGTGGGTGCTTAGTAACGAATCTTTGGCATCGCTGGCAATCCCCATCGCATTCATTTCTTGCGGCAAATCGCTTGGCGCACCTTTCAGGCGTTGCAGCGCGGCAATCATTTTCGGTGCACCGACCAGTTTTGCCGCGCCCGCATCCGCACGGTATTCGCGTTGGCGGCTGAACCACATCACGATAATGCTGGCCAGGAAGCCGAATACGATTTGCAGTACCATGCTGACCATGAAATACATACCGTTGGACGTGCTGCCGTCTTCATTGCGGGCAACCATTCCGGAAACGATGCGCGCCAAGAACACGACGAAAGTATTGACCACACCTTGAATCAGGGTAAGCGTTACCATGTCGCCGTTGCCGATATGCGCCATTTCGTGTGCCAAAACCGCTTCGACTTCATCGCGTGTCATGTGGTCGAGCAGGCCGGTGGATACGGCAACCAGCGAATTGTTTTTGCTCGCGCCGGTGGCGAAAGCATTGGGTTCGGGAGAGTGGTAAATGGCGACTTCCGGCGTTTTCAGGTTCCATTGGCGCGCCTGGGCTTCGACGGTAGAAAGAAGCCATGCTTCTTCTTCGCTTCTGGGCTGCGTGATGACTTCCGCACCGACCGAACGCTTGGCCATGGTTTTCGACAGCAACAGGGAAATAATCGAGCCGCTGAAACCGACTACGGCGGAATAAGCCAACAAACTGCCGACTTCGTTGGTGCCGTTGATACCCAAAACGGCCAAAATAATGCGGATAACGATCAATACGGCAATATTGGTTGCAAGAAACAGGAAAATGCGTTTCACCGGATGATTCCTTTATGTAGATGCGTGGTTTGTTTATTCCGCCGCAGGGTGGGCGGATTTGACGGTGTATTGTCTCAAAAAGCCCCATTTTAGAAAACAAGGGTTTGAGAAAAGGTATGCAAATTTGCACGGCGGCGTTGATGTGCCCGTCTGATAAACCAGAGGGGCAAAGCAAAACAGGGTAAAACCGTTTTCAGACGGCCTGCGAAGCCTGATTTGAAAAGATAAAATGCTGATTGAAAATTGGCTTTACGGCATTTAACCGTTTAAAATAATGCAAACTTACCGAAAGGAAACATCATGCGTTCACACCGTCTGCGCGAACTCTTGGAACTGCTCGAACCTTACTGGAAGCAGGAACCCGAGCTGCACCTGACTCAGATTCTGCAAAAAATTGCCGATGAAGCAGGGTTTGACAAACCTGTTGCCGAGCTAACTGACGAAGTGATTATTTATCATCTGAAAATGCACGGCAAAGACAAAACCGCCCCCGTGCCGGGTATTGCCAAGGATTACGAAGAAGATTTCAAAACCGCTTTGCTGCGCGCACGCGGAATCTTGAAAGATTGAAAAAAGGCCGTCTGAAAGTTAAATCCATTTTTCAGACGGCTTAGCTTAAATGTTTTCTGATGAGCCAATCGGGAAGAAATCATGTTGAAATATTCTGAAGTCGTTGAAACCATTATTGTCGAGCCTGTATTTTTGGACAGTAATGAATTGAACTTCAAAATAGAAATTTTGAAAAACAGTGCGGAAATGTTTAAGGTTCGATTGTTCAGATTAGAGCTTTATCGTGTTAAGCCTTCGTTTATTAAAGAGATGGTTGCTGATGAAGCACAATATGTACTGGATACCCATACGCTGCCGGATATTGAGACGGTTCAACACTGTTCCGAAGAAAGATGTTTGAATGAAGTTTTGAATTCAGGAGAAATTTTTCTAAATCTGCCGTATAAAAAGCCGTCTGAAAATCAGCTTTGATTTTCAGACGGCCTTTTTCCCGATTACAAACCTTTAACCCAAAGCCCGAATACCCACGGCTTCGCGTGCTTGGTCGAGCAGAATGCGCGCTTCTTTGCGGGCTTTGGCGGCACCGGCCTGTAGAATCTCTTCGATTTTCGCAGGGTTGGCGGTGAGTTCGGCGTAGCGTTCGCGCGGTTCGGCGAGTTCGGTGTTGATTTTGGCGGCCAACAGTTTTTTGGCTTCGCCCCAGGCCAGGCCTTCGGCGAGCATTTGCGTGAACTCGGCGGTTTCAGACGGCGTGGCGAAGGCTTTGTAGATTTCGAACAGCGGGCTTTCGTCAGGCTGTTTCGGCTCGCCCGGCTCTTTCAGGTTGGTGATGATTTTGTTGACCGATTTTTGGGTTTTCTTATCGTTTTCCCACAGCGGAATGGTGTTGCCGTAGGATTTCGACATTTTGCGGCCGTCCAAGCCGACCAAAAGCTCGACGTTTTCGTCGATTTTCACTTCAGGCAGGGTGAAAATTTCTTTGAAGCGGTGGTTGAAACGGCCGGCGATGTCGCGTGCCATTTCGACGTGTTGGATTTGGTCGCGGCCGACGGGCACTTCGTCGGCTTTGAACATCAGAATATCGGCGGTCATCAGAATCGGGTAGCTGTACAGCCCCATTTCGATTTGGTGGTCTTGGTCTTCCTGACCGTTGTTGAGATTATCCTGCACCGCGGCTTTGTAGGCGTGGGCGCGGTTCATCAGGCCTTTGGCGGTGATGCAGGTCAGAATCCAGTTGAGTTCCATGATTTCGGGAATGTCGCTTTGGCGGTAGAACGTGGTGCGTTCGGGGTCGAGTCCGCACGAAAGCCAGGTGGCGGCCACGGCTTGGGTGGACTCATGAATCATGGCCGGGTCGTGGCATTTGATGATGCCGTGGTAGTCGGCGAGAAACAGAAAAGATTCGACGTTATCGTCTTGCGCGGCGCGGATGGCCGGACGAATCGCGCCGACGTAGTTGCCCAAGTGGGGAATGCCGGTGGTGGTTACGCCGGTGAGAACGCGTTTTTTGCTCATGGTTTTTCCTGTATGGAGGCTTTTTTGTGAAAGGCCGTCTGAAAAATAATCGGGGCTTGATTATACCTGATTTGAACGCATTTTTCAGACGGCCAGTAATGATTGCCAGTGAGGTCGTCTGAAAAGTTATGCACAAATTAATCTTATATAAAACAGAATATTAAATAAAATTCCGTCAGGATTTTCAGACGGCCTATTGAGTTATCCACAGATGGCTTTATATACGGGTTAACAGAATATTTCCACGAGAAGGAAGCAAAAGATGAGATTCGACAAACTTACCGCAAAATTCCAACAAGCCCTGCAGGAAGGCCAAAGCTTGGCCTTGGCGGCAGATAACAGCTATTTGGAGGCGGGGCATGTTTTGAAAGCCTTATTGGACGATCAAAACAGCGGAGCGGCGGCTTTGCTGGCACATGCGGGTGTGAATGTGGCGCAGGTGAAAAGCGGCCTGCAAACTTTGCTGGGCGGCCTGCCGAAAATATCGGGCAACGGCGGCGAAATCCTGCCGAGCCGCGAGTTGCAGGCGGTATTGAACCTGATGGATAAAGCGGCGATGAAACGCGGCGACGCGTATATCGCCAGCGAATTGTTTTTGTTGGCTTTGGTGCAGCAAAACGATGCCACCGGAAAAGTGTTGAAAACGGCCGGTGCGACCGAACAAAACATCAATGCCGCGATTGACGCGGTGCGTGGAGGACAAAACGTGAACGATGCGAATGCAGAAGACCAACGCGAGGCGTTGAAAAAATATACCACCGACCTGACCCAGCGCGCGCGCGACGGCAAGCTTGACCCCGTTATCGGCCGCGACGACGAAATCCGCCGCGCGATTCAGGTTTTGCAACGCCGCACCAAAAACAACCCTGTTTTAATCGGCGAGCCAGGCGTGGGCAAAACTGCGATTGTGGAAGGCTTGGCGCAGCGCATCGTCAACGGTGAAGTACCAGAATCTTTGCGCAACAAGCGTTTACTGGTGTTGGATTTGGCCGCGCTGATTGCCGGTGCGAAATACCGCGGCGAGTTTGAAGAACGCCTCAAAGCGGTGTTGAACGAATTGTCGAAAGACGACGGCAATACCGTGATTTTCATCGACGAAATCCATACCTTAGTCGGCGCGGGGAAAACCGACGGCGCGATGGACGCGGGCAATATGCTCAAACCGGCCTTGTCGCGCGGCGAACTGCACTGTATCGGCGCGACCACTTTGGACGAATACCGCCAATACATCGAAAAAGATGCCGCGTTGGAACGCCGTTTCCAAAAAGTATTGGTGGGCGAGCCGAGCGTGGAAGATACGGTAGCGATTTTGCGCGGTTTGCAGGAACGCTACGAAATCCATCACGGCATCGACATTACCGACCCTGCGATTGTGGCCGCAGCCGAATTGAGCGACCGCTACATTACCGACCGCTTTCTGCCCGACAAAGCCATCGATTTGATTGACGAAGCCGCCAGCCGCATCAAAATGGAACTGGATTCCAAACCCGAGCAGATGGACAAACTCGACCGCCGCATTATCCAGTTGAAAATGGAAAAAATGCATGTTGCCAAAGAAAGCGACGAAGCCAGCAAAAAACGCTTGGAATTGATTGACGAAGAAATCGACGGTCTGCAAAAAGAATACGCGGATTTGGACGAAATCTGGAAAGCCGAAAAAGCCGCGTCATCAAGTTCTGCCGACATCAAAAAGCAAATCGATGATTTGAAAGTAAAAATCGAGCAGGCCAAACGCAGCGGCGATTACGCCAAAGCCTCTGAGCTGGAGTACGGCGAACTGCCGAAATTAAGCCAGCAATTGGCCGCAGCCGAGAGCAATCCGGAAACCAAAAAAGCCAACAAACTGTTCCGTACCGAAGTTGGCGCGGACGAAGTGGCCGAAATCGTGTCGCGCATGACCGGCATTCCGGTGGCGAAAATGATGGAGGGCGAACGCGAAAAACTGCTGAAAATGGAAGAAGTTCTGCATCAGCGCGTGGTGGGGCAAGACAAAGCCGTTCGCGCCGTGGCCGATGCCATCCGCCGCAGCCGCAGCGGTTTGGCCGATCCGAACAAGCCTTACGGCAGCTTCCTGTTCTTAGGCCCGACCGGTGTGGGTAAAACCGAATTGTGCAAAACGCTGGCAGGATTCCTGTTCGACAGCGAAGACCATTTAATCCGCATCGATATGTCGGAATACATGGAAAAACACAGCATCGCCCGCTTAATCGGCGCGCCTCCGGGTTATGTCGGCTACGAAGAAGGCGGTTATTTGACTGAGCAGGTGCGCCGCAAGCCGTACAGCGTGATTTTGCTCGATGAAGTGGAAAAAGCGCATCCCGACGTGTTCAACATCCTGCTGCAAGTTTTGGACGACGGCCGACTGACCGACGGGCAAGGCCGCACGGTGGACTTCAAGAACACCGTGGTGGTGATGACCTCGAATATCGGCAGCCACCACATCCAAGAAATGGGCACCGCCGATTACGACGCGCTCAAAGAAGTGGTGATGGAAGACGTGAAAGAGCATTTCCGCCCTGAGCTGATTAACCGCATTGACGAAGTGGTCGTGTTCCACGGCTTGGGTCAGGAGCACATCCGCAGCATTGCCAAAATCCAGTTGCGCGGTTTGGAAAAACGCTTGGCGGCGCAAGACTTGCACTTGCGCGTATCCGATGCGGCTCTGGACATCATTGCCGAAGCCGGTTTCGATCCCGTGTACGGCGCACGTCCGTTGAAACGCGCGATCCAGGCCGAGATTGAAAATCCGTTAGCCAAGGCTCTGTTGTCCGGCAAGTATGCACCGGAGAGCTTGATTAACGTCACAGCCGACGGCGACAAGCTGGTGTTTGAATAACTGTAAAATCAATTGCCGGCCGGATTTACCGGCATAACGAAAGGCCGTCTGAAAGTGGAAATCAGCTTTCAGACGGCCTTTTTGTCATTCGGTCATTATTTTAAGATGGATGAAGAATTTTTATTCCCTTCCACAATCTTCAACCCTGCTGAAACCAGGCTGCCGATGTCGGCGACGTTGGCGGGCATAATCAAGGTATTGTTTTCTTTGGCCAGTTTGCTGAAGGCTTCGACGTATTGTTCGGCCACTTTCAAATTCACGGCTTCATTGCCGCCCGGGTGTTGCAGGGCGGCGGCAACGGCGCGGATGGCGTCGGCATTGGCCTCGGCCACCAGACGCAGGGCTTCGGCTTCGCCTTGGGCGCGGTTGATTCGGGCGATTTTTTCACCGTTGGACTCGTTAATCGCGGCTTGTGCTTCGCCTTCGGACTGCTGGATGTCGGCTTCGCGCTGGCCGCTGGCCAAGTTAATTTGTTCGATTTTTCGGCCTTCCGATTCGGCGATGCGGGCGCGTTTTTCACGTTCGGCGGTGATTTGTGCCTGCATGGCACGCAGGATTTCCTGCGGCGGAACCAAGTCTTTGATTTCGTAACGTAATACTTTTACGCCCCATGAGGTTGCAGCCTCGTCCAACGCCGATACGACGATGCTGTTGATTTCGTCGCGCTCTTCGAAGGTTTTGTCCAATTCCATGCGGCCGATGACCGAGCGCAGGGTGGTTTGCGCCAGTTGGGTAATGGCCATCACGTAATTGTTGGTGCCGTATGAAGCCAGCTTGGGATCGGTGACTTGGAAATAGATGATGCCGTCAACGGTAAGCTGGGTGTTGTCGCGCGTGATGCAGACCTGGCTCGGGACATCGAGCGGAATTTCTTTCAGGGTATGTTTGTAGGCCACGCGGTCGATAAAGGGAATCAGGATGCTCAAGCCGGGGTTGAGCACTTTGTGAAAACGCCCCAAACGCTCGACCACATAGGCTTCCTGCTGCGGTACGACCACGAATGCCTTGAAGCCGAAAACCAGTACGACTGCCAAAATCAGAATTGGGAAGCTGTATAACAATTCCATGTTTTTTCCTTAATGTGAATGGATTAATGTAAGTGAATCAATAAAATATTGCCGTTTTTGCCGGTAATCACGCCGGATTGCGCACCGGTGGCGGATGACGCGTTCAATGCCTGCGCCTGCCAATGCGTTCCCCGGTAAACGACCTCGTAAAAATCGGTATGAAGGTGGCGCGCAATCTGTACGGTTTGGCCGATGTCGAGATCGTTGGCGAGGTTTTCTATGTCCTCCGGTTTGCGGTGTTTTCGAATCCAACCCCGCGCCCACCAAATCCCCAACGCCGACAAAACGGCAGCCGTCAAAATTGCGGTGACGGTGTCGGCGGTAAACCATGCCACCAAGCCTGCGCCGAATAGGGCGGCACTCACCACCATCAGATAAATCGTGCCGATAAAGAGTTCCAATATCAGCAGGGCGGCGGCCAAGATAAACCAAATCATCGGACGGTCTCCTTATTAATCATTGTTCGAATTGATTTAATGTATCAAACCGTTTTGAAAATTCAAAATTTTATCTCATATTTTTACATAGGCTTGAAAGCAGAAAGGCCGTCTGAAAACGAGCGCAGCGGGTTTCAGCGAAGTTAAAACGGGGCGCAGCGAGTTTCTGAGAAACTGAAATTTTCAGACGGCCTTGGGTGGAGTGTTCAGGAAAATAAAGCCCTATAAATCAGATACCCGCCGAAACACAGGAAAAACAGGCCGGAGAAATTATCCAGATAGCGGCTGTATCGGCTGTAAAACCGTTTTACGGCCTGTCCGGAAAACAAAACCGCCAGGCTGGTAAAAAAGATAAGGGTTTCGACCCAAAGCAGGGCGAGTACACCGACGATTTGCCATGTTTCGGCAATATCCGCCAATACCGCCGACATCACGCTGCTGAAATAGACGACGATTTTCGGATTGGAAAGGTTGACCAGCAGCCCTTTTTTGGCTTCGTTCAATGGGCTGGAGGGCGCAGGGGCGGCAGCGGCTTCGGATTGCCGGAAATCGGCGTTTTGCCGTACATTGGCCATTTTCCAGCCCAAATACATCAGATAGCTGCCGCCGAAACACATCAATACCGCATTGAACATCGGGAAGTTTTTCAGCAGCAGGGATAAGCCGAGCATGGTGGCGGCTGCCCAAAACATGACGCCGGTCACGATGCCGAACACGGCAAACACGGCATTTTTCCGTCCGTAAAGTGCCGCGGTACGGGCAATGTAGAAGAAGTCGGGGCCGGGGCTCATCATGCCGAGCAGATGAATGACGATAATGTTCCAAATCATGGGGTTTTTCGTGCGGATTTCGGGTGTTAAAACCATTTCGGGGTGGCTATAATATCATTTTCCGAATCATTCCGAAGCGTTAGGATGGAAATCATGCAGAAATCGTCATTATTGTTATCGGCCGTACTGTTGGCGGCCTGCGGCGGAGATGCCGGCAAGCCTGCGGATGAAGCGCAAGCCGGTACCGCCCCCAAGCCCGTGTTCAAAGTGAAATATATCGATGAAGCCGCAATCGGCGGTTTGGCTTTGGGTGCGCCCAAAACAGACAAAACGGCCGACGGAAAACCGAGCGCGGTTTATGCCGTCGAAGGACTGGACGAAGGCAACCAGGTCGAATTAATCGGTGAGCGTAAAAATGATTTGGAGATGATACGCGGCACGTGCATGGAAACCGAGGGAGGCAAAAACATCGGCTGGCGCAAAGACGGCGCGTGCCATACCCTGTTTGCCAAGCTGGTGGGCAATGTGGCGGAGGACGATACGAAACTCACGGATTACCTTGTCAGCCATGCCGGTTTGAAAACGTATTCCGAAAACAAATCGGGTTATGCCGCCGTGCAGAACGGGCGTTATATTTTGGAATTGGACAGCGACGGCGCATTTTATTTCCGCCGCCGCCATTATTAACATGCTTTTCAGACGGCCTCAGCCATGTCTGAGGCCGTCTGAAAAAAAACGGTGCAAGAAAGGAATCATATGGAACAGCGCAAACTCGGCCTTACCGGTATCGAAGTCAGCAAAATCTGCTTGGGCACGATGACGTGGGGCGAACAGAACACCGAACAGGAAGCGCATGAGCAGCTCGATTACGCTTTGGCCAACGGCGTGAATTTTATCGATACGGCGGAAATGTATCCCGTGCCGCCCGGCAAGGAAACGTATGCGACCACCGAACGCTACATCGGCTCGTGGATTAAGGCGCGCGGCAAACGCGATGATTTTGTGCTGGCGAGCAAAATTGCCGGCCCTACCGGAGCCAACCGGCTGGAGAGCTATATCCGCAACGGCAACGATTTTTCCCGCGCGCAGATTTTGGAAGCCTGCGATGCCAGTTTGCAGCGGCTGAACACCGATTATCTGGATTTGTACCAACTGCATTGGCCGGAGCGCAAAGTCAATTTCTTCGGTAAATTGGGCGTGGCCGAATTGCCCGATGACGAAGCGTTCACACCGATTGAAGAAATTGTCGATGCGATGGGCGAATTGGTGAAGCAGGGTAAAATCCGCGCTTTCGGTTTGTCGAACGAAACGCCGTGGGGCGTGATGCGGTATCTGAATCAGCACGAGAAAAACAGCGGTTTGCCGCGCGTGGCTTCGGTGCAGAACCCTTATAATCTGCTCAACCGGAGTTACGAAGTGGATTTGAGCGAGATTTCCCTGCGGGAAGAAATCCCGTTGTTGGCCTATTCGCCGCTGGCATTCGGCGTGTTGACCGGAAAATACCGCCACGGTGCGAAACCGGAAGGCAGCCGATTGGCTCTGTTTGAACGTTTCCAACGCTACACCAAGCCGAAAGCGGATGAGGCGGTGGAGCGTTACGCGAAAATCGCCGAAGATGCAGGCCTGACGCTGACGCAACTTTCTTTGGCCTTTGTCACGCAGCAGAGTTTTGTCGGCAGCAACATCATCGGCGCGACCACGATGGAGCAATTGCGCGAAAACATTGCCACGGCGGAAATCGTGTTGGGCGAAGACGTGTTGAATGCGGTTAACGAGGTTCATGCGGAAATCAGTAATCCTTGTCCTTAAGCCGCATAACATCAGGCCGTCTGAAACGGGCGAAGTATTTCTGCGATGCTGAAATTTCAGACGGCCTTGCCAATCAAAGGTTCGGTTTGATGTGCCGCGGTTTATGGCGGTAACCGGAGCTGCGGCAAAATATCCGAATACAGCCGAAGCCGCACAGTCAAACGAAAGGCCGTCTGAAAATTCAGACGGCCTACGTTTTTTATTGCTTATAAGGTCTGCACATCAAACGGCAGGTTGATTTTATTCCATTGCTGGCTTTCGTAATCCAATGCAGACGCAATCAGCGGATGTTTGTCGAGCCAAGCCGCGCTGATGCGCAGTATCACGCCCTGTTTTTCCGCATCGATGCGGAATTGCAGCTGGTTGGGCAGTTCGAGCGGCAGACGGGCGCGGCAGAAGAGTGCGGCCAAACGCAGGGATAAAATCGCATACCACAGCACTTGGTTGTCGCCGGCAATATCGGTCATTTTCTTCAAATCGCCCCGATGCCCCAGCACCAAATGCGACAGAGTGGTCTGTTCCTTGCGCGAAAAGCCGGGCATATCGGCATTTTCCAGAATATAGGCCGAATGTTTGTGGTAGCTGGTGTGGGCGATGTCGATGCCGATTTCGTGCAGCAGCCCCGCCCAACGCAGAAACTGCTTCCAGTTGGCCAAGTCCTGCACCGGCACATTGCGCGCCAAACACAGGTTTTCCATAAAGGTTTGCGCAGTATCGGCCACACGCTTGGCCTGGTTCAGGCTGACGTGGTAGCGTTTTTGGAATTCGGCGGTAGTCTGGTCGCGCATGTCTTCGTTGAGTTGGCGGCCGATGAGGTCGTAAAACACGCCGTCGCGCAAAGCGGCTTCGGTGACCATCATTTTTTTGATTTCCAATTCTTCAAAAGCCGCCATCATGACGGCCAGGCCGCCGGCGAATACTTCCACACGCTCCGGTTTCAAATCGTTGAATCTGGCTTTTTTGACCGAACCGGCTTCGACAATCCTGTCCGCCAGCTTTTTCATGCCCTCATATGTAATGTCGGATTCCTGCGGGTATTCGGCAGCCAGCACGTCGCGGATGGACTTGGCCGAACCGGATGTACCGACGGCGAAATCCCAGCCGGTGCGCTTCATCATTTTGCTGATGCGCTGGATTTCGTTGCGCGCGGCGGAAATGGCGGCCTGAAAATCTTTGGCGGTGATTTTGTTTTGGAAAAAGCGCATGCTGTAAGTCACGCAGCCCAACGGCAGGCTTTCGGTGTGGATCGGTTTCAAATCCGAGCCGATGACGAATTCGGTCGAGCCGCCGCCGATGTCGATAACCAGCATCCGGTCGCCGTTGGGCGGCAGGGTGTGCACCACGCCGGTGTAAATCAGACGCGCTTCTTCGCGGCCGGCGATGATTTCGATCGGGAAACCCAGCGCAGCTTCGGCTTTGGGAATGAATTGGGCGATGTTTTTGGCGACGCGGAAGGTATTGGTGGCGACCACGCGGACTTGTTCGGGCGGAAAACCCTGCAGGCGTTCGCCGAATTTGGCCAGGCATTCCAAAGCACGTTCTTGGGATTCTTCGCTGAGAATTTTCTGTTCGTCCAAACCGGCGGCGAAGCGCACCATCTGTTTGAACGAATCGATGACTTTGAGCTGGCCGTTGTTGTTTTCACAAATTTGCAGGCGAAAGCTGTTGGAACCTAAGTCCACGGAAGCGAGAAGGTTTGAACCGGGTGTCATGGGAGGCAAAAAGTAGGTAGGGAAAGAAGGTAATATGTTACATGGTGCAAAAAACGCTGTCATCCCCTAATCAGGATAACCTTTGATTCAGTTCAAAGATACTCTTATAATAGGCCGTCTGAAATTTCAGACGGCCTGAAAAAAGGCATGAACCCTATATCAATAATGACCGAAAACACAATACGTTACCCATGAAAAAAAACGCTGCTCCGCTTTCTCAAGAATATTTGCAACGCCGCCGCCTGCTGATTGCGGGCGGCGCACTGCTTTTCAGCCCCGCCTTGGCCGTTGCCGGCGCGCAACGCGAGGAAACTTTGTCCGACGATGTGGCTTCCGTTATGCGCGGTTCCATCAATAATGTCAATCCAGCGCGTTTGGTGTTTTCCAGTGCCGCCGAAGGCGAACGCTGGCTGCAGGCGATGTCGGCGCGTTTGGCAAGGTTTGTCCCCGACGAGGCGGAACGCCGCCGTCTGCTGATTAATATCCATTATGAAGCCAGCCGTGCCGGTTTGAATCCGCAGGTGGTGTTGGGTTTGATTGAAGTGGAAAGTGCCTTCCGCCAGTATGCCATCAGCGGTGTCGGTGCGCGCGGCCTGATGCAGGTCATGCCGTTTTGGAAAAACTACATCGGCAAACCTTCGCACAACCTTTTCGACATCCGCACCAACCTGCGCTACGGCTGCACCATTCTGCGCCATTACAATAACGTGGAAAAAGGCAATCTGGTTCGTGCGCTGGCACGGTTCAACGGCAGCCTGGGCAGCAATAAATACCCCAACGCCGTGTTGGGGGCATGGCGCAACCGCTGGCAGTGGAGCGGATAAATCTGAATAAGGCCGTCTGAAAATTTAACTTCGCAGAAATTTATTGCGTGCGTTTTGGCCTCACAGGGATCCGTTGCGCTCATTTTAGCTTTGCTGAAACTCTCTGCGCTCGTTTTCAGACGGCCTGTATGGATTTCATTCAAAACCAGAACGCACCAACAAAGCAAATGCAAAGCGTTTTGAATACTGTATAATCTTTTACGTTAAGAACTTTTTAGATTTCAGACGGCATTGTCAGCAATGAGGCCGTCTGAAAAATTATTATGGCTAGAGACAACCGTATACAGATGTTTCCGCACGAATGGCGCGCCAGCACGACCTTGTCCGGCGTTTACGCACTGCGTATGCTGGGTATGTTTTTGGTGTTGCCCGTGTTGGCTCTGTATGCGGCGAACCTGCCGGGAGCGGAAAACAATAAAGCTTTAGTCGGCGTGGCAATGGGCGTTTACGGGCTGACTCAGGCGGTTTTGCAACTGCCGTTGGGCATGGCTTCGGATAAATTCGGCCGTAAAAAAGTCATTTATATCGGTTTGATTCTGTTTGCCGCGGGTAGTTTTATGGCGGCTGCGGCAGATTCGCTGACTATGCTGGTGGCGGCGCGTGCTGTCCAAGGAGCCGGGGCGGTCAGCGCGGCAGTTACGGCTTTGTTGGCCGATTTGACGCGGGACGAAGTGCGTACACGCGCAATGGCAATGATCGGTTTGAGCATCGGTCTGACTTTTTCTGTGAGCCTGGTGGCTGCGCCGGTGATGGCCGATGTAATCGGTGTGCAGGGGCTGTTTGTCTTAACGGGCGTATTGACCTTAACCAGCATAGGTGTGGTGGCATGGCTGACACCCAATCCGGACGTTTCGCGCCTGCATGAAGATGCGCAAGCACAGCCCGGTCGTGTGGCTGAGGTATTGGGCAACCGCCAGTTATTGAGTTTGGATTTCGGTATTTTCGCGCTTCATGCGGCGCAAATGGCTTTGTTTACTACGCTGCCGTTTGCAATGGAAGCTCTGGGATTGTTGAAAAACCAGCATTGGAAAGTGTATCTGCCGGCTACGGTCATCGGTTTGGTATTGATGGTTCCGCTCATTATCGTCGGGGAAACGCGCAACAAGCTGAAACAGGTGTTTGTATTCGGCATCGGCTGTATTGCATCCGCACAGATTGCTTTGATGTTCGGTCTGGACTCGATTTGGCTGATTACGGCCTTTATGATTGTCTATTTCATCGGTTTCAACATATTGGAAGCCAGCCTGCCGTCGATGGTATCGAAAATCGCGCCGTCGGATTTGAAGGGGACCGCGATGGGTGTGTACAATACCATGCAGTCAGTGGGCTTGTTTGTCGGCGGTGCTGTCGGCGGGATATTACTCCAGCATTACGGTTTTAACGGTGTGTTTGCCTTTTGCAGCGCATTGATGCTGCTTTGGCTGTTGATCGCATCAGTTTCTCCCGCACCGAAGCCGGTAAAGAATGTTGCTTATGCGGTACAGCCGCAATGGCACGGGCGGACCGACACGCTTTACCGCGCGCTTACGGGATTGCAGGGGGTAGAGGCCGTGACGTTCAGCCAAGACAAACATACCGTTTATATTAAAGCGTTGCAAAAAGGTTTCGACCAAAAGGCGGCGGAAAAAATCATTTCAGGAGATTGATATGTCATTGAATAAAGTTATCCTTATCGGCCGTTTGGGGCGCGATCCGGAAGTACGTTACATGCCCAACGGCGAAGCGGTGTGCAACTTCAGCGTCGCCACCAGCGAAACATGGAACGACCGCAACGGCCAACGCCAAGAACGAACCGAATGGCACAACATTACCATGTACCGCCGTTTGGCCGAAATTGCCGGCCAATATCTGCGCAAAGGCAGCCAAGTGTATCTGGAAGGCCGTATCCAAAGCCGTAAATACCAAGGTAAAGACGGTATCGAACGCACAGCCTACGATATTATCGCCAGTGAAATGAAAATGCTGGGCAGCCGCAACGATAACTCGGGCGGCGCACCTTATGACGACGGGGCTTATGACCAGGGTGGTTATCAAAGTTCGCAAGGTTATCAACCGGCTGCACCGCAGCAGTCTTACCAATCTGCACCGGCATATCAGCAGGAGGCTCCGAGTGCGCCTCCGGCAGCTCCTGCACGTCGGGCACCGGCAGCTCAGGCAGCCCCGGTTGACGATATTGATGACGACATTCCGTTCTGATTTCATAACATGAAACAGGCCGTCTGAAAAATATCCTTCCCTTTTCAGACGGCCTGCGGTTTATGTGACCAATAAGCTACGGAAAACCGCTGAATCAGGTTTTATTATTGCGGTTTTCAAGTTTGATGGTACAATAACGCCATCGAATCTTTTACGAGCAAGCCGCCGATACACAGGCGGCTTGTATTTTTATTTTGCGCCCGCGATTGACCTAATCGTGGGCGCGACACCATCAATGAAGAAGCGTACAAACGCTTTACGGAGAACATACCATGCAGAAAATTCCTTTGACTGTGCGCGGTGCGGAATTGTTGAAACAAGAATTGCAACACCTCAAAAGCGTTGCCCGTCCCGAAATCATCGAAGCGATTGCGGAAGCGCGCTCGCACGGCGATTTATCGGAAAATGCAGAATACGAAGCGGCCAAAGAACGCCAAGGCTTCATCGAAGGCCGCATTTCCGAATTGGAAAACAAACTTTCTCTGGCGCACATCATCAATCCGGTCGAAATCCATGCGGAAGGTAAGATTGTATTCGGCAGCACCGTGACTTTGGAAGATTTGGAAACCGAAGAGCAGGTAACTTACCAAATCGTGGGCGAAGACGAAGCGGATATCAAAGAGAAGAAAATTTATGTCGGCTCACCCATTGCCCGCGCTTTAATCGGTAAAGAAGAAGGTGATGTGGCGGAAGTGCAGGCTCCGGGCGGTGTGCGCGAGTATGACATTATTTCGGTGCAATACATCTGAAATCCATCGGGCAACAAAACCATGAATCCGACAAGGGGTTTTAATCAGGCCGTCTGAAAGCACAGATTTTCAGACGGCTGCGGTCTTTGAAAAACCGCAGGTTTGATTGTGGTTTAAAACGATGGTTATATAGACAGATGAATATTCGAGAAACACATAGCAAACAATGTGGTCAAGATGAAAATTCTGCAGAAGTTACGGTTTGCCGGTAAAGGATGAAACGATGAATAAATCAGTGGCGGCATTGGCCGGGGTGTGGCTGGGTCTGCAAGTGATGGCGGGCTATATTGCCGCGCCGGTGTTGTTTAAGAATTTGCCTAAATTACAGGCCGGAGCAATTGCCGGAGAACTGTTTGCTGTTGTTTCTTATAGCGGCTTAGTCATTTGGGCTTTGGTATATTTTGCGGGCAAACGTCTGTCGGCCGTACAAAATATCCGCTCGGTGAACAGTAGATTGATTGAGGTGCTGTGGGCAGGTTTGGCCGTGAATCAATTTCTGGTAACACCCGTGATTGAAGCCCTCAAAACACAAACTGCGAATTGGCTGCTGGATCTGACCGGCGGTTCATTCGGCGTATGGCACGGTATTTCCAGTTTGATTTACATGATATGCGCCATTTTGGCCGCAGTATTGGTCTGGCGGATTTCGGCGTTGGAGTGGAAATAAATAAACATAGACAAAGGCCGTCTGAAAGAATATTTTTCAGACGGCCTTTGCGCGATATGGCCGAACTTGCCTACATTTCCAAGTTTTTGCGCCACAATACCAATAATTTGCCGATATGCTGCACCAATTGCGCATCAACGGCTTCGCACAAAGCATTGCATATTTCGATGCGTTCCTGACGGTCATCGCCCAAGACACGTACTTTAATCAATTCGTGGGCAGTGAGGGCGGCATCGGTTTCTTTAATGACGGCATCGGTCAAACCGTGTTGGCCGATCATGACCACCGGATTAAGATGGTGGGCACGGGCTTTGAGTTCCAAAATTTCTTTGGTGCTTAATTTATCGTCGGTCATGTCGTATTGCTTGAATCAAAATAATAAGCTGGTATTGTACGCGATTTAACGACGGCCTGCGAGAAAATAACGTACAATAACGCCGTTTGATTCTCATATAGATACATTATGGCAGTACGTTCCAAATCTTCCAAGGCATGGCTCAACGAGCATGTTAACGATCACTATGTCCACATGGCGCAAAAAGACGGCTACCGTGCGCGGGCCGCTTATAAGCTATTGGAAATCAATGAAAAAGACAAACTCATCAAACCGGGTACGGTTTTGGCTGATTTGGGCAGCGCACCGGGCAGTTGGTCGCAGGTAGCGGCCAAGTTGGTCGGTAAAAACGGCCAAGTATTTGCTTTGGATATTTTGCCGATGGAAGAGATCGACGGTGTTTCCTTTATTCAGGGCGACTTTCGTGAAGAAGGTGTTTTGGCGCAATTGGAATCGCTGTTGGATAATCGTCCCCTGGATCTTGTAATTTGCGATATGGCACCCAATATGTCGGGTAACGCCGTCACCGATCAGGCCAAGAGCTTTTATCTGTGCGAATTGGCATTGGACTTTGCTGCCAACCATTTGAAAACGGGCGGCAGTTTTTTGGTTAAAGTATTTCAGGGCGCAGGCTATCAGGAATATATGTCGGCCATGAGGGAATTATTCGGTAGCGTTCAGACGCGCAAGCCCGAGGCTTCCCGCAATCGCTCCAGTGAGATTTATTTATTGGGCAAAAATAAACGCTGACAATATGGGCAGCGTGCTTTAAAATCGTTTCTTTCGTTTACCTTTATATATGGAGCCTGATTCAGTGGGGAATACCATTAAACATGTATTGGTCTGGTTGGTTTTGGGTGTCTGCTTGATGGCGGCATTCAATGCCATTAACGACAAGCAGGAAAATAAACAACAAATCGAATATTCGCAGTTTATCCAGCAGGTAAACAACGGTGAAGTGGCCAGCGTAAATATCGAGGGTTCGGTGGTCAGCGGTTACCTGATTAAAGGCGAACGCGCGGACAAAACATCGTTTTTTACCAATGCCCCGCTTGACGATAAGCTGATTCAGACTTTATTGGATAAAAACGTCCGCGTGAAAGTTACGCCCGAAGAAAAACCAAGCATGCTGGGCAGTTTGTTTTTCAGCCTGCTGCCGGTATTGCTGCTGATTGGTGCGTGGTTTTACTTCATGCGTATGCAAAGCGGCGGTGGCGGTAAAGGCGGTGCGTTTTCATTCGGTAAAAGCCGCGCTAAGTTGTTGGATAAAGATGCCAACAAAGTGACCTTCGCCGATGTGGCCGGCTGCGACGAAGCCAAAGAAGAAGTGCAGGAAATCGTCGATTACCTGAAAGCTCCTTCGCGCTACCAGAGTTTGGGCGGACGTGTACCGCGCGGTATTTTGCTTGCGGGCAGCCCGGGTACGGGTAAGACTTTGCTGGCCAAAGCGATTGCTGGCGAAGCGGGCGTACCGTTTTTCAGCATTTCCGGTTCGGATTTCGTCGAAATGTTCGTCGGTGTCGGTGCCAGCCGTGTACGGGATATGTTCGAACAGGCCAAGAAAAATTCGCCTTGCATCATCTTTATCGATGAGATCGATGCCGTAGGCCGCCAGCGCGGTGCCGGCTTGGGCGGGGGCAATGACGAGCGCGAACAGACCTTGAACCAATTACTGGTTGAAATGGATGGCTTTGAAAGCAACCAAACCGTGATTGTGATTGCCGCAACCAACCGTCCTGATGTATTGGATCCTGCGTTGCAGCGTCCGGGCCGTTTCGACCGTCAAGTCGTGGTGCCGCTGCCCGACATCCGCGGTCGCGAGCAGATTTTAAAAGTGCACGCCAAAAAAGTGCCTTTGGACGAGTCGGTTGACCTGACCTCTTTGGCGCGCGGTACACCGGGTTTTTCAGGTGCCGATTTGGCCAACTTGGTGAACGAAGCCGCTTTGTTTGCCGGCCGTCGCAATAAAATCAAAGTCGATCAAAGCGATTTTGAAGATGCGAAAGACAAAATTTATATGGGTCCCGAGCGCCGCTCAATGGTGATGCACGAAGATGAGAAACGTGCGACGGCTTACCATGAATCGGGTCATGCCATCGTTGCGGAAAGTTTGGAAAATACCGATCCGGTGCATAAAGTCACCATCATGCCGCGCGGCCGTGCGCTGGGTCTGACTTGGCAGCTTCCCGAACGTGACCGCATCAGCATGTACAAAGACCAGATGTTGAGCCAAATTGCCATTCTGTTTGGCGGACGTATTGCCGAAGATATTTTTGTCGGCCGTATTTCTACCGGTGCATCCAATGACTTTGAACGTGCCACGCAAATTGCCCGCGAAATGGTAACGCGCTACGGCATGAGCGACAAAATGGGCGTGATGGTTTACGCGGAAAACGAAGGCGAAGTTTTCTTGGGACGCAGCGTGACCCGTTCGCAAAACATTTCCGAGAAAACCCAGCAGGACGTGGATGCCGAAATCCGCCGTATTTTGGACGAGCAATATGCCTTGGCGTACAAAATCTTGGATGAGAACCGGGATAAAATGGAAACCATGTGTAAGGCTCTGATGGATTGGGAAACCATCGACCGGGATCAGGTTCTGGAAATCATGGCGGGTCAGCAGCCTAGTCCGCCGAAGGATTACAGTCATAATCTGCGCAAGGATGAACCTGAGGAACCGAAGGGCGAACCGGAGCAAGTCATGGTTATTACCCCCGAGGGGCCGCAAACCGAAGTGCAAAATGTCAAACCGGAACATTCTTCCGATAATGATTCGGGCATGGGCAAGCCATAAAGTTATATCGAACGGCAGTGGTAACGCTGCCGTTTTTTATGTCTGAATAGTGGGGAAGTAAGGACTGAGCAGGTAGCGGAGCCAAATTGATTTCCACCGGCTTTGTTTGGAAGGTTTTGTACATTACGCAATCAGCCGGAAAATCATTTCGATTTTCTATAGCGGGCTGCTTTGTCTTGATGGTTGGTTGATTTTACCGTATCAGCAAAGGCCGTCTGAAAACCGAAACAAATTCGTTTATAATGCCACTTTTACTCAAGTTTGATTCGTCATGAAAACAGTAGAAAAAAGCGTATTGGTGTTGCATAGTGCCGGACAGATGTTTGAGCTGGTTGACCGGGTGGAGGATTACCCGAGGTTTTTACCGTGGTACAGTAAAACAGAAATCCTCGAGCGCACCGATACCGAGTTGAAAGCGCGGCTGTTTATGGATTACATGGGCGTGCGGCAGTCTTTCGCTACGCACAACCATAATATCCCGGGGCAGGAAATCAAAATGGATTTGCTTGAAGGGCCGTTTAAAACCTTATGCGGCACATGGCGGTTTGTCGATTTGGGAGACGACATGTGCCAAATCGAATTCAAATTGGCATACGAATTCAGCAGTTCGATTTTGTCGGCCGTGATTTCTCCGGTGTTCAATCATTTGTCCGATACCTTGGTGGACGCGTTTGTCAAAGAGGCTGACCGCCGCTATGCTTAACATCGAAATCGTGTACGGCTTGCCTGACAAGCAGGTTTTGAAAACCATGCAGGTAGCCGAGGGTACCACCATCCGCCAGGCTGCGTTGCAAAGCGGTTTGGAAAACGAGTTTTCTGATTTGGATTTGAACACGGCCAAACTTGGGATTTTTGGAAAAGCCGTTAAAGACGATACCGTATTGCGCGAAAAAGACCGCATCGAAATATACCGGCCTTTGCTGATCGACCCGAAGGAAGCGAGGAGACGGCGCGTACAGAATCAGGAAGATTAAAGGCCGTCTGAAACGGTTTCGGTTTGAAACAGCGTGGTAGATGCTGCCAAACCGAAAAATCTCCGGAATCGCAAACCGGCAGATATATGATTCAATGAATACGAGGCCGTCTGAAAATTTTCAGACGGCCTTAATGAGAACAACACGAGAAGAACATGTCCAATCCAATCAAAATGATTGTCGGCTTGGGTAATCCCGGCAAAGAATACGAAGCAACCCGGCACAATGCCGGCTTTTGGCTGCTGGATGAGTTGGCGTGGCAATGGAAAGTTGCCTTTAAAGAAGAAAAAAAATTCTTCGGCGAAGTGGCGCGCGCTAGCCGTCCGGAAGGCGATGTCTGGCTCATCAAGCCGATGACGTTTATGAACCGTTCCGGTCAGGGGGTGGCGGCCTTGGCGCAGTTTTACAAAATCAAGCCCGAAGAAATTCTGGTGGTGCACGATGAATTAGACATCGAGTGCGGCCGCATTAAATTCAAGCTCGGTGGCGGGAACGGCGGTCACAACGGTTTGAAAGACATCCAGGCCCGTTTGGGTACGCCGGATTTCTACCGTCTGCGTCTCGGTATCGACCATCCGGGCGACAAATCTTTGGTATCGGCTTATGTGCTCAATAAGCCGAGTGCGGAACACCGCCAATTGATTGAAGATGCGGTGAATAAATCCATCCGGGGTATTCCGCTGCTGACGGCCGGTGAATTTGAAGAAGCGCAGCGTTTTTTACACAGTCGTTAACCCATTTTCAGACGGCCTTAAAATGAACGGACTGATTGATTTGATTCAGACTGAAAGCGTCGGTACAGTCGAAGAAACCCTTGATTTTTTGTTATACGAATGCAGCATGGACGACGCACCGAGCCGTGAAGAAGTGGCGCAATGGCGCGATTTGTTAAACACGCGCGGCGGGAAATTCGTGCGTTTGGCCAAAATCTGCCAAACATGGCTGGACGAAGAGGGCAGACATGACATTGCCGC
Source organism: Neisseria sp. CCUG12390 (assembly GCF_047837985.1). Lineage (GTDB taxonomy): Bacteria > Pseudomonadota > Gammaproteobacteria > Burkholderiales > Neisseriaceae > Neisseria. The sequence continues at coordinate 1,234,980 of NZ_CP181244.1, forward strand.
GCAATAAATTTACCGTTTTGGCGGCATTATGGTTTGCCGCCGCCGTTTATTCGCTGCTGCTGCGCGAGTCGGAAGGCGGTGCGCCGCCTTTTCCGAATTTCGACAAAGTGGCGCATTTCGCTTTATTTTTCGCACAATTCTGGCTGCTCGCCAAAGCCTATATGACCGGTAAACACCCGATTCCCTATCGCGGCCTGATGATTGCCGCCGTAGTGTTTGCGGTTGCCAGCGAGTGCGCGCAGGCGTTGTTGACCCAAACGCGCGAAGGTTCGTTTTGGGATGCGGTGGCCGATGTGTGCGGCGCGGCGGCGGCTTTGTGGTTCGCCTGCAAAACCGAACAGGCCAAAAGGCTGAAATAACCGGATATTCCGGTTTATGCAACTTCACATTCAGGCCGTCTGAAAACAGTATCGCACGTTCAGACGGCCTTATTCACAAGGAATCATCATGGACATCACTCCGTTTATCCGCCGCCGCCGGCGCGTATTGAACGAAATCGGCAGCGAAGGCGTGGCGGTCTTATTTGCCGCACCGGAACAACGCCGCAGCAACGACACCGAATTTTCGTTCCGCCAAGACAGCTATTTTCATTACCTGACCGGTTTTGGCGAACCGCAGTCTGTGTTGCTGTTGGACGGGGCGACACAAAAAAGCATATTGTTCTGCCGCGATAAAGACGAATTGGGCGAGATTTGGAACGGGTTCCGCTACGGCCCTGAAGCGGCGTGCGAAGTATTCGGCTTTGACGAAGCGTATAGCAACAGCGAATGGCTGCACCATCTCAGCCAAGCCATGTTAAACAAAAAAAGCCTGTATGCGCTGTGGGGGCTTTACCCGGAACGCGACAGGGAAGTAATGGGCAAATGGCACGCCGTGCAGCAGAGCGCCGGCCGCCGCATTCAGGCCAATACCTATGCGCCGGATAATCTGGCGGATTTGGCCGCCGTGCTTGACCCCATGCGTCTGATTAAAGACGAGTATGAAACCGCGCTGCTGAAAAAAGCAGGGGAAATCAGCGCATTGGCGCATATCCGTGCCATGCAGAAAACCCGTGCCGGCATAAGCGAACTGCAAATCGAGGCGGAAATCCTGCACGAATTCATGCGCCACGGCGCGCGCTTCCCGTCTTACAACAGCATTATCGCAGGCGGTAAAAACGCCTGCTGCCTGCACTATGTCGACAACAAAGACATTTTGCGCGACGGCGATTTGCTGCTGATTGACGCAGGTGCGGAATACGGCTTGTACGCAGGCGACATCACGCGTACTTTTCCGGTAAACGGAAAATTCAATGCTGCCCAAAAAGAGGTTTACGAAATCGTGTTGGCCGCCAACGAAGCCGCCATCGCCGCCGTGAAACCGAATGCCGATTGGGGCGACATCCATCTGATTGCCTTGAAGATTTTGGTTCAGGGGCTGATTGACTGCAAACTGTTACGCGGTACGGTCGACGGCAACATCGAATCGCAAGCCTATCAGCGGTTCTATATGCACGGCTTGGGGCATTGGGTCGGCCTGGACGTACACGATGTCGGCAAACGCTGGCACAACGGCAAGCCGCTGCTGTTGCAGCCCGGCATGTGCAGCACCGTCGAGCCGGGGCTGTATATCGCGGCGGCAGACGACATTCCCGAGGCATTCCGAAATATCGGCATCCGTATTGAAGACAATGTGCTGGTCACGGCAGACGGGTGTGAAAACTATACTGTGGCAGCACCGAAAAGCGTGGCCGATATTGAAGCGGTGATGCGCGGCTAGGCCGGAACTTTTGCACAATTGTGGTGAAACCTGAAAATCCATGTCGGTCATCCGCTGTGCCGGTTTGCTGCGCCCCCGTCCAGCTAAATGACGGATTAGAGATTTTTTGAAGATTTTCGGATTGCAAGGCCTCGGGCATCTGAAATTCCGTAAACAAGAAAAGGCCGTCTGAAAATCAGGTTTTCAGACGGCCTCTGTTTTCTAAATCGGTTTATGAATAAATTTTCCGGATCGATTCGGCTACGGCGTTGCCTAAAATCTGATTGCCGAACTCGTTGAAATGCAGTCCGTCGCCAAGCGTCAGCGCGGTTAAATCCTGCACGAACATCAAACCGTACAAATCATTGACTGCAAAGCCGAATTCATCCGCCAAGTCTTTGGCGGCCTGGTTGTAGGCATGGATGTCTTTCAGATAGCGGCGCGACGGTTTGGTCACGTTGTGCACGCTTTGCAGAAACGGCGTGCTGCTTGCCCAAATAATCTTGGCACCGGTCTGCTGCAGGCGGCTGAAAATCTGCCGCAGGTTGGCATGGTAAGTGTGGATGTCGGTCAAAGGCTTAGGGCTGCCGGGATGGTAGCGGATGTCGTGCAAACCGCAGTTGAGGTGGATGATGTCGCCGGCTTGCGCCCCTTGTGTCCATTGCCCGATATGCCGCAACACATCGTTTGACGAGCGGCAATTGCCGACCGGCGAGAGTACCGCCGTATCAGGCAGGGCGGCTTGAACTGCCGCTTCGTAACCCAGCCGGATTGAATCGCCGATAAGGTAAACCGTCATATTTCCCCCGATATTAAGGCCGTCTGAAACAGACAACATCATAATATCAATCGTTTCAGACGGCCTTAATATGCGTCAAATGAAAGGGCAGGATTGTGTAAAGTCTGTCAGTTTTTATGGTTTTTACGATAAAAATCAATCAATTGCTTGGCTTGCAGCATGGGCAGCCCGAAGCGGTCGGCCACGGCTTTCAAATCCTTGATTTCCACGCCGGTCAGGTTTTGGCTGATCCATTGGAATGTTTCCGGTTTGCTTTTGATGTGTTCCAGATAAGCCTGTTTGCGTTTCCAATTGCGAGACCATACCAACAGTGCGGTAAAAATCAGCAATATAATCAGAAATATATTGGTTGCGGCTATCATTTCCATGCTTGGGAATCCGTACAAGATAAAAAGCGATTATAAATGAAAAAGGCCGTCTGAAAGCCGATTATCCGGTTTCAGACGGCCTGGCAGCAATCTGGCATTATCGGATGCGCACGCGTTTCAAACGTAAAGCATTGGTTAACACCGAGACCGAACTCATCGCCATCGCTGCACCGGCAATCACGGGGCTGAGAAAGCCCAATGCCGCCAGCGGGATACCGAGGATATTGTAGAAAAAGGCAAAAAACAGGTTTTGCTTGATGTTTTTCAGCGTAGCGCGCGAAACGAGCAGGGCGTCGACCAGTTGGTTGACCGAATGCTGCATCAGGGTAGCCGAAGCGGTGTGTTCGGCGACGTCGGCACCGCCTTTCATGGCAAAGCTGACATTGGCGGCGGCCAACGCGGGCGCATCGTTGATGCCGTCGCCGACCATGGCCACGGTTCTGCCTTCCTCTTTCAACTTCTGTACCGCGGTCGCTTTGTCGCGCGGACTCATGTTGCCGAACGCGTGTCCGATGTCCAATTGCGATGCGATGTATTCGACCGTGTTCTGATTGTCGCCGCTCATTACGTACACATCGATGTCATGCGCTTTCAGACGGCGTATGGCTTCGGCGGTGTCGCTTTTTAGGGCATCGGCCAGGGCAAATGCACCGATGGGGCGGTCGTCAACGGATACCGCAACCAAACTGGCAATCGGCCACACGCCGCCTAAACCGGCCGGTAAAGTCAGGTTGGCATAATCGGGTTTGCCGACTTTGACCGAACCTATGCCGTCGATTTCGGCGAAAATGCCTGCGCCGACCGCGGTCTGCGCGCCGCTGCTTTCCGGCAGATTCAAGTTGCGCGCCAATGCGGCGGACACAATCGCATCGGCAAGCGGGTGGGCAGCATTTTGCTCGACGGAAGCGGCGATACGGAACAAATCGTCTTCATCGAAACCGCTGTCGGGCACGAGATAAACCGCAGCCACTTGCGGGCGGCCTTCGGTCAGCGTGCCGGTTTTGTCGAGCACGACGGCATCGACATGCGCCGATTCTTCCAACGAAGCGGCGTCTTTGAACCAAATGCCGTGTTTCACCGCTTTGCCCATACCGACCATGACCGCCGCCGGTGTGGCCAAGCCCAAGGCACACGGACAGGCAATCACCAATACCGCCACCGCATGCATCAACCCTGCCTGCCAATCGCCTTTGATGCCCCAAGTGAGCGCGAAAGTCAGCAGCGAAATGCCGACCACCACCGGTACGAAAACCGCCGCCGCTTTGTCGGCCACGCGTGCAATCGGTGCTTTGCTGCCTTGCGCTTCGGAAAGCGCGTTCATCATGTCGCCCAAGAGTGTATGGCTGCCCAGCTGCGTGGCACGGTAAACCAAGCTGCCGTCGGTCACCAGTGCGCCGGCCAAAACCTTGCTGCCCGCCTGTTTCATTTCGGGATTGGATTCGCCGGTGAGATGGCTTTCGTCCGTCCAGCCGCTGCCGCTTTCGACCACGCCGTCGGCAGCAATGCGCTCGCCGTGGTTGGCGCGCAGCATATCGCCGGTTTGCACTTGGTCTAAAGGCAGCGGTTGCCATGTGCCGTCGCGCTGTACATTCACTTTACCCGGCGTGAGCTTGAGCATCAGCGACAGGCTGTTCAGGCTGGATTTTTTTGTGCGGTGTTCCAAAAATTTGCCCAGCGATACGAAACCGATCACCATCACGCCGGCTTCGAAATACACATGTGCCATACCGTCGTGTCCCATGCCGCGGTGGTGGAACATCATGTACACCGAATAGAGGTAAATCGATACCGTGCCGATGGTGACGAGCACGTCCATATTGGCCAAGCCGCCTTTAATCGAAGCCCATGCGCTTTTGTAAAACGGAACCGCCAGCCAAAGCTGCACGATGCTGGCCAGGGCAAACTGCCACATCGCCGGCATCATCCAATCGTGGCGGCCGATCATCATCCCCGCCATGCCGATGAGAAACGGCACGTTAACCGCCAGCAGCAGCCACAAACGCCAGCCGATATGCACCGGTCCGCCGCCGTCGGCTTGGGGCAGCGCATCGGTTTTTTCGGTTGCGCCGAAACCGGTTTTTTCGATGATTCGGGCAATGTCGGCAGCCGAGCTTCGGCTGCCGTCGAACACGACCTGTGCCTCTTCGCTGGCAAAATTAACCCCCGCGCTTTCGATAAAGTCTTTTTTGTTCAACACTTTTTCGATGCGCGAAGCACAGGCCTGGCAGGTCATGCCTTTGATTTGAAAACGGACTTTCTGTTGCATGTTTTTTGTCCATCAGGTTGACAATAAAGACAGCTTAAACCTTTACATCAGGTTAAAGTCAAGTCTTGATAAAGGCCGTCTGAAACGACCATTCAGACGGCCTCGGGTAGTTTTATATCAACGCGAAGCGTCAAAGCCGCCGTCTTCCACGGCCTCGATTAAGGCATCGACATCGGTTTTGGCCGCATCAAATTCAATCACGGCGTTTTTGTTTTCCAAGCTGACTTCGGCTTTGGCGACGCCGTCGGTGCTTTCCAGAATGCGGGTCACGCTTTTGACGCAGCCGCCGCAGGTCATGCCTTCGATGTTTAAGGTAACGGTTTCCATGATTTTTTCCTTCGGTAAAAACAGTATTTCCAATATAAACCTTAACTCGGGGTCAGGGTCAAGTCTTTTTTCAGACGGCCTGCCTGAAAAGGCCGTCTGAAACATTTGAAAACAAACGAAATGTAGTCGGTTGTTATCGTTTTCATTGCCGTATGAACGGAGTAGAATAACGCCCCTGTTTTGATAGGGAAGGATAAAAATTATGTCGGCGGCCAAAGAGAAAAAGCAATGGCTCAGCGTATTGGCCTTGGCGGTGGGCGCATTTATTTTCAACACCACCGAATTTATTCCGATTGCGCTGTTGAGCGACATCGGCCAGACCTTCGGCATGGCTTCGACCGAAGTCGGAATTATGCTGACCGTGTATGCGTGGATTGTGGCCTTGCTGTCGCTGCCGCTGATGCTGGCGACGAAAAATTTCGAACGCCGCAAGCTCTTGCTGATTTTGTTTGCCGTGTTTGTCGCGGGGCATGTATTGTCGTTTTTCGCTTGGAATTTCGGCGTGTTGCTGGCCAGCAGGATTTGCATTGCCTTGACCCATGCGGTGTTTTGGTCGATTACGGCATCTTTGGCGGTACGGGTTGCGCCTCAGGGAAAAAGCACGCAGGCATTGGGTTTGCTGAGTACCGGCACGGTCATGGCGATGGTGATGGGCATTCCGCTGGGACGGGTCATCGGCCAGTTTTATTCATGGCAGATCAGTTTTCTGCTGATTGGCATTTGCGCGGCGGCGGTGATGGTGGTGCTGGCGAAAAACCTGCCTTTGCTGCCGAGCGTAAATTCCGGCTCGTTGGGCAGCCTGCCTTTGCTGGTAAAACGCAAAAACCTGATGCTGCTTTATGCCTTTACCATTCTGATCATCACCGCGCATTTTACCGCGTACAGCTATATCGAGCCGTTTGTGCTGCAAATCGGCGGCTTCAGGCCGGAGCAGGTAACGGTCGTATTGGGGCTGTATGGTGCGGCCGGTTTCGTCGCTTCGTATGTATTCGGCAAATGGTTTGCCAAATTTCCGCGGCAGTTTTTCATCGGTGCGGCTGCCGTTGTGGCATTGATGACAGCGTTGCTGTGGCCGTTTGCCGGTTCGGCATGGGCGGTTTACGCGTTGTGCTTTGTCTGGGGCATCGCCATCAGCGTGGTCAGCCTGTCGATGATTGCCAAAGTGTTGAACTTCGCTTCGGACGCCACCGATGTTGCCACGTCGATTTATTCGGGGCTGTATAACGTCGGTATCGGCGGCGGTGCGCTGTTGGGGCATTACGTGACCGTTTGGCTGGGCTTGGGCGGTATCGGTTTTGTCGGCGCAGGGCTGGCTGCTTTGGCGGTCACGCTGGCGTATGTATTGATTAAACGCGGTGATTTTATGAATAAACCGGTCTGAACGCGTTTGAAAATAAATAAGGCCGTCTGAAAAAATTATTTTCAGACGGCCTTTTTGCCGTTGGTTCATTCTGCTTTCAAACCGGCGATACACTGTTTGTCGCGGGCTTCGAATGCCGCTGCACCACCGAGCAAATCGAGTTGCTCTTGCGCGCTGATTTTGCTGAACGATTGGATTTGCTTTTCGCTGAGTTTCTCCAAAGGTTCGTCCCACATGCAGACGCAGTAATCGACAATCACTTGTCCGCCTTTGCCTTCCAAGCCTCGCGCTTTCAAATCGGCCTGCCATTTGTCGGCAAACGGAATGTTTTTCACACACGATTCGATGATGGCCTGCTTGGCTTTGGGCTTGGACAGGGCGCATTGCGACAAAAAGAAAAAGCTCACCAGCAACGCCATGATAATCCATGCCCAAATGCGGATGGTACGGATTTTGGCCTTGGCTTTTTTGGTTTTGGCTGCCTGTTCTTCAGGGGTTAACGGTTGCTCAGCCATGCAGACTTTCCATGCGGATCATGGTAATCGGTGTTTCGACGCAATCGAGTCGCTCGATGGCGGCGATGGCGGTTTTGATGTTTTTCTCGACCGTGCTGTGGGTCAGAATCACGATTTCGGCGGTGGTTTTGTCAATCACGCCTTTTTGAATCAAAGCTTCGATGGATACGCCTTGCTCGGCCAACAGGTTGGCGATTTTGCCCAATGTGCCCGGTTCGTCTTTGGCTTGGACGCGCAGGTAGTAGCTGCTGGTGATGTCATCCATCGGCAGAATGGTTTGCGCTTTCACGCCTTGCGGTTGGAACGCCAGATGCGGTACGCGGTTTTCGGCGTCCGCACCCAACATGCGGCAGATGTCGATGATGTCGGCGACGACTGCGCTGGCGGTCGGCAATGCACCCGCGCCTGCGCCGTAATACAGCGTTTCGCCGACCATATCGGCATTGACGCGTACGGCGTTCATCACGCCGTTGACATTCGCCAACAGGCGGCTTTCCGGAATCAGGGTCGGATGCACGCGCAATTCGATGCCTTTGTCGGTTTTGCGGGTGATGCCCAATAATTTGATGCGGTAGCCCAGTTCCTCCGCGTATTTGATGTCGCGGCTGTCGAGCTTGCTGATGCCTTCCAGATAGCAGGCATTGAAATTGACCGGCGTACCGAATGCCAACGCACTCATGATGGTGATTTTATGACCGGCATCATGGCCTTCGATGTCGAAAGTCGGGTCGGCCTCGGCGTAGCCCAAAGCCTGCGCTTCTTTCAACACGTCGGCAAACGCGCTGCCTTTTTCGCGCATTTCACTCAAAATGAAATTGCTGGTGCCGTTGATGATGCCGGCGATGGATTTGATGTTGTTGGCGGCCAGACCTTCGCGCAGGGCTTTGATAATCGGAATGCCGCCGGCGACCGCTGCTTCGAATTGCACCATCACGTTTTTCGATTCGGCCAAAGGGAAGATTTCGTTGCCGTATTCGGCCAGCAGTTTTTTATTGGCGGTCACAATGTGTTTGCCGTTTTCGATGGCTTTCAATACCGCATCTTTGGCAATGCCGGTGCCGCCGAACAATTCGACCACCACATCCACATCGTCACGTTGAACCAATGCAAACGGGTCTTGCACAAAAGCGGCATTCGGCGCAACTTCTGCGGCTTTTTCGGCACTTCTGTCGCACACGGCGGAAATCCGCACGTCGCGCCCCAAACGGCGGCTGATTTCTGCGGCGTTTTCCTGCAAAACGGTCGCGGTGCCGCCGCCTACCGTACCTAAACCTAAAAGACCGATATTCACTGGCTTCATTGTGTCTCCTTGTTGAGCCGGATTTTTCAATAGCGTAAACTGTCGCGCAAGCGGTGCGGCCTTTACATTTCAAACAGGCGCGGTGCGGACGTCAAAGTTGCTAATCCTACCCGAAATTACCTGTTTTTGCACCTTTTTTATGGAACTCAGGCCGTCTGAAAACGGTTTGAAACAGTGCGGCAGGGCAGTTGGCCGAAGCAGGTGAAATTGTCTGAGCCATGAAGGACGAATGATGTTGATCGAAGAGAACGCCAACCCGTCGGCAGCGGCGGTGAGTGCCTATCAAAACGGCAGGATTGAAATCGGGGGGCAAAGTTGGAATCAGCCGGTTATCCTGCGTTGCGAATCGGTTGGATTGATGCCGCCAAAAAGGCCGTCTGAACTGCAAATCAGCGATTTTTTTCAGACGGCAAGGCCGGAGGATTATCCCGAAGTGATTATTGTCGGTACCGGAGAGAAGCAGGAATTTATCCACCCGAAAATCATCGCGCAGGCGGCGGCATACGGTATCGGGATGGAATGTATGAATACCGCTTCCGCCTGCCGTACGCTGATGCTGCTGCAAGCCGAAGGGCGCAGGGTGTGGGCGTGGCTGTGGCCGTGAGTCCCGCTTAATGGAGGGCCTGTGCCAAGAAATGTTTTACCGGAAGGCCATCTGAAAACGATTTTCAGACGGCCTTTCGGGCGTAAATTCCGTTATAATGTGCGTTTTTGAAATTTAAAGACGATTTTATGAAACACATCCACATTATCGGCATCGGCGGCACGTTTATGGGCGGCGTGGCGGCCATCGCCAAAGAAGCGGGGTTTAAGGTCAGCGGTTGCGACGCGAAAATGTATCCGCCGATGAGCACCCAGCTCGAAGCCTTGGGCATCGGCGTTCACGAAGGTTTCGATGCGGCGCAGCTTGATGAATTCCCAGCCGATGTTTATGTGATCGGTAATGTGGCCAAACGCGGCATGGACGTGGTGGAGGCGGTGCTGAACCGCGGCCTGCCGTATATTTCCGGCCCGCAATGGCTGGCGGAAAACGTGCTGCACGGCCGTTGGGTGTTGGGTGTGGCGGGTACGCACGGCAAAACCACCACCGCATCCATGCTGGCTTGGGTGCTGGAATACGCCGGGCTTGCGCCGGGCTTTTTGATTGGCGGCGTGCCGCAGAATTTCAGCGTGTCTGCGCGTCTGCCGCAAACGCCGAAGCTCGACCCGAACAGCCGATCGCCGTTTTTCGTGATTGAGGCCGACGAATACGACACCGCGTTTTTCGACAAACGCAGTAAATTCGTGCATTACCGTCCGCGCACCGCGATTTTGAACAATCTGGAATTCGACCATGCCGACATTTTCCCTGACTTGGCCGCTATTCAAACCCAGTTCCACCATCTTGTCCGCACCGTGCCTTCAGGCGGCCTGATTGTCGCCAACGGCCGCGAAGAAGCCCTGCACGAAACCATAGACAAAGGCTGCTGGACGCCGATTGAATGGTTCGGTAACCAAGCGGGTTGGCAGATTGGTGAAGCCGATGAAAACGGCAGTTTCGACGTGTTTTTCAAAGGCGAAAAAGCAGGTCGCGTGGAATGGGATTTGCTCGGCGAACACAACCGCCTGAACGCGCTGGCCGTGATTGCCGCCGCGCGTCATGCCGGTGTGGACGTTCAGACGGCCTGCGAAGCCTTGGGCAAATTTCAAAACGTGAAGCGGCGCATGGAAATCAAGGGTACGGTTGGCGGCATTACCGTGTACGACGACTTCGCCCACCATCCGACCGCCATCGCCACCACCGTGGCCGGTTTGCGCCAAAAAGTCGGCAGCGCGCGCATTTTGGCCGTGTTGGAACCGCGTTCCAACACCATGAAGCTCGGCACGATGGCCGCTGCGTTGCCCGAAAGCCTGAAAGAAGCCGATTTGGTATTCTGCTACGCGGGCGGTGTAGATTGGGACGTGGCCGCCGCACTTGCGCCGTTGGGTAGCAAACTACACGTCGGCAAAGATTTTGACGCGTTTATCGCCGAAATCGTGAAAAACGCCCAAGTGGGCGATCAGATTTTGGTGATGAGCAACGGCGGGTTCGGCGGCATTCACGACAAACTGCTGGCAGCATTGAAATAATGCGAAAGGCCGTCTGAAAAACTTTTCAGACGGCCTTTAATCTGCCTGTAAAAACAATGTATCAGGTGAGTTATTTCTTCACACCCAAAAATGCGTTGTACATCCAAATCAATTTCTCTTGCGCCTGCACATAGCCGGTAATCAAATCCGCCGTGCCCTCGTCGCCGGCTTCGTCGGCCGCGGCAATGACTGTGCGCTGCTCTTCAATCAATTCCTGCAAACCCCCGACCAGACCTTCCACGCACTCGCGCCCGTCGAATACGTTTTTATGTTCTTTAATCGAAGAATGTTCGGTGAAATCGCTGTAGGCGTGCAGCGGCGTACCGGCGAGGGTGAGGATGCGCTCGGCGATTTCGTCAATCTGCAATTGCAGTTCGGTGTAAAGTTCCTCGAATTTGGCGTGCAGCGAGAAGAAATGTTCGCCTTTGACGTTCCAATGATAACCGCGCACGTTTTGGTAAAACACATGATAGCTCGACAGCAGAGCGTTCAGCTTCTCATTGATGGGTGCGGTCTCGCTTTTTTCCAAACCGATTTGGTTGGTTTTTTGTTTGGAAGAAGTTGCAGCAGTTTTCTCTTTTTTTGCCTTAGCCATGATTTTTCCTTTGACAGCAATCGATTAAACAAGACGTTTGCAAAGAAACGCCGTTCTTTTGACACATTGTCTAATCTATTCCCTTTAAGAAAGGCCATCAAGTTTATTTCCAAATCTTAACTTTCGTTAGCGGCCTTTTAACAGCTGGAATTTAAAGGAAAATTCGGTTTTCAGACGGCCTTGCGGCAAGAGAGTTCCGGCTTCAGTAAAACGGTACGGGCGTTTAAAATAGAGAGAATGAATGTGGTGAAACAGGAGCAGAGAAAATGAAAGTCTATTCCGCCCGGGAAATGAGGGAAGCCGAACAGGCGGCGGTGGATAAGGGGACATCGTTTGAGCAGTTGATGGAGAACGCGGGGCAGACGGCTGCGGCGGATGTTTTACGGCGTTTTGGCCGGGCGCAGAAAGCATTGGTGGTTTGCGGGAAGGGCAACAACGGCGGCGACGGCTTGGTAATGGCGCGGGTTTTGCAGCAGCAGGGTTGGCAGGTGGATGTTGTTTTCGTGTGTGGCAGCACTTTGTCGGCATTGGCGGCGCTTAACCGGATGCGGTTAAGCGGTTTGCCGCGCATCACTTTTCTGGACGAGTCGGATTTGTCAGGCCGTCTGAAAACGCCCAATGCATACGGTGCGGTGATTGAATGCCTACGGGGCTGAACGGCGATACAGCCGAATATGACGGAGAGACATTTCGTGCCGACATCACCTATGCCTTCGGTGCGTACAAACCGGCGCACATGGCTGAAGCGGCGAAAGCGGTATGCGGCGAAGTGGTGTGTCTGGACATCGGCATAGACTGACGCAGGCCGATAGAAGCTTTTGCGTCTCCCTGTTTTTCAAATATCCGGTTTGTACTTCTCAGGCCGTCTGAAAATGTTTCAGACGGCCTTGAGCCATTGGGCAAGCCAAATGCCCAAAGCGGTCAGAATCAAAGAGCCGAAAATATGTAATGCCGCGGTAAGGAGGGCCGCGCCCCAACGCTGCGCCTGCATAAAGTTCACGATTTCCAGTGAAAAGCCGGAAAATGTGGTCAGGCTGCCGAGAAAGCCGGTAATCAAAAGCAGTTTCCATTGCGGATGGTGAACCAGTTCGGCGCATATGCCGATAAGAAAAGCACCTATCCAATTGGCGGCCAACGTGCCGAAGGCAAACGAAGCGGAAGCGTGGGTGAAATACAGCCCCAAAAGCCAACGGATGACGGCACCGGATACGGCACCGGCGGCAATGGGCAGGAGAGAAGCAGGAAACATGGTTTTCCTTGAGGCCGTCTGAAAATCACCAGATTTTATTGGCGGGCTTCAGATAGCGGTTGTCGTCAAAAGTGTTCAGCCATTGCGGTCGCAAGGCAACGAAAATCGCGGTGGTGATGCCGCTTAAAAAGGCTTCCGCCCAAGCGATCAGAATGAAAACGGGCAGGGCGGTCGACCATAATGCCTGACTCGGAAAAGCGGCGGCCCAATCCAAAACCGAAACCAACACCAAGCCGGTAAACAGAATGCTGACGGCGGATCCGATGAATCCGTTGACGAAAATAAAGATAAACAGATTGGCCGGCAACAGATTGACCAAACGGCGGAACACGATGTTTACGGCCAACGGCGGCGGCAGCAGAGCCAAGGCATTGACCGGATAAACCGACAAACCGCCGCCAAACAGCCAAACATAAGGAAAAAGCAGCAATGCGCCCAGCCACAGCGCGGCAGGTGCGCCCAACATCAGCGCGGTCAGATTCATTGCCAGCAAATGATAGCTCATGCCGGCCAGCTGGCCGTCGTCGGGCGCGGCATTCAAAAGCCATGCCGTGGTCAAAATGACTACGGCCAAGGTCACGGCGGAACGGTGTGCGGCAAATGCTTTAAAAGCAGGTTTCGCGCACAGAGCAAGCAGTACGGCCAAAATCAGCCATGCTGCGATAAAAACGGCCGGCGAAAACCAGTGGGCTTGAAAAATCATAATAAACAAGGATTAAATATTTTCAGACGGCCTCATTATACGCCCAATCATTAAAATATTGCGCCGGCAGCGGTTTTGCTTATTCTTTTTGGCGCGGAAACACGATAAAATAACCGCCTTTGCAGTTGAATCGGATATTAAGGTTTCATATGTTGTGGACGGTGTTGATTTTACTTTTGTTGTGCGCCATAGGCGGTTTGTTGTGGCTGTATTACCAGCAAGACCGGCAATGGCAGCAGGAAATCGGCCGTCTGGAAAATCCGGAAAGTACCGAGCCGGCGGAATGTGCACCGTACGCGCAGGATTTCCGTGAAGCAGCAGCCGTTATCAATCCGTTCGGCCGGCATGCCAAAGCGGCTTACGGCAAAACAGTTGCCCGTTTGCGCCTTTTGGCTTCGCAACGCCAAACCCCGGAGAAGCCCCTTAACCATGCCGAAGAGCATGGAAGTACGGATGATTTGCCGTCTTTTTCCGAGCAGTCTTATCGTGAAGCCGAGTTGCAGGATGCAGCCGAAGAGGCTGCGTTTCAGCGTGACTTTCACCAGCACACTTACCAAAAAGTCAACCAGCCTGTCCAGCCGCTTGCCGAACCGCAAGAATTCATCCGCCCGACGCAGGCATCCAAACGCTTGTCCAACGTGCCTGATCCCGTAATCGTGCCTTTCGAGGAAACGGAAATTCCGGAATATGTACCGCGTAAGGTTCAGGGAGCGGTTTTCGAGGAAATCACTTTGGAAGAAGCGACGCGTTCGTTAAGCGAGGCGGTATTGCAGGACATGGCGGAAAAGGAAAACGCCAAGAAAGAAATATCTCCTGCCGGAAAATCTGTTTTCGAGGGCGCACCCCAACCTTCCCTCCAGCCAAGAAAAGACTTAGAAGTAATTGATTTCAATGATCCTGCTTTACGTCGCACGCGTGAGCGAGTATTGGCAAAGGTCGAAGAAATCCACATCAATCCGGCACAACAGCCGCGTATCGAATCTGCGCAAAATGCCCTGCGCACGGCCGAACGCGAAACGGTCATTCCGGTAAAAGACATTCCGAGCCGCTGGGACGAAATCGATGTTGAGAAAATCCGTTCTAATCTGGCACGCCAAACCGCCGCCCGAAGCCGCTTGGCTGCTGCCGTGGCGCCGGTTCGCGATTACCAGCCGGCCATTATTCGGGATGACGAAATACTGGCCAATCTTTCGCACCGGAAAATACCGTCAAATCGCCGTCCCCAACCTATCCGCCGTATTGATACGAGTACGCGGGAAAGCGTGATTCCCGATTCCGTGGTCATTGAGAAAAGCAGCGCAGTGGTGCAACCGGTCAAGCCTGCGCCGAAAATGCCGCGCCCCCAAAACAATGAAGCATTCATTGCCCGTCCTCCTGCCCCCAATGCTACTGTCGTCGAGCCGCCGGCCGTGCCGAAAGTCGATCCGGTGCCGGTCAATATTCCTGAACCGCCGGCTTTTAAAGAGCCACCTTCCTTGATTCGTCCTGAAGCATCGGTTAGTGCGCATGTTACCGACCATCCTGTGCGCTCTTTGCAGGATTATTTGATTAGTGAAACAGAAGACATCATTTCCGAACCGAAGCCCTCCGTTCAGACGGCCTTGGACGAGGTAACGGCATCTGTGTTTGAACATGTGCACGGAGCCGATAGCGGGAAGATGCCGTCTGAAAGGCCGCATTGTGATGCGCAGGATGCAAATGAATTTATGGCACCGGTTCATACGGATAATATATCTCGGGCAAGGGCTGCCGTAACGGATGATACGACGGTCGGATCTGGCTCAGGCGTAGAACACCACCAGTTTGGCAGAACGGCAGATTCAGTCCATCAACCGGCCATGCCGTCTGAAACACAATTGCCGGGGGTGGATTTGCTGTTGCCGCCGCAATTTGACCCGACTGCCACACAAACCGAAGAGGCCTTGATTGAAAACGGCATCATCATTGAAGACAAGCTGGCCGAATTTAAAGTCAAAGTCAAGGTGGTCGATTCCTATTCGGGGCCTGTTATCACGCGCTACGAAATCGAACCGGATGTCGGCGTGCGCGGCAATGCGGTACTGAACTTGGAAAAAGATTTGGCACGTTCTTTAGGCGTGGCCTCTATCCGTGTGGTCGAAACCATTCCGGGCAAAACCTGCATGGGCTTGGAACTGCCGAACCCCCGCCGCCAAATGATCCGCTTGAGCGAAATTTTTAATTCGCCGGTATTTACCGAATCCGAATCCAAACTGACTCTGGCCTTGGGGCAGGACATTACCGGAGAACCGGTGGTCACCGATTTGGCTAAAGCGCCGCATCTGCTGGTGGCCGGTACGACAGGTTCGGGTAAGTCGGTAGGTGTGAATGCGATGATTCTTTCCATGCTTTTCAAGGCGGCACCTGAAGATGTGCGCATGATTATGATCGATCCGAAAATGCTGGAATTGAGCATTTATGAAGGCATTCCGCACTTGCTTGCACCGGTTGTGACCGACATGAAATTTGCACCGAATGTGCTGGATTGGTGCGTCAATGAAATGGAAAAACGCTACCGGTTGATGAGTCAGATCGGTGTGCGTAATTTGGATGGTTTTAACCAGAAAATCATCGAAGCCGAGGCGCGTGGTGAGAAAATCATTAACCCGTTTACGCTTACGTCGGATAATCCGGAGTATTTGGAAAAACTGCCTTTTATTGTGGTAGTGGTGGATGAATTTGCCGACCTGATGATGGGGCCGAACAGCAAAAAAATCGAAGAATCAATTGCCCGCCTGGCACAAAAAGCCCGTGCCGCCGGTATCCATCTGATTTTGGCCACCCAACGCCCGAGCGTGGACGTGATTACCGGTCTGATTAAAGCCAATATCCCTACCCGGATTGCGTTCCAAGTCTCCAGTAAAATCGACAGCCGCACCATCCTTGACCAAATGGGCGCGGAAAATCTGTTGGGGCAAGGCGATATGCTGTTTTTGCCGCCCGGTACCAGTTATCCGCAGCGTATTCACGGTGCTTTTGCATCTGACGACGAAGTACATCGCGTAGTGGAATATTTGAAACAGTTCGGCGAACCGGATTACATCGAAGAAATTCTGAGCGGTGGTGTCGATGATTTACCGGGTATGGGCAACCGTAACGACAGTGACCAGGATCCGATGTACGATGAAGCCGTTGCCTATGTGGTGAAGACACGTAAAGCCAGTATTTCCGGCGTACAGCGTCAATTACGTATCGGTTACAATCGAGCAGCACGCCTGGTAGAACAAATGGAAGCAGACGGAATAGTGTCTTCTGCAGAGTCTAACGGTAACCGCACGGTACTGGCACCGAGCAGCAGTCATTTGGATTGATTTTACTTTGATTGAAAGGCCGTCTGAAAAGCTATGATGATTTTCAGACGGCCTTTGGTATATAAGAAATCTTAATGTGGTTTTCGCTGACCCGGTCATACCAAATTCAACGCATTTACCGTATCTGTAAGGGAACGGTGTGCTGTATTTTGTTGCCGGGGAGAATGATGCTGTGGATTACTTGAATGAAACAGGGATTTCAACCATCAAAATTTCTGCTGAAAGCTTAATGTTTGTCTCTAAGATGCTGTATAGTTCAGTCACAATATGAAATAAGTCCGATATTAGAGTGGGTTCAAATAAAAAATAATACGGCGTTGCCGGCTTTCTAGTGTACCGGGTGTACACAGCGGTCGCTGTCGCCTTGTCTTATTTCTATTTGAAACGACTATAAATTTAGGATAAAAATGCCCTAGATGACTTGAAATGGGGAGATTTTGAGTCGAATTCAGTCCCATCACAAAGATTTGAAGATAGTCAAAGAGAAAGGGTGGGGATAGAAATAACCCTATGAAAAATCATAGGGTTATCTGAAATTTTGGCAGAGGGGAAGGGATTCGAACCCTCGATACGCTATTAACGTATACACACTTTCCAGGCGTGCGACTTAAACCACTCATCCACCCCTCTATAATCTTAGAATAGGGAAATTATTTGATGGAATCAAAAAATCTTTTAATTACAAATAATCAAAAATCCAATTTTAAACCGGATATCTGGTGCCCAGGAGAAGACTCGAACTTCCACACCCGTGAGGATACTAGCACCTGAAGCTAGCGCGTCTACCAATTCCGCCACCTGGGCATTCAATTTTAAAGCAAAGCACACCAATCAATCTTTTGGTGCCCAGGAGAAGACTCGAACTTCCACGCCCGTGAGGACACTAGCACCTGAAGCTAGCGCGTCTACCAATTCCGCCACCTGGGCTTTGCTTTATTTACGGTTTTACGTTACAGTACCAAAGGTGCTGCTTGAAACGAAGTGGCTATTATATATTTACAACGAAGAATGTCAACTGTAAAAATGAATAAAAAAATTAAATCATTAAAAAATCTAAGAGAAAAAGATCCATACTTGGAGCGGGAAAAGAAGCGTTACGATAATCCTTTACCCAGCCGTGAATGGATTATTGAATTATTGGAGCAAAAAGGTGTGCCGACCAAAATCGAAGTTTTGGCACGAGAATTGTCTATTGCTGATGACGAATATGAATTTTTTGAACGCCGTCTGAAAGCGATGGCGCGTGATGGCCAAGTATTAATCAATCGTCGAGGGGCATTATGCGCAGCAGATAAACTGGATTTGGTAAAGTGCCGTGTAGAGGCGCATAGGGACGGTTTCGGTTTTGCTGTGCCCTTGGAAAAAACAGGAGAGAGTGATTTCGTATTGTATGAACGCCAGATGCGTGGTGTGATGCATGGAGACATTGTCACGGTACGCCCGGCAGGAATAGATCGCCGCGGCCGTCGGGAAGGCATAGTTTTGGATGTTGTCGAGCGTGCCCAAACCCAGGTGGTCGGCCGTTTTTATATTGATCGCGGTATTTCTATTTTGGAAGCGGCAGATAAGAGACTGACGCAGAGCATTGTCTTGGAACCGGAAAGTGTTTCGAGCTTCAAGCCGGAATCGGGACAAGTGATTGTTGCTGAAATCGAGAGCTATCCTGAATTACACCGTCCGGCAGTAGCGAAAATAGTCGAAGTGTTGGGTGAATACGCCGATAGCGGTATGGAAATTGAGATTGCCGTGCGCAAACACCATTTGCCGCATCAATTTAGTGAGGCTTGCCAAAGAGCTGCCGCCAAAATTCCCAATCATGTACGTAAAAGCGATTTGAAAGGCCGTGTAGATTTGCGGCAGTTGCCACTGGTAACGATTGACGGCGAAACCGCACGTGACTTTGATGATGCCGTTTATGCCGAAAAAATCGGCCGCAATTACCGTTTGGTCGTGGCAATTGCAGATGTCAGTCATTATGTGCGTCCGGGTGATGCGCTTGATAATGATGCAGTTGAGCGTAGTACCAGTGTGTATTTTCCTCGCCGAGTCATTCCTATGTTGCCGGAAAATCTTTCGAATGGGATCTGTTCGCTGAATCCCGATGTCGAGCGCTTGTGCATGGTTTGCGATATGACCATTACTTATGCGGGTAATGTGAAAGACTATAAATTCTATCCTGCGGTAATGCGTTCGCATGCCCGGCTGACGTACAACCAAGTATGGAAATGGCTTTCAGACGGCACAGATAATCCGATTATGCCGCAAATTAACACACTCTATAAACTCTTCCAGATTTTGCAGAAAAAGCGTTACGAGCGCGGTGCGGTGGAGTTTGACAGCGTAGAAACGCAGATGATTTTTGACGATAACGGTAAAATCGAGAAAATTGTACCGGTACACCGTAATGATGCACACAAACTGATTGAGGAATGTATGTTGGCAGCGAATGTGTGTGCTGCAGATTTTCTGTTGAAAAACAAACATACCGCTTTATTTAGAAATCATCTGGGTCCGACATCGGAAAAACTGGCGACATTGCGCGAACAGTTGGGATTGCTGGGGTTAAGCTTGGGGGGTGGAGATAAACCGACCCCGAAAGATTATGCTGCATTGGCACAGCAATTCAAAGGCCGTCCGGATGAAGAATTATTGCAAGTGATGATGCTGCGTTCGATGCAGCAGGCCGTTTATGAACCGCATAGCGACGGTCATTTCGGTTTGGCCTATGAAGCCTATGCACATTTCACGTCACCAATCCGCCGCTATCCGGATTTAACCGTACACCGTGCAATTAAGGCTGTGTTACAAGGGGAAAAATACACACCGTCGAAGAATTGGCAGGCGCTGGGTGTACATACTTCGTTTTGCGAACGCCGTGCCGATGATGCCAGCCGTGATGTGGAAGATTGGTTAAAAACCTATTATATGCATGATAAAGTAGGCGAGATATTCAAAGGTAAAATTTCAGGGATGACCAGTTTCGGTATTTTTGTTACCTTGAATGATATCCATATTGACGGCTTGGTGCATATCAGCGATTTAGGTGAAGATTACTTCAATTTTCGTCCGGAGATTATGGCTATTGAAGGCGAACGCAGCGGTATACGTTTCAGCATGGGAGATAAATTGACGGTTAAAGTGGCTCGTGCAGATTTGGATACCAGCAAGATTGACTTGGTGTTGGTTGACACCGATACGGTTGCAGCTGCTAAAAAGAGTCGTCGTAAATCAAGTAAGCTAACAATGAAAGCGAAGGGAAATCGATCTTCAGTAACCGATAAAGTTAAAGCGAACAGTAGAAAGTTATCAGCTAAGGAGATCGATGAGGAGATGGTTGCTGCAAAGCAGAAGTCTTCACGCCGCAAATCAGATTCGCGTAAAAATTCTGATAAACCGAAATCTGAAAAAAGTAGTAAAACTAAAGGTGTTAAAGTGAAAGTTAAAGCCGCTGGAAATGCTTCATCAAAACGTAAAGGCCATAGTAAGACGAAATCTTGACATTATTTTGTTTCCGTATCGTCAATATGCTTTAGGCAGGAAATAAAAAGTGTGAGCAGTGTGATTTACTTACACTCCGGGCCGTCTGAAAATTGTTTGACGATGAAAAAAGAACCGCTATTTGCGGTTCTTTTTATATTAAAACGTTTGAATTTGACTCTGCATCAACTGCCTTGCAATTTTAGGCGCTGGCCCGGTGTAACGGTACGGGTATTTTTATTCCAGCGGCGGATATCGTTGATATCGACATCAAAGCGGTTGGCGATGGTATTCAGTGTATCGCCCTTGCGGACAGTATAGGCCACATTTTGTATCCGGTCTGATTTGGCTTTGGGTTTCGCTGCCGCTACACGCAATAATTGGCCTTTGCGGATATTGGTGCCTTTGATGTTATTGGCGGTAATCAAATCGGCTACACTCAGATTATAGCGTTGGGAAATATTGAACAAGGTATCGCCTTCGGCAACCCGATGCATTCCTGAACCATTTTGTGCAGAAGCAGAAGTATTGGCTCGTGCTAAACGCGCAGCAATGCGTTGGTGCTGTTTGGCACGGTTCTCAGCCAATCTTGCTGTACGGGCTTTGGCTGCAGTTTCCTGATTATTCAGGCTTGCTACTGTTTCACTCACTGTTTCAGCTGCTTGGATCCGCGTAGCCGAATCTTGTACCAACGCCATCAAAGAATCATTCTCGGAAGCAGGTTTTTCAGTTTGTTCGCTTTGGGTTGGTAATGGCAAAGGTTCATTTAATGCAATGTCTGCTACAGGTTCTTGCTCGGACTGAGCCACTGTTTCGACGGCTTTATCTGCCTCCGATGAGTCGGATACCAAGTTTGATGCCAAGCTGATTGGTGCAGTTTGCTGCGGTTTGGCTTCAACCGTAGATGTCTGGTTAGCAGGTATGGCAACAAAGTCAGTTGCTAAAGCCATAACTTCGGCAGACGATGGTTGCGGTTCGGCTATGGCGGCAACGGTTTGATCGGCTGCATTATCGACCGCTGTGGCTGTAATGTTTGCGGCCTGACTGCGGCTTACAAAATCAATCGGCGTCGTGGATTTTGCAGAAGGTTCCGTCACACTGGGAGTGGTGACAATTTCGGTGATTTTTGCATTACTGGCCAATTGGATCGGTGCCATTTCGGGCATATTCGAACGGTACGTATCCGGAGTATTATCGGTATCGATAAAATTAATTGGCGCATCACTATTGCTGTTTGAGCTGTTTTTAGCAACTAGAATACTGCGGCCGGCAGACAGCGAATTGCTATTAACCCCATTTAACCGCTTGATTTCTGCTACGCTCATGCCGGTTTCCGATGCAATGGCATTGAGCGTAGTGTTGCTGTAAGAGGTATAGACATCCCAAGACAGCAAAGTCTCAGGCTTGGCATTACGATAGTTTTTTTCAAATGTTGCGGCGGCATTTGCCGGCAGCAATAATTTTCTACTGGATTTAGGAATAAATATCGGGGCATTGAACGCCGGATTCAGGACCAAAAACTCACTTTCGTCAATATTGGCCAGACGCGTGATGGCACTGCGGTCAATCGGCTTGTCGATATCGACCACTTTGAAATAAGGCTGGTTGCTGATTTCGCTTACATTCATGCCATAAGCTTGAGGATTTGAAACGATATTGCGTACTGCCAATAATTTGGGCACATAATTACGCGTTTCGTTCGGCATGCGCAGGTTTTCGTAAGTCGGCTCCAAGCCCTGTGCCCGCGCACGGTTGATGGCGCGGCCGACATTGCCTTCTCCCCAGTTATAGGCGGCCAAAGCCAAAGACCAATCGCCAAACAGACCGTGCAGGTATTCCAGGTAATTCAAAGCAGCATTGGTAGCGGCATAAACATCATGGCGTCCGTCATATAAAGCGGTTTTCTCCAAACCGTAATGGCGGCCGGTTGCTGGCATAAACTGCCATAAGCCTGATGCACCAACGTGTGATTTTGCCTTGGTAACATATGCGCTTTCAATGAACGGAAGCAAGGCAATTTCTGCAGGCATATTGCGCTTTTTGACTTCGGTGGCAATATGGTACATATAAGGCTTGCTGCGGTTGATGGTGCGGTCGAAATAGGCGCGGCCGGCTGAAAACTTCCCTTCGTGACGGCGGACTAATTCGGAATTGACTTCATTCATACGGAAATCTTTACGCAACGAAGCCCATAAGCTGCCCGAGCCGAACGTTTGTGATTTGGCTTGGTCAAGCAGGGCGGAATTCAAGCGCATCATGGCCATGCCGACTTGATTGGGGGTTGTGTTGCCGGCAGCATTAGCGTAAGTAGATCCGGAAACGGCAGAGATGCCGGAAATGGTCAGTGCAATTGTTTTCAGTTTTGCCATAGTCAGAAATAATAGTAAGATAGAATAAATTTAGTCAGTCGGATACTACTGTTTGATGTTGCGAACGTCAAGCCGACAGGCTTATTATTTACTCATATTGTCGCCTTAATACCAAATTTTCATCAAAAAGTCATGGTGTTGTGGTTGCCGGGAGAGTGCCGTGGCAGATAGTCTTGAAGTCTATTGCCAAGCCGTCTGAAAGTTAGGAGTGCTGATGGATACGTGGTTTGAACAAACCTTACTCGGACAATATGTTGCGCAAAAAGAGCGGCAGTTTTTCCAAAAGCATGTGAATGTTTCCTCAAAGGATGCAGCGGCGCAAATAGGTGCAGCTTGGCTGAGGCCGTCTGAAAACCTTATTTATATTCCTGAAGATATGCGGATGAATGCGGATGAAATGGCTTGGGAAAACCAGTCGTTGGATATGCTGCTGCTTCCGCACAGCCATGAGTTCAACAATGCGCCTTTGCTGGTTTTGGCGGAATCCGCCAGAGTCTTGAAACATGGCGGCAAACTGATTGTGACGGGATTTAATCTCCATTCTTTATGGGGGGGCAGCAAGTGGTTTGACGGGAAGCTTCTGCCTGAGAGGACGCATTGCTTTACCTTGCCGCAATTCAAACGGCAGATTCGCGAATGGGGTTTTGAAATAGAATACGGTCAGTTTATGGTTTACGTGCCGCCGTTGGAAAATGTTTCTGCTTTAAAATTCGGACGGTTATTGGAAAAAGCAGGTGACCGCTGGTGGCCGCAATGCGCAGCGGTGTATGGCTTGGTATTGGTCAAACGTGTTGCCGGTGTTATCCCTCTGCCGGAATTTGAAACCGAATTGCAAGAATCGCCGGTGGCTCTCACCATAGCACGTGTAGAAAGCAAATAAGGTACTTTGCAGAGTTTTACCTTTTTTCAGACGGCCTGATACTTTGAAATAAAAGGACTTGGCTTTATTGTTTCGTTTTCATTTTAAATGACCTGAATTTAACGATTATGCCCGAATTGCCCGAAGTAGAGACCACATTACGCGGTATAAGCCCACATATTTCATGTAAAACCGTATCAGCGGTTGAAATTCGACAGCCTAAATTGCGTTGGCCGGTTCATCCCGAACTGCCTCAAATTCTGAACGGACAGACGGTTTTAGCCTGTAAGAGAAGAGCCAAGTATCTGATTATCCGGTTTGAGGCCGGTATTTTGCTGGTTCATTTAGGGATGTCGGGCAGTTTGCGGATTTTTACCGCAGAAGACGAACGTGCCGATACATACGACAAGCACGACCATATTGACATCCGGTTTTCCGACGGCACGCTGCTGCGTTACCGTGATCCGCGAAAGTTTGGCGCTTTTTTATGGTATGAAGGCACAGCCGAACATCATCCCTTATTGGAAGGGCTTGGCCCCGAACCGTTATCGGACGGATTTAATGCCGAGTATCTCCACACGAAGCTGAAAGGTCTCAAACGTGCCGTCAAATTGGCTTTGATGGATAATGCAGTCGTGGTGGGTGTGGGCAATATCTATGCCAATGAAAGCCTGTTTAAAGCAGGGATTCTGCCTCACCGTCCGTCCAATCAGATTACCCGAAAAGAATGCACCTTATTAGCCGAAACCATCAAAACGGTTCTGCAGCGGGCAATTGATACGGGCGGAAGTACCTTGCGCGATTTCGTCAACAGCGATGGCAAAAGCGGCTATTTTCAGCAGGAATATGCTGTTTACGGCAGGTATAACGAGCCTTGTCTGCAATGCGGCCAATTGATTCAAAAACAGACCTTGGGTCAGCGCGGCACGTTTTATTGTGAACATTGTCAGAAATAAGGCCGTCTGAAAGAAAAAGAAATGGAATATTAAAAACATGCCTTCACCAAAAGCTTCATTTACTACCCGTATCCGCCGGTTGGTGCGTTTGGCCGGGTGGCTCTATCAAACCGGTAAAAATCTGAATACCATTGACGGTGATAACCCTCAGCAGCGCAACCGGGCCGTGCTCGATCTCGGCCAAGGCGCGTTGGATGCGCTGGATATCGAGCTTGATATCGGTATTCCCCCGGGGCAGCAGGCAGTTAACGGTACGTTAGTTGTCGCCAACCACGTATCTTGGCTGGATATTTTTGCCATGAGCGCAGTATATCCCAGCAGTTTTATTGCCAAACAGGAAATCAGCAAATGGCCGGTATTGGGCAAAATGGGCAGAAATGCCGGAACGGTGTTCATCAACCGCAATTCCCGTCGCGATATCGAACCGATCAACCAAGCCGTCGGTGCGGCATTGAAAGCGGGACAAAATGTGAGTTTCTTTCCGGAGGCGCGCACATCTTCAGGTCAGGGAATATTGCCTTTCAAAGCGGCATTGTTCCAATCGGCTATTGATGCCGACGCACCGATTCAGGCGGTGGCGCTGCGCTATTACGACAGCTTGGGACGCCGCAGTATTGAGCCTTCTTATGCCGATGTAAACTTGGTGTCATCGTTGTGGCGTATTATTTCGATGAAAAAAATCCGCATCCGCTTGGATTTCGCACCTTTATACAGGCCGTCTGAATTTCCGCATAGCGACCGCTATGACTTAAAAGATATTGCTGAAAACTATGTGCGCGAACAGCTTGAAGCGGATAAGGAAAGTTTTTATTTTGATAAGGCTTGAAATCTTTCAGACGGCCTATACCTGCAAAGCAGGAAATTTGAATCTCTGTGTAATTATAGTTTAAAATAATCAATAGTATTTGAACTATAAATTATACAAATGTTAATTGGTGCATTAGAATGCACGTATTAATTTTCAACACCTTTAAACCCAATCTAAAAGGAGCTAAAAATGGCTTTACAAGATCGTACCGGTCAAAAAGTACCTAGCGTCGTATTCCACACCCGCGTTGGCGACACTTGGAAAGATGTTTCTACCGATGAATTGTTTGCCGGTAAAAAGGTAGTGGTATTCTCACTGCCGGGCGCATTTACCCCGACTTGCTCTTCTTCACACCTGCCCCGTTACAACGAATTGGCAAAAGCATTCAAAGAAAACGGCGTTGACGCAGTTTGCTGTGTCTCTGTAAACGACACTTTCGTGATGAATGCTTGGGCTGCTGAAGAAGAATCTGACAATATCGTGATGATTCCTGACGGTAACTGCGAATTTACCGAAGGTATGGGTATGCTGGTCGACAAAAACGACCTGGGTTTCGGCAAACGCTCATGGCGCTACTCTATGCTGGTGAATGACGGCGTAGTTGAAAAAATGTTCATCGAGCCGGAAGAGCCGGGTGATCCGTTCAAAGTATCTGATGCCGATACCATGTTGAATTACATCGCACCAAACTGGAAATCACAAGAATCCATCGCCATCTTCACTAAACCAGGCTGCCAATTCTGTGCGAAAGCCAAAAAAGCTTTGGAAGAAAAAGGCTTGTCTTACGAAGAAATCGTATTGGGCAAAGACGCTACTGTTACTTCCGTGCGTGCGATTACCGGCAAGATGACTGCCCCTCAAGTCTTCATCGGCGGCAAATACATCGGCGGCAGTGAAGAGCTGGATGCTTACTTGGCGACTGTTTAATCTTAAGGATTAATTGCCGAAGATATAAAGCAGCCTGCGGGCTGCTTTCCTGGATAATGTTAGAGTTATTCAGGTAATACCGGACTCTTGGGCGGTATTACCTGAATAACTCTATATTTACAATGAAATCCGCTGATTATTAAATTTAATCGGCGTTACAGAGAAATCAATAGGCCGTTTGAAAAAGTTTCAGACGGCAGTCATAAAGGAATCGACAATGAAAAAAATTCAGGCAGATGTAGTGGTCATCGGCGGCGGTACGGCCGGTATGGGCGCATTCCGCAATGCCCGTTTGCACACAGATAATGTTTATCTGATTGAAAACCACGTTTTCGGCACAACGTGCGCGCGTGTCGGCTGTATGCCTTCCAAGTTGCTGATTGCCGCTGCGGAAGCCCGTTATCATGCATTGCACACTGATCCGTTCGGTATTCATCTGGATAAAGACAGCGTAACCGTTAACGGCGAAGAAGTTATGAGCCGCGTCAAATCCGAGCGCGACCGTTTTGTCGGTTTCGTTGTCAGCGATGTCGAAGAATGGCCTGCCGACAAACGCATTATGGGCACGGCAAAATTTATCGATGCGAATACCGTGCAAATCGACGATCATACCCAAATTACGGCAAAAACCGTTGTCATCGCTACCGGCTCGCGTCCGGTTGTGTTGCCGCAATGGAAAGAATTGGGCGACAAAGTCATCATCAATGACGACGTGTTTTCATGGAATACGTTACCGAAAAGCGTAGCCGTATTCGGTCCGGGCGTCATCGGTTTGGAATTGGGTCAGGCTTTGCACCGTTTGGGCGTGAAAGTCGAAGTATTCGGCGTGGGGGGCGCATTGGGCGGCATTTCCGACCCTGTCGTATTGGCAGAGGCCAAAGCCGTATTCGGTGAAGAACTGACGTTGCATTTGGATGCGAAAACCGAAACCAAATTGGATGCCGACGGTAACGTGGTTGTGAAATGGGAACAAGACGGCGAAAGCGGTGAATTTACTGCCGAATATCTGCTTGCCGCCGTCGGCCGCCGCCCGAATGTGGACAATATCGGTCTTGAAAACTTGGATATCAAACGGGATGACCGCGGCGTACCGACAGCCGATCCGTTGACCATGCAGACCAGCATTCCGCATATTTTCATTGCCGGCGATGCCTCCAACCAACTGCCTTTGCTGCACGAAGCTGCGGATCAGGGCAAAATCGCTGGAGACGATGCAGGCCGCTATCCGAATTTGGAGAAAGGTTTGCGCCGCAGCACCATCGGCGTGGTGTTTACGACCCCGCAAATCGCTTCGATTGGTTTGAAATACGCGCAGGTTGCTTCTAAATATCAGGAAGATGAGTTTGTTGTCGGCGAAGTATCCTTCAAAGGCCAAGGCCGCAGCCGCGTGATGCTGGTAAACAAAGGCCACATGCGCGTTTATGCCGAGCAGGGTACCGGGCTGTTTTTGGGTGCGGAAATATTCGGGCCTGCCGCCGAACACTTGGCGCACTTGCTGGCTTGGGCGCACCAGATGAAAATGACGGTTCCGCAAATGCTGGATATGCCGTTCTACCATCCCGTTATCGAAGAAGGCTTGCGCACCGCATTGCGCGATGTGAACGCCAAATTGAAATCGGTTTAAACAACGGGTTTGATTGAAGTCTGATGAAAGGCCGTCTGAAAAATTTTCAGACGGCCTTTTGTTTATGGTGTTTTTCAAATGCAATATTCGGATATTGCTGCTTCCTGAACGTTGAAACCATGCTTCCGGTAGTGTCCCGGCGTGATGCCGTATTGTTTTTTAAACGCTTTTCCGAAATGCGTTTCCGATTGAAAACCACAGGCTAAAGCAATACTTAATACAGAATCGGGCGTTTGCCGCAACAACATAGCAGCATGTTGCAGACGGATGTGGGTCACGAAAGCATGGGGACTGAAACCGGTTTGCTGTTTGAATACGCGTATTAATTGCGCGCGCGAAAGCTGGGCGGTTGCCGCCATACGCTCTATCGGCCATTGGCTTTGGGTATCTTCCAAAACAGCCTGTATCAGGCGGTTGAGACGCTTATCCTGCCAGCCTTGCAGCAGCCCCGTTAAAGAAGCTGAGCTGTGTTCCAAATGGCTGCGCATGATGAGTACCAGCAATACTTCTGCCAAGGAGTCAACCACCGCGGCGGAACCGGCCAGCTTGCCGCCGCTTTCGGCCAATAAAAGCGCAGTAAGGGGGTGGACAGCATCATCAGGTAAATGGGTCATCACCATTTCAGGCAGGCCGTTGATTAAGTCCGAGTGCGGTTGATATTCGAAGCGGGCACAAAAAAGCTGTAAATCCTGGCCATTGCCGCTTTGTTTGAGCGTAAAAATCCCATTTCGCCCGCTGCTCGGCGTATCGCTATGGTTAAGGCCGTCGGCCCGGCTGCTTAAAGTATGGGCGGCCAAGCGCGGAAAAAACACCACATCGCCACTTTGCAGCAAGCGCGGTGCGGTTTCGTTGTCGACCAAAAGCCAGCCCGAACCGCCGGTAACAATGTGAACCAAGCCCTGCGCATTCAGATGATTGTGGCGGACATACCAGTTGCCGCCGAAACGGCATTGCACGTCAATACGGCCTTTGATTTGCGCCAATTGGATAAGCCGATCCAATGTATCCATCGTTTTTACCATAATATGAGACGATTTGACGATTATAACCGCTTATTTATTGCGATAATAGCCACATCTTCACACACAGCATCAAAGGAAATATCATGTTTAAAGATTGGCCGGAACATACCGCTACGGTAAAAAAAGCATTTGCCGAATTGGGCAAAGCGCATCCGAAAATGTTACAGGCTTACGGTTCGCTGGAGCAGGCTGCGGCAGCCGAGGCATTGGATGCCAAAACACGCGAACTGATTGCGCTGGCCGTGGCGATTACCACACGCTGCGAAAGCTGCATCAGCGTACACGCGGCAGCGGCGGCTAAAGCCGGTGCGACCGACAGCGAAATCGCCGGGGCATTGGCGACGGCAATTTCACTGAACGCAGGCGCGGCGTATACTTACGCTTTGCGTGCTATGGAAGCGGTCGAAACACAACGGGGCTAAATCCCCGGCAGCAGCCTGCCGGCAATATGCTGCGGCCAAGCGTCTGATTGATATTTATGTTCAGACGGCCTTTGTGACGGAAACCCGCTTAAAGAAATTCAGAATCGTCCGATTCGGTTTATATTCCCACTCAGGAGAGAGTCATGAAAAAAATCCTACCATTGTCATTATTGATTGCCGCCGCGGTTGCGGCTCCCTTATCTGTCCAAGCCGCAGGCAGCAAGCCTGTAGAAAAAGCGGCTGCCGTCCAACCTGCAAAAGCAAAAGGCGTATGGATTGACGTACGCTCACCCGAAGAGTTCAAGCAAGGCCACCTGCAGGGTGCGCTGAACATTACCGCAGACGAAATCGCGGCAAAAATCAAAAGCGTCAGCCCCGATAAAAACGCACCTGTGAACCTGTATTGCCGCAGCGGCCGCCGTGCCGAAGCTGCCTTGCAGATTCTGAAAAAAGAAGGCTATACCAACGTAACCAACCACGGCGGTTACGAAGATTTGCTGAAAAAAGGTTTGAAATAACCATCAAGGCCGTCTGAAAACATTTTTGCTTTCAGACGGCCTCATCCGCAATCCGCAAAGGAGATAATATGTTACCGTTCAAAACCATCTTGACTGCCGCATTTGCCGCCGCCGCGCTTACCGCCTGCGCTGCGCCGCACGGCAAGCCGCATCCTCGTGCCGAACACCAAGGACAACGCATGAATTCCATCCATTCGATCGAAAGCAAATACGGCTTTGACGAAACCGTCAGCCGCCTGCAAAACGCCGTAAAAGACAAAGGCATGACCGTGTTCGCCGTCATCGACCACCAAGCTGCCGCCAAAGAGAACGGCTTGAATATGCAGCTGTCCAAAGTCATCGTATTCGGCACGCCGAAAGCCGGTACGCCGCTGATGGTAAAAGACCCTGCCTTCGCGCTGCAGCTGCCCCTGCGCGTACTGGTAACCGAAACCGACGGCCGCACGCAAGCGGTATTCAACGACACGCGCGCGCTGATTGCAGGCAGTAAAATCGAATATGCCGAAGTGGAAAACACATTGGCGAATGCGGAGAAACTGATTCGTAAAGTGGTAACAGAATAGTGTTAAAGTCAATGGCTTGATTTCAAAGAAAGGCCGTCTGAAAAATTCAGACGGCCTTTACCTTAAATCAAAAAAAAACAGGCCGAGGCTTTGGCAAAATAGAGCAGTCAACAAGAGCCGTTACTGGCTATAAGTAAGTCTGCTGTGTTTCCTTTGTATGGAGGAAATCCAGAATTTTAATTCACTGTAATTTCAAAGTATTCCTGGAATCGTCAGCTCTGGATTCCCGCTCACCCGGGAATGACGACGGCGGGTTTCGGAAAATTCTGTGTGGTGTAAACAACGACGATGTGAATTTTCACTTAAGCCGTCTGAAAATTGAAACTTTCAGACGGCCTTATGTGCAAACAACGCGGCTATTTCTTACACTTTATGACTTTTCGAACATTACGGCAAAATGTCTGAAATAGTGTACTTCATAAGCCCAAGCCGTCTGCTTCACGGGAGCTTTTAAAACACGGTTTGTATTGAGGCCGTCTGAAAAACGCGATCACAACGGCGGCATTTCACCTGCCCACGGCTGCATCTGTTCCAACTGCGCGGCCAGTTTGAACAGCACGTCTTCCCGTCCGTGCGCGGCGGCGAACTGGGTGCCGACGGGCAGGCCGTTGTGCCGGTAGAGCGGCACGCTCATGGCGGGGTTGCCGCTCATGTTCAGCGGCGAGGTGTAGCCCACATAGTTCAGCGTGGCGGCGGCTTCTTTTTCCAGCAATGGATTGTTTTTCAATAAAAATCCCAAACCCAGCGTGCCGAACAGCAGGCGCATGATTTTCTGTGCGCCTTGTGGCGGCAGCATTTCGCCGATTTTCGGCGTGGTGCGCGGGCAGACGGGCGTCATCAGCACGTCGTAGCGTGCGAAAAACCGTCGCGCTGCGCGTTCCTGCGCCAGCATGGTGTCGCGCGCCCACGACATTTCGCCCGCGCTGATTTGCCGCCCCTGCACAATCAACGCCCAAGTCACGGGTTCGAGCTGATGGTGCGGCAGTTTGCGCCCCGTTTCGCGGCGGTAGTGGTAAAACAGCTTGGCCGTTTCGCCCATCACCAGCACGCGTGCGGCGCGGTTGAGCAGCTCGGGCGCGGCGAAATCGGGTGATGCTTCTTCCAATTCGTGCCCCGCGTCCCGCACGAGTTTCAGGCTGTGGGCGAACGCGGCATCCGTGCCCGCATCGTTGCCCTGGCCGCACAGCCAGTCGCGCTGCCAAAACGCGATTTTCAGACGGCCTGTTTCCTGTTTCAGGCCGTCTGAAAAGCCTCCGGCGGGTGGCGGCGGGCAGGCATAGAGCGCCTGCGGTTGGGTCTGCACGGCGATGTCGAGCAAGGCCGCGCTGTCGCGCACGCTGCGGGTGAGCGCGTGGTCGCACACCAAACCCTGCCACGCTTCGGAGAGCAGCGGCCCGTAAGCCGTGCGCCCACGCGTGGGTTTCAGGCCGAACACGCCGCAGTTGTGTGCGGGCAGACGGATGGAACCGCCGCCGTCGCAGCCGTGCGCCGCAGGCACCACGCCCGCTGCAACGGCCACTGCCGCCCCGCCGCTGCTGCCGCCTGCGGTGTAGTCCGGATGCCACGGATTGCGCGTGATACCGTAGATTTCCGTTTCGGTAATCGGATATGCGCCCCATTCGGGCGTGGTGGTTTTGCCGAATACGCGCAGCCCCGCGTTCAGGTAGGCTTGGGTTAAATCGCTGTTTTGCTTGGCGATGTGGTTCTGCATCATGCGCGAACCCGACCAAGTGGGCGCACCCTCCCAGTCGGCCAGCAAATCTTTCAGCAGAAACGGCACGCCCGAGAGCGGCGCGTCGGCGTTTTCAGACGGCATCCGCCACGCCGCCGCCCGCTCGCGCAAATCGTGCGCCAGAAAATTGAGCTTGGGGTTCACTTCGTCCAAACGGTTCAAGGCCGCCTGCAACACTTCGTCGGCGGAGACTTCTTTTTTACGGATAAGCTCCGCCAAACCCACGGCATCGTGGCGGACATAGTCTTGAAAGTTCATGGGCTTGCCTTTCTTTGTTCGGAACGGGTTTTCAGACGGCCTAAAAGCCGTTTTCCATCAGAATGTGGCCGGGGATGCGGTTGCGGTGCATGGCGAAACCTTTGTCCAGCAGGGCTTGGAAGGTGTCTTTCACCATGTCGGGGTTGCCGCAGGATATGGCTGGATTATAGTCCGGGGGTTCGGGTTTTGTCAGGCGGGCGGCGGGCGCGGTTTGGAAATGTTGAGGCCGTCTGAAAACATGTTCAGACGGCCTGTTTACGGCTGTTCGGGCAATGTGGCGGAATGTTCGAGATAGCGTACTTCGTAAGTCCAAGCCGCCTGTTTTACCGATACTTTTAAAACGCGGTTTGTATTGATGTCAAAAGCCGGGCCGGTGCGGCAGACTTTGACGCGTGCTTGGTTGCCGAGCAGCAAAACCCATTTTGCGCAACCGCCGCGTCCTGCCGGAAAGAAGCCGACGATACGGGCATGCATGGTTTGTTCAGGGGTGTAATGAAGCTGAATCAGGGCGGCGGAGCGTAACAGGAAAAATGCAAGGGCACTCAAACCGAGCAACATGACGGCGTAGAAACGCATACGGCCTAAACGTGCGCTGTGCGGCCGCTTCCGCCACGCCTGTATCCGTAAAATCAAGGTGCTGGAGAAAAATAATAAGGCCGCGACAATTAAAGACAGAACCAGCGGATACGCCAGATAAGGATTGGCCATGAAATCGATAGGGCGGTCTTTCGTGTAGAACAAAATGCCTGTCAGCAGCAGAACCAGTATCCCAAGCAGCTTGAGCAAACGGCGGCGGTTTGCAAAAAAATCTTCCGTTTCATTCTCCTGCATTTCTGCACACCTCCACCGCTTCCTGCAAGGTGCTGACGCCGAAAATCTGTAAATTCGGAAACTCTTTCGCGTTGCGCGGCATATTGGCTTTCGGCACGATGGCGCGTTTGAAGCCGAGTTTTTCCGCTTCTTTGAGCCGTTCCTGTCCGCGGGCGACGGGGCGGACTTCGCCGCTCAGGCCGATTTCGCCGAAGGCCACCATTTTTTCGGGCAGCGGGCGGTTGCGGAAGCTGGAGAGCATGGCGAGGATGACGGCCAAATCGGCGGCGGGTTCGCCGATTTTCACGCCGCCGACGGCGTTGAGAAACACGTCTTGGTCGAAGCAGGCGATGCCGGCGTGGCGGTTTAACACGGCCAGCAGCATGGCGAGGCGGTTTTGTTCGAGGCCGACGGTGAGGCGTTTGGGCGTGAAGCCGTGCGCGTCGTCCACCAGAGCTTGGATTTCCACCAACAAAGGCCGCGAACCTTCCTGCGTCACGAGCACGCACGAACCGGCCACGTCGTCGCGGTAGCTGGCGAGAAAAATCGCCGACGGGTTGGACACGCCTTTCAAGCCGTGTTCGGTCATGGCGAACACGCCCAGCTCGTTGGCCGCGCCGAAGCGGTTTTTGATGGCGCGTATCATGCGGTAGTTGGAATGCTGGTCGCCCTCGAAATAGAGCACGGTATCGACCATGTGTTCGAGCACGCGCGGGCCGGCAATCGCTCCGTCTTTGGTCACGTGGCCGACCAGAATCATGGCGATGCCCATCTGCTTGGCCATGCGCGTGAGCTGCGCGGCGCACTCGCGCACCTGCGACACCGAGCCGGGCGCGCTGGTGATTTGGTCGGAGTACATGGTCTGAATCGAATCGATGACGACCACGGCAGGCTCGTGCTGCTTCAAGGCCGTCTGAATCGCTTCCATGCGGATTTCCGCCAGCAGGTTCACGCCTTCGGTGGGCAGTTCCAGCCGCTGCGCGCGCAGGGCGACCTGTTGCGCGGACTCCTCGCCCGACACATACAGCACCTTGCGCGTCTGCGCCATTTTCGCGATGGTCTGCAACAGCAGGGTGGACTTGCCGATGCCGGGATCGCCGCCGAGCAGAATCACTGCGCCGCTGACCAAACCGCCGCCCAACACGCGGTCGAGTTCGCCCATGCCGGTCGGTTCGCGCGGCACTTCGGTGGCGGTAACGTCGGACAAGGCCTGCACTTTCGACACATCCGCCGCCCAAGACTGGAAGCGCGCGTTTTTCGCTTCGGGCGCGGCCAGGCTTTCCTGAAGCGTGTTCCACTCGCCGCAATGCGGGCATTTGCCCTGCCATTTGGGCGAAGTGCCGCCGCATTCGCTGCATTGGTAAACGGTTTTGGGGGCTTTTGCCATGATGTTTTCCGTGAATAAGCTGGTCAGAATGCCGTTATTATACTGGAAAGATTTTTCCGCCATCGGCGCCGTCTGAAACTTTTCAGACGGCCTTTTGCCGTTTTTGGAAACGGGTGTTGTATTTTTGTTTGGATATTGGAAAACAGGAAACCCGATACGCATTCAGACGGCGTGAGATAAATAAACCATTGTTTTTAACAATGATGCCGTCAAAATTCACGATAATGATTGTCGCCTTATGCAGATTATGATATAAATTTGTAGTTAAACTCTAAACTCTAAAAACATCATCAACGAGGTGGTATGGCTCCTGCAGAATCTACATTGCAGCCGGTAAACATGGATACGGCTGCTTTTTTACGGCACATCGAAGAAACGTTCGCACGCGTTTTCGGCGGCGGGTTGAGCTTGATGCAGTATTTGCCGGAAGACAAATGGCTGGAATTGAAAAATGCCGGCTTGCTGCTGCCGTTTTTGGATGAAAAACACGGCGGGCGCAAAAGCAGCCAGTTTGAAATTCAGGAAGTGTTGCGCTTGGCCGGACATTACGGCGTGCCGGTCACGCTGCGTACCGGCATCGAGGGTGCGCTGGTGCTGCAGCCTTTGCAGGAGTTCGGCAGCGATGCGCAAATCAGGTTCGGTCTGGATTTGATTTTCAAAGGCGAGGGCGGCGGCTTGGGCGTGACCGAACCGGAGACTTCCGGCGCGGCGATTGCGCGCGAAATGCAGTCGTTTTACGAATACATCGATGACGAAACGGTGTATGTCAACGCGGCGAAATATTGGCAGGGCAATTCGCAGAGCGATTTCCTGCTGGTGGCGGCCAAAGAGCGCAAAAACGGAAAATTGTCGAAAGTTATCAACCTGCTGCTGGTGCCGAAAGAATACATTAAATACGAAGTATTGAAGTCGGAAGGCCTGCGGGCGGTGCGCTATGCTATCAACCGCATCGACGGCAACATTCCGGCGAGTTTGGTGATGAAACTGTCCGACAGCGATGCCGCCAGCCTGCGCGCATTCCAAAACATTTTCATCCGCAGCCGCCTGCAACTGGTCGGCATGACCCACGGCATCATGGAATATATCGTTGAAAATACGAAAAAATACGTGCGCAACGATATTAAGTTTGTCGAATTCGAACGCCGCGAAATCGAGCGTCGTTACGAAGTGTCGCAGGTGTTGTACGATTTTACCTGCAACCGCGTTTCGCCCGACCGGCCGGTGGCGCATCAGGTGATGGAAGCCAACATCATCAAGACCTTGGCGACCGAATATACCTACGAAGCCGCGCAGAAGCTGCAAAAGCTGCTGGGCGCGAAAGGCTTTGAAAGCGGCCATGTCGCCAGCAATATCGCCATCGACTTCCGTCCGTTTACGATTTTCGAAGGGCCGAACGACATGCTTTACGCCGAAATCTACGATGCGTTCAACCGCGCCACGGCGGAGGAGAAAGAAGCCGGTGTGAAGCTGGATAAAAACCAGACCCTGCTGCAACGCTTCGATACCGACGCACGGATTGCTGCGGTGAAATTGGCCAAACGCGTTTTGCCGCAGGACATTGCCGGTTTCTTGAATGCCTACAAAATCGCCGATGCCTGCGCGCTGAAAAAAGTATTTATCGGCAAAGTCGTCGCGAAACTGTTTGTGTTCGTGCAAACCGAATCCGATGCAGCGGCGGAGTTTTTGTTGAAAAACATCCGCAAAGATATTTTGGATTGCGAATACTGCTGATTGACAAAAGGCCGTCTGAAAAAAAATTTTTCAGACGGCCTTTTACTTTATCCGCACTCGGGCGGCAATTTACCGCCGAAACCGATAAGCTGCTGCGCGGATTGTTTTTTGAAATTTGAGGTGGATTGACCTACCGAATCACGCTGTTCCAATCGCGCTCAAAATAGCTGACCAAAATCTGGTTGTTCAAATAATTCGGCTCGACATCACGCCGCGCCATATCGGGCGGGAAGTGGAACATCGCCGCCGTGGTTTCGGCGTTGAGAAATTTCGTTTCCACATCATAACTCTGCGGAACCGGAAAATGGTTTTCCGCGGCAGCCAGCACAAATCCCCATTCGCCGAACGAAGGCACATACACATGATACGGCGCGGTGTGCAGACCGGCTGCTTCCAGCGTGGCGACGACCGACCAATAAGCGTTGGGTGCGAAATAAGGCGAAGTGGACTGTACCGTGATTCTGCCCTGCGGCTTCAGGTGGCGCGCCACCAGACGGTACATCGGTACGGAATAGAGCTTGCCCAAGGAGAAATTCGACGGGTCGGGCAGATCGATGATGATGACGTCAAATTTGTCGTGATGGTTTTCCAGCCATTTGGCCGCGTCGTCGTTGACGACGGTCATTTTCGGATGCGACAGCGCACCTTGGTTGAGCGCGCTCAAAGCGGCGGAAGTTCGGAACGCGGCGGTCATGTCGGGATCCAAATCCACCAGCGTCACGCGTTCGACATCGGCGTATTTCAACACTTCCCGCGCGGCCAGGCCGTCGCCGCCGCCGAGTATCAGCACGTTTTCACGCTTGCCCATCTGCATCACCGGCAAGACCAAGGCTTCGTGGTAGCGCACTTCGTCGCGCGAGGAAAACTGCAAATTGCCGTTGAGGTAAAGCCGCGTGTCGTCTTTCCAGCGTGTCACGACCAGCCGCTGATAGGGCGAATGGCTTTCATAGACAATCGGATCGCCGAAGTAGCGTTGTTCGGCTTGGAAGGTAATCCGGTCGGCGTATAAAAACGCAGCGGCCAAAACCAGCAGCATAATCGCCGCGCGGGTTTGCAGGGCGCGGTAGTTTTTCAGACGGCCTTTGAACATGCGGGCGGTAAGTGCGGCGACGGCGGCGTTGAGCAGACCGAACA
This sequence comes from Neisseria sp. CCUG12390, assembly GCF_047837985.1. Taxonomy (GTDB): domain Bacteria; phylum Pseudomonadota; class Gammaproteobacteria; order Burkholderiales; family Neisseriaceae; genus Neisseria. The sequence continues at coordinate 1,272,234 of NZ_CP181244.1, forward strand.
ATAAGGCCGAACGCGCCATGCCGAGCTTAGGCGCGAATACCAGCGGAAACAGCAGCGACACCGCCAGCGCACCCAGATAATCGAAGCTCAGCACTTTGGCCACCAGCTCTTTGAAATCGGCTTTCTGCTCGTTCAAGACGCGCATCACCAGCGGGATTTCCATGCCGACGATGGTGCCGACAATCAACACGAACGCATAGAGCAGGGTACGGAACGGCGCGGCGGAAAAACCGAACGCGACAAACAGAGCCAGCGCGGAAATACCGCCGATGATGCCGACGAGCAGTTCGATTTCGATAAAGCGCGCCAGCGTGTCTTCGTCTTTGACGTATTTCGACAAATGCGCGCCGATGCCCATCGAAAAAAGATACAGGCCGATGATGGACGAAAATTGCAGAATGCTGTCGCCCAGCAGGTAGCTGGCGAGCGCGGCCAGAATGAGTTCGTAGGCCAAGCCGCAGCTGGCGACGATGAAAACGGAGATGATAAGCGTGCGGTTGAGTTTCATGTTTCAGACGGCCTGCGGCGGTAAAAGTCGGGTGGGGTGGATAAAACAAAAGGCCGTCTGAAAAACAGGCGGCATTTGTGCGGAACGCGCTTTCAGACGGCCTGTGCATTGTCAGCAGCGCATACTCGATGGCATAATCAGCAAAATTTTCCGGCAATTATACCAAACCAAAGGATTTCTATCGTGAGCATTTCTCCTGCCCAATATTTTCTGTATCTGCAATACATGCTGGCCGGTATCGCGATGACGGTGGTGTTCGGCGCGGTTTACCTGCGCATCACGCCCGCCGAAGAATTGCGCCTGATTAAAAACGGCAATTTGGCCTGCGCCTTGTCGTTCGGCGGTGCGCTGGTCGGTTTCTGCGTCACGCTGGCGGCGAGCATTGCCCACAGCGTCGGCTTTACCGATTTCATTTTATGGGGCTTGGGTGCGGCGGTGGTGCAGATTTTGGTGTATTTTGCCTCCACCTGCATCATCAAGGGGGCGAACGAGGAACTGATTAACAACAATGTCGCCGTCGGCGCGTTATTCGGCGCGGTGTCCGTCTCCATCGGTCTGCTGAACGCCGCCTGTTTATCCTAACGTTTCGGAGTAGAAAATGGCTTTATTCGACTTTATCAAAAAACAGTTCATCGATGTCATCCAATGGCCGGAACCGGACGACCGCCTGCTGATGTGGCGTTTCCCCATGCAGGACGAAGAAATCCAAAACGGCGCAAGCCTGACCGTGCGCGAAGCGCAAATGGCAATGTTCGTCGATGAAGGCGTGACCGCCGACGTGTTCGGCGCAGGGCGTTACACGCTGAACACGCAGACGCTGCCGGTTTTGACCAACCTGAAAAACTGGGACAAATTATTCCAGTCGCCCTTCAAATCCGACGTTTACTTTTTCAATACCAAACAGCAGCTTGCCAGAAAATGGGGAACCGCGCAGCCGATAACCGTGCGCGATTCCGAATTCGGCGCGGTGCAGCTGCGCTCGTTCGGCATGTACAGCTACCGCGTGAACGATCCGGCCAAGTTTTTCAAAGAAGTCACCGGCGTGGCCGCTTCCTACAGCGGAGAGGAACTGGAAGCGCAATTGCGCAATATTGCCGTAACCCAACTGGCCGCCGCATTCGGCAACTCGGGCATTCCGTTTCTCGACATGGCGGCGAATCAGGTTTTGCTGTCGCAAAAAATGGCCGAACTGCTGGCTGTCGAATTTGCCAAACTGGGCTTGGTGTTGGAAAACTTCACCGTTGAGAGCATTACCCTGCCCGAAGCCATTCAGACGGCCCTGGACAAAAAAATCTCCATGGGCGTTATCGGCGACATGGGCAAATACGCCCAATACCAAACCGCCGAAGCGATTACCATGGCCGCGCAAAACGAAGGCGGTCTGGCCGGAATCGGTGCCGGAATCGGTGTGGGCGCAGGTGTCGGCCAAACCATGGCCGGCGCAATGGCAGGCATGCTTCAGCCGAATGCCGCGCAACTTGCCCCCGCCGCACCCGTTCAGACGGCCTCGGAAACCGCCGACGATCCGCAGGCGAAATTGGGCAAACTCAAAGCCCTGCTGGACGACGGTCTGATTTCGCAGGAAGACTACGACCAAGCCAAAGCGGAAGTATTGAAAAAGCTGATTGGCTGATGAATAAAAAGGCCGTCTGAAACCTTAAAGACATGTGTCCCACATGGAATGAAAGTTTTCAGACGGCATTGCGGAAAATTGATAAAAGGGGAAAATAAAAATGACGGCTTTGATTATGCCGTTGGTGGGATTTATGTTTTTCTTAATGCTGTTTGCTTTATTGATTGTATTTCTGTTAAACGGAAGCAGCGCGGCAAAACCCAGGAAAAAATACCGTGATTCGCAATATGCAAGGAAACCGAATCCCAAGAGCAGTTTGAGCCGCGAAGAAAAAACGCAGTTGAAAGGCGCAATCGGTGAGCAGATTATTAAAGTCGAAGTGCTGTCCAAACTCGACCCGAGCCGTTACCGTTATTTTCATAATCTGATTGTACCGATTGGCAACGGCAGTACGCAGATTGACAACATCATTGTTTCGCCTTACGGCATTTTTGTAGTGGAAGCCAAATATTTCCAAGGCTGGATTTTCGGTAATGCCGGTCAGCCGAAATGGACGCATACTCTGCCTTCAGGCAGTAAGTTTACGTTTCAAAATCCTTTGTGGCAAAACTACAAACATATCAAGGCATTGGCTGCATTACTGAAATTGCCCGAAAAGCAGTTTCATTCTGTCGTGGTATTTACCCACCGTCATTGCCGACTGAAAACCGAATTTCCGGAAAATGTCTGTCCGGTTCGGGATTTTATTGCTTATGTTCAAAAACATCAGCAGGAAATATTTACGATTGAACAATGTGCAGATTTCTGTGCCGTTTTGTCCAATCCCGTTTACGAAGCCACACCGGAGCGGACGGAACAGCATATCCAATCATTGAAAAACAGAAAGAATGTTCAGACGGCCTGAATGCCGTCTGAATATTCCCCGATAAAACCGAATCCCCATGACCCATACGCCTTTTTTCAAAACCGATTGTCCGAGCTGCGGTGCGCCGGTGGAAGCGCATTCCGCCACCGCCGTTACACTGGTGTGCGGCTACTGCAACAGTATGCTGGTGCGCCGCGACGACGGGATTGCCGATACCGGCCGCGACTCCGCTCTGCTGGAGGATTTCAGCCCGCTGCAAATCGGTACGGCGGGGCGGTTTTTCATGCGCGGTTTCCGCATTGTGGGGCGTTTGCAGGTGCGGTATGACGCTGGTGTGTGGAACGAATGGTATGTGCTGTTTGACGACGGGCATGACGGCTGGCTTTCGGAAGCGGGCGATTTGTATGTTTTCACGATGGCGGAAACGCTGCCTGAGCAAGTCCCTGCGTTTCACGACATCCGTGCGGGATTCGGCGAACTGACCCACAACGGCAAGCGGTTTATCGCGTCCGACGTGCGCGAAATTTCGTTGAACCAAGCGGCGGCGCAGGGTGAGCTGCCGTTTGCGCTGCACGGCGAAACCGCCAACCGCGTGGCCGACTGGCGGTGCGAAAACCTGTTTCTGACTTTGGATTATGCCGATACGCCGCCGCAAGCCTTTGTCGGACGGACGGTCAGACTCAGCGATTTGCATTTGGAGCACACGCGCAGCGACGATCAAATCAGGGAAAGCGCAGGCCGTCTGAAAGGCGAGCGCAGGGCGGAGGATTGTCCGAATTGCGGTTCGCCCGTGCATTGGGTCAACGGTTTGACCGGCCACATCGTCTGCCCGAGTTGCGCCAGCGAATTGCAGGCCGGCGAAGACAAAATCAGGCTGATTGAAGCCAACCATATGCGGCAGGCGCAGGAGACGCTGTTTACATTGCCGGTAGGCAGCACGGGCCGTCTGAACAACCGCGACTATTATGTGATGGGCGCGGTGCGTTACAGCGAGACCGATGCGCAGGAAACCTTTGACAAAATGTTCGGCTTGGGCAGCCGTGCGCTGGTTCCCGAAAGCTGGTGGGCGGAATACCTGCTGTATCATCCGCAACACGGCTTCAGTTGGCTGGTGGAGACGGCGGAGGGCGAATGGAGCGTTTCGGAAACGCTGGAAGAATGGCCGCGCCTGAATGCGAACAACCAGCCGCAGGGTTGCGAAAAGCTCTACGATTACGGCGGCCGCGTCGAATTGGCGGCGGGTGCGTTTTACTGGCGGGTACGCAAGGGTGATCTGAACTATTACACCGATTACCGTCAGGGCGGCGGCAAACTGGGGGCGGCATTGTCGCAAAACGAACTGGCTTGGAGCAAAAGCACACCCGTCCGCTACAAGGAAATCGCCCAAGCTTTTGGTTTGAAAGAGAAAAGCAATGCGCCGCGCTATACCGCACAAATGCGTCCCGACGGCATTTCCGACGGGCTGCGCATGTTGATAACGGGCGTTCTGCTGCTGGTCAACCTGCCGGCATGGTTCGCGATGAATTCGGAGCAGCTGTTTGACGAATCGTTGATTCCGACGGTCGTCGGCATTGCGTTTATCTGGTTTTTAGGCCGCGGCGGCGATGACGGCGATTAAGGAAACGGTATGTCCAAAACAGTTTATATCATGATTGCATCCCTGATTGTCCTGATGGTGACCGCCAACAATTATGCCATCGTGTCCGACGGTTCGGGCGGCTCGCGCACGCACGGCGGCGGCTATATCGGCGGCTACGGCGGTTCGTCCGGAGGGCATAAATAATGCCGTCTGAAAACCACGGGCTGCTGGATTTATACGGCTGCAATGCAGAGATTCTGAAAGACGAAGGCCGTCTGAAAACTTTGTTGGCCGAAGCGGCGCAAGCGGCAGGCGCAACCGTCATCGGCAGCCATTTCCACACCTTCGGCGGCGGAGGCGGCGTCACCGGCGTGCTGCTGCTGGCCGAATCGCACATCAGCATCCACACTTGGCCGGAACACGGTTTCGCCGCCGTTGACGCGTTTATCTGCGGCGGCAGCGAATTGGAAACCGTCCGCCGCATATTGCAGCAGGCTTTGCAGGCCGAACGCGCCGAATGGACGGTGCAGAAGCGCGGCGGCAGCCTGACGCTGCATTCTTCCTGAATTTCCGACAGGCCGTGATTTTCAGACGGCCTTCTCTCCTTTTTAAACGCATTTTATGAACCTGACCCGCCGCCAGCTCTTTAGCTATACCGCTGCGCTTTCCGCCGCTTCCGTTTTCTCCTATCTCGGCTACCGTCATCTCAACGCCATGCCCACCGTTTCGGTCAACCGCGTCGGTTTGCCGCTGGGCCATCTGTTGCGCGATTCAAAATTACTGTCGGCTCCGAAAAAACATTATCGGTGCAACACGCTGATTTTAGGCAGCGGTGCGGCAGGTTTGAGCGCGTTGTGGTATCTGGCGAAGCACGGCCATCGGGATGTGTTGCTGGCCGAAGGTTTCGAGCCGGACGGCAATAATGCGGCCTACCGTTTTTCAGACGGCCTTGCCGCCCCGGGTGGTGCGCACTATCTGGCATTACCTTCCAAAGAAAGCGTCCACATCCGCGAGATGTTGCGCGATTTCGGCATTTTGCAGGCCGCCGGCAGCTACCGCGAAACCGATTTGGTTCATGCACCCGAAGCACGTTTGTTTTACCGCCAAGCGTGGCAGGCGGATTTGCTGCCCGAAGATGACGACGACAGCCGCCGCTTTTTTGCTTTGATAGGCCGTCTGAAAAACGCTTATGGCAGCGACGGCAAGAAAATCTTCGCCATTCCCATCGCCTTGTCGTCGCATGATACGCAATGGCGCGCGCTCGATAAATTGACGTTTGCGCAATGGCTGGATCGGGAAAACTATGTTGCGCCGACTTTGCGTTGGTATCTCGATTACTGCTGCCGCGACGATTACGGGCAGGGGCTTGCGCAGGTATCCGCGTTTGCCGGGCTGCATTATTTTGCCGCCCGTAACAGCGCGGATACGGTGCTGACCTGGTCGGAAGGTTTAGCGCATTTGTCGGGCAGGCTGCGTGAACAAAGCGGCTTGCAGACCTTGAGCCGATGGCCGTCTGAAAACATGATCCGCTTGGCGCAGCCGGCTTCGGTCAAGGCTTCGGCAGTCAAAATCCGCGAATTTTCAGACGGCGTGGAAGTATGGCTTTACGACCATTCAAGCCGAGAGACCTATGCCGTTACCGCGCAGAAAGTCATCTGCGCCATGCCGCTGATGGTTGCCGCACGGATTGTTGAAAATCCGCAGCAATACGGTTTGCAGACACCTGTTTACGCACCGTGGCTGGTGGCGAATTTTGTGCTGAACCGTTTCCCCGAAGAGCAGGGCGAAAGTGAATTGGCGTGGGATAACGTGGTTTGCGGCAGCCGTTCGCTGGGTTACGTCGTTTCCACCCACCAGCAAATCCGCGTCGCCAAACCCGAGCGCACCATTTTTACCGCCTATACCGCCCTGAACCACGACACGCCTGAAAACGTCCGCCGTTGGCTTTTGGAAGCAGGCGGTGACGAATTGTTGGAAACCGCCGCGCAGGATTTGCTGGCGGTGTACGGCAAATCGTTTTGGCGGCACGTCGAACACATTGACATCGCCGTTCGCGGCCATGCCATGAGCGTGCCGA